>DASWBP010000344.1:0-15798 GCA_036390555.1 Burkholderiales bacterium | reverse complement strand
TGGCAGACCTTTTCCGCCAGCCTGATGGGCGCGACCCGGCTGTCGTGCATGATCCTGTTCATCCTCGCCGGCGCCGCCTTCCTGAGCTCTTGCATGGCTTTCACCGGCATCCCGCGTGCGCTCGCCGCCTGGGTCAGTTCGCTGCAGGTCAGCCCTTACGGGCTGATTTTCATGCTGGCGGTGATCTATGTGCTCCTCGGCATGGCGATCGACGGCATCTCGATGATCGTGCTGACGACCTCGATCGTGCTGCCGATGATCGAGGCGGCGGGCTTCGACCTCATCTGGTTCGGCATCTTCATCGTGCTGCTGGTCGAGATCGCCGAGCTCACGCCGCCGCTCGGCTTCAACCTGTTCGTGCTGCAGACGATGAGCGGCCGCGACTCGAACTACGTGGCGCTCGCCTCGATCCCGTTCTTCGCCATGATGGTGGTGGCGCTCATCGTCGTCATCGCCTTCCCGCAGATCGCCACCTGGCTGCCCGACGCGCTGCTCGGGGTCACGAAGAAGTAAGCGCAGCGCCCGCCGCGGCCTTAAAATCGGGGTCAGACCCCAATTCCGCTTGCGAGTCGGAATTGGGGTCTGATCCCAACATGTCCGAGCACATTTACCTCGCCAAGGACATCCGCCGCATCGAGGAGGCGGCGAAGGACGCGCCGCTCATGCAGCGCGCGGGCGCGGCCGCGGCGGCGCTTGCCGCGCGGCTGTGCGCGCAGGACGCCAAGGACGTGCTGGTGCTCGCCGGGCCGGGCAACAACGGCGGCGACGCAAGGATCGTCGCGGAGATCCTGCAGCAGAAATTCTTCCGGGTCACGGTGGCCGGCGCGGCGGAGGTTGGCGCGTTACCGGTGAACAAGCGATGGGGCCTGGTGGTGGACGGGCTCTTCGGCATTGGGCTGGCGCGCCAGATCGAGGGCGAGTTTGCCAAGCTCGTGGACTATGCCAACGCGCAGGACTGCGTGCGCCTCGCGCTCGACATCCCCAGCGGCATCGAATCCGACAGCGGCCGCATCCTCGGGCGCGCCGTGCGCGCCACGCACACCATTACGTTCATCGCGCTCAAGCCGGGCCTGCTCACGCTGGACGGTCCGGATCATTGCGGCGAAGTGAGCGTCGCCACCCTCGACCTCGACGTGCGCAAGCTGCTGCGGCCGAATGCCTGGGTGGCGAGCCCGGCGCTGTTTTCCGAGTCGCTCAAGCGCCGGCCGCGGAATTTCCACAAGGGCAAGGCCGGCTCGCTCGCCATCCTCGGCGGCGCCACGGGCATGACGGGCGCCGCGCTGCTTGCCGGGCGCGCGGCGCTCAAGCTCGGCGCCGGCCGCGTCTACGTGGGCATGCTGGAGGAGACGAGCCTCGATCCGGTGACGCCGGAGCTCATGTTGCGGCACCCGGACGACGCGCTGGGGCAGGACCTCGACGCGATCGTCATCGGCCCCGGCCTGGGGCAGAGCGAGCGCGCCGAGACGCTCGTCGGCGCCGTGCTGGCCAGCGACATGCCGTGCGTCCTCGACGCGGATGCGCTCAACCTCATCGCCGACAACAAGGACCTGCGCGCCGCCTGCGCCAAGCGCAGGGCCGAGACGCTCCTCTCGCCGCACCCCGGCGAGGCGGCGCGCCTGCTCGGCACGCAGATCCCGGAGGTGCAGAAGGATCGCGTCGCGGCCGCGCAGCAGCTCTCGCGAGAGCTGAACGCGCACGTCGGCCTGAAGGGCAACGGCAGCGTGCTCGTCGCGCGCGACGGACACTGGTTCGTGAACACCACCGGCAACCCCGGCATGGCGTCGGCGGGCATGGGCGATGTGCTCTCGGGCATCCTCGGCGCGCTGCTCGCGCAGAAGCTCTCGGGGGAAGCGGCGCTCGTCCTCGGCGTGCACCTGCACGGCGCGGCGGCGGACGCCGCCGGCCACGGCGTCGGGCTCACCGCCTCGGAAGTGATCGATCCTGCGCGCCGCCTGTGGAACTCCTGGCTCGGCGCCAAGGCCCAGCCGGGACCGCACTAGGGGTCACGGCGTCCTGAATCTGTAGGAGAGGTCCGAAGGCGCAGTCACGCTGTCGCGCGCCTGGTAATGCGTCGAGCCCCACCCCGTCACGCGCGGCCGTCCGTCGAGCTCGAAGCGCGCGCGGATCGTCCAGAAGTAGCGCGCATCCGGCTCGAGCGGCGTCGCCAGGCGGTGCTCGGGGCGCGGTAGACCGCTCTTGCGGTACACCGTCTCGGCGGGCGCGAGATTGCGCTCGCGCGCGACGACCAGGTCGTAAGTGACGTTCTGCACGCGGCGCATGTCCGCGGGCGCCGTGGCGAGGTCTGCCTCGCGCGGGAACGCCTGCCAGCGCAGCACGGGCTGCAGCGAACTCACTGCCGGCCACTCGAACCATTCCATGAGCGTGGCGCCGGTGGCGGTGCCACGCGTCGGCGGGTCGAGCGGCGCAAGGCCGAATGCCGCAGACAATGTGCCCGCCCAGCCAGCCTCCTGCGACGGGAACGGATACAGGAGGAACACGCCGTCGGCGATGTGCGCGCCGAGCGCTTCGTAACCTGCGTCGAGCGCGCGCAGCAGCCGGTCGCCGCCGCCGCCGGCCCAGTCCACGAGCTTGAGCCGCGGGCCGACGTGCAGGACGCGCGCGCTGTAGACCTCGGCGCCATCGGCGGCGCGCAGCAATCGCACACGCACTTCCATGTACAGCCCCACTGGCTCGTTGATGCCGCCCCCCGCGGTGCCCGCCTTGAGCAGCGTCGCCTCGAGCAGCGTGTCGGCCTCGGCGCGCTCCGCCGGCTGCACGCCATGCGCGCGCGCCGCGGCCTCGATATTCAAGCGCAGCGATTCCTGGATGGCGTTCGTGTCGAGGGCGGCGCGCATGCGCGCTTCCGCCGCTGCCGCCGTCTTCGCGTCCATCGCGCTGCCCGCGCCCACCGCGCCGCCCACCACGCTGGCAATCCCGCAGACCCCGAACCACAGCAGCACCACCGCTCCGCAGTACGGCCCGGCGCAGGTGCCCGGACCCAGGGATGCCGCGCAAGCGAGGAACGACATTCCCGCGCCTGCCGCGGCGCCCTCCGCGCGGCCGCGCGCGAAGCCCTCGAAGCTGATCTCGGGCGCACCGCTGCCGGCGACGACCGCCACCTTGCCGAGTGCCGCCGCGCCGGGCCCCGCCGGCACTTGAGGCTGCATCGCGCAACCGGCGAGCACTGCCGCGAGCGCGAGGAGCGTGCGCAGCTTCATTCGCAGCGGTAGAAGGCCTGGCGCTGCTGCAGGCTGATCGCGTCGAGGTCCTCGGCGTTGCGCGGTCGTCCCTGGCTGTCGAGGAGGCGCGCCTCGAGGGCCGCGAGGCGCTTTTCCAGCCGCGCGGTCTCCTTGTCGCGGCCGAGCGCGGCGGCGCGCGCGCGCAGCTTCTTCGCATCCGCCGCGCGATTTTCCGCTTCCGCGAGGACGATCTGGCGGCGCAGCTGGCGCTTCTCGCACTGCACGGGTTCCAGCTTCGCAGTGATCGCGAGCCACTCCTTTGCCTCGGGGCTGAGCGCGAGCGCCAGCGGCGCAGCGAGCGCCAGCAAGGCGGCGAGCGCAAGCCGCGCGGGGCGCGATCGCCAGGGAGCCGGCACGCGGCTCATGCCAGGCACCCCGACCGCTGCCTCATGCCGCCTTCACCCGCGCCTTGGGCTCCGGGTAGGGGTAGAGCATGCTGAGCGCGATGGACTGGTGGTTTCCCTGCACGATGCGCACGTGCTCGCGCTTGAGCTCCCGCGCGTGCCGCACGCCGCAGGAGTGCGCGATCATGTCGATCTCACGGTTCATGTTCAGCGCGTAATTGGCGACACGCTGGTATTTCTCCTCCACCACCAGCGCGCGCTGCAGGCGCTTGTTGTGCGTGGTGACGCCGGTCGGGCAGGTGTTCTGGTGGCAGCGCAGCGCCTGGATGCAGCCCAGCGAGAACATGAAGCCGCGCGCGGTGTTGACGAAGTCCGCGCCAACGCATAGCGCCCAGGCGGCGCGCGCCGAGTTGACGATCTTGCCCGAGGCCACCACGCGGATGCGGCTGCGCAGGCCTGTCTCGATCAGCGCGTCAACCACGCGCGGCAGCGCCTCGTCGATGGAGAGGCCCATGTGGTCGGCGAGCGCCTGCGGCGCAGCGCCCGAGCCGCCCTCGCCGCCGTCGATCACCAGGAAATCCGGGGCGAACTCCAGGCCCTTCTTCTGCACCACTTCGCCCAGCTCGTTCATGAAGCGCCAGCCGCCGATCGCAGTCTTCACGCCCACCGGCCGCCCGGTGAGGCCGCGGATCCAGGCGATGCGCTCGAGCAGCTCGTTCATGTTGGAGATGTCGCGGTGCCGGTTCGGGCTGATCGAGTCGCGCCCCTCGGGAATGCCGCGGATCTGCGCGATCTCGGCGGTGACCTTCCTGCCCGGCAGCACGCCGCCCTTGCCGGGCTTGGCGCCCTGCGACAGCTTGATCTCGAAGGCCTTCACCACCTTGGCGAGCTCGAGCAGGCGCTCCGCCGACAGGTTGCCCTGCGCGTCGCGCACGCCGTACTTCGCGGTGCCGATCTGCATGACGATGTCGCAGCCGCCTTCGAGGTGGTAGGGCGAGAGGCCGCCCTCGCCCGTGTCCAGCCAGCAGCCGGCGACCGCCGCGCCGCGCGACAGCGAGCGCACCGCCGGCGCCGAGATGGCGCCGTAGCTCATGCCGCTCACGTTGACGATCGAGCGCGCGGTGAACGGCTCCTTGCAGTAGCCCTCGCCGAGCGTGAGCGCGGGCGTCGGCAGGCGCTCCTCGTCGAGCACCGGGAACGGGTGGTTGACGAAGATCAGCGCGCCCGGCTGGTGCAGGTCGTAGGTCGAGCCGAAGCCGATGGTGCCGCCTTCGTCCTTCGCCAGGCGGTAGATCCAGGCGCGCGTGGCGCGGTTGAAAGGCATCTCCTCGCGGTCGCCGGAGAAGAAGTACTGGCGGAAGTACTCGCCGAGCTGCTCGAAGAAGTAGCGCAGGTGGCCGACCACGGGGTAGTTGCGCAGCACCCCGTGCTTCTTCTGCGTGATGTCGGCGATGAACAGGAACGCGAGCGACACGAAGATCGCCAGCGCGATCAGCGTGCCGATGCCGTAGGACAGCACTTCCATCATCTGGCGGGCCCCGTGCTCCCGGTGAGTCCGCCGCCCGCGATGCGGCGCTCGGCCGGCGGCTCACGCGCCGCGATGATAGCCCCTCAGGACTTCAGGCGCTTGACGACGTCGTAGATCTCGGTGGCGTGGCCGCGCGGCGCGACACCATAGTGCGCGTGCCGGATCACGCCCTGCTTGTCGATGACGAAGGTCGAGCGCACCAGGCATTCGCGGCGCACGCCGTCGGTTTCCTTCTCCTGCAGCACGCCGTAGCGGCGGCAGACCTCGCCCTCGGGATCGGAGAGCAGGCCGATCGACAAGCCGTGCTTGTCGCGGAACTCCGCGTGCGACAGGCAGTCGTCGCGCGAAATGCCGAGGATCACGCAGTCGTGCCTGCCGAACTGGTCTTCGTGGTCCGAGAACTCCGCAGCCTCGAGGATGCAGCCCGGCGTGCCATCGCGCGGATAGAAATAGAGCACCACGTGCTTGCGTCCCTTGAATGCAGACAGGCTCACGTTCTGCATGTCGGCGTCCGGAAGCACGAAGGTGGGCGCGGCTTGTCCCGGCTGCAGCATGGCGTCGCTCTTCGCGGCCGATTCTAAATCACATCGTTTGCCGCAGGGCAAGCGCCGTGCGCGCGGCGTTGCGCGAGCGACACATATAATCCGGCGATGCAAGAACGGCTGCTAGGTGGGTTGTCCGCGCAGCAATTTCTCCGGCGGCACTGGCAGAAGCGCCCGCTGCTCGTGCGTGGCGCGCTCCCCGGGTGGCGCGGCGTCGCCACACGACGAGAGCTCCTGCGCCTGGCCGCGCGGCCCGACGTCGAGTCGCGTTTCGTGCAGCGCACCGGCAAGCGCTGGCGCGCCGAGCAGGGGCCGTTCGCGCGCATTGCGCTGCAGCGCAACTCGACGCTGCTGGTGAACGGCGTCAACTTGCACCTGGCGGCCGCCGACCGACTGCTGCGCGCGTTCTCCTTCCTGCCGCAGGCGCGCCTCGACGACGTCATGGTCAGCTGGGCCGCGCCCGGCGGCGGCGTCGGGCCGCACTTCGACTCCTACGACGTGTTCCTCGTGCAGGCGGCCGGCCGCCGCGTCTGGCGCCTCGCGCGGCCGCGGCGCTGGCGGCTCGCGGCCGGCGCGCCGCTCAAGCTGATCGAGGGCTTCGCCGCCGAAGACGAGGTTCTCGTCGAGGCCGGCGACCTGCTCTACCTGCCGCCGGGCTGGGGCCACGACGGCGTGGCGCTCGACGAGTGCATGACCTGCTCCATCGGCCTGCGCGCGCCGCAAGGCGAGGAGCTCGCCGCGGCGTTCCTCGACTTCCTGCATGAGCGCGGCCTGCCGCGCGCGCGGTACCGCGATCCGGACCTGCGCGCCGCGCGCCGCGCCGCCGAGCTGCCGCGCGCCATGGTCGCGCACGCGCGCGCCACGCTCGCGCGCATCCGCTGGAGCGGCGCGGACGTCGAGCGCTTCCTCGGCCGCTACCTCACGACGCCCAAGCCGCACGTCGCCTTTGCGCCGCCGCGCCGCCCGCTGGCGAGCGCCGCGTTCGCGCGGCGCCTGCGCCGGCAGGCCGTGGTGCTCGATCGCCGCACGCAGATGCTCTACCGCGGCGCGCGGCTGTACCTGAACGGCGAGGACGCGGGCGCGGCGCGCGGCCTGCGGCGCCTCGCCGACCGGCGCCGCGCCCTTGTGCCGGGCGCCCGCGCCGATCTACTCTATGAGTGGTACCGCGCCGGGTACGTGCATCTGGAGGAACAGGCATGAGCGAAGGCGGTCCGGAATACCTGCAGTTCGAGACGGAGGCCGACTTCCAGCACGCCGCCGACCGGCTGCTCGCGGCGCCGGGGCGCGAGCTGCGCATCTTCGATCCCGACCTTTCGGCGCTGCGCCTCAACGCACCGGCGCGCATCGAGCAGTTGCGCCAGTTCCTTGCCGCCAGCCGCACGCGACGCGTCTACATCGCGGTGCACGACCCGGGGCACCTGACGCGCAATTGCCCGCGCATGATGGCGCTGCTGGCACGCTACGCGCATGCGATCCAGGTGAACTGCACGCACGAGGAAATCCGCAGCATCCAGGACAGCTTCCTGGTCATCGACCAGGACCACTACTTGCGCCGCCCGGTGGCGCAGTTCTTCCGCGGGGCGCTCGGCCTCCACGACCAGACCGAGGCGCTCGCCATGCGCGGCCGCTTCATGGAGATCTGGGCCGCGTCGTTCCCCGGCGTCTCCGCCAGCACGCTCGGGCTCTAGATCTCCCGCCAGCCGAAGCCGTCGTCCTGCGTGGCGACGCCGATCCAGTCCTCGCCGCAGCCCAGCGCTGCGGCAAGCGCCGCGCGCGCGAGCTGCGCAGTGTTGTTCTGCTGCGAGAGGTGCGCCGCGATCACGTGCTTCAGCCGCGAGCGCTCGAGCGCCGCGAGCAGGCGCCCCGACGATGCGTTGTCCAGGTGGCCGAAGGGGCCGGCGATGCGCTCCTTGAGCCACTTCGGGTAGTCGCCGCCCCACAGCATCTGCAGGTCGTGGTTGGTCTCCAGCACCAGCGCGTCGCAGCCGCCGAGCATCGCCTCGACATGCGCCGTCGGCGCGCCCAGGTCGGTGAGCACGCCGAGGCGCCGCGCGCCATCGCCGAGCACGAACTGCACCGGCTCGCGCGCGTCGTGCGGCACGGTGAACGGCTCCACGCGGATGGCGCCCACCGCGAAGGGCTCCCCCGCGCGGATCTCGTTCAGCGCGACGCCGGCGGCGGCCTTGCCTGCCGCTTCCTGCGCGCGGCGCGTGCCGTGCGTGAGGTGCACCGCGATGCCGTGCTGCGCGGCGAACGCATAGGCCTGGCCGGCATGATCATCGTGCTCATGGGTCAGCACGATGCCGTGGATGTCGGCCGGCGCGAGGCCCAGGCGCCCCAACCGCCGCGCCGTCTCGCGCGGTGCGAGGCCGCAGTCGAGCAGCACGCGGCTGCCCGCGGCTTCGGCGACCAGGCAGTTGCCCTTGCTGCCGCTGCCGAGCGACGCGAAGCGCACTACTTGAGCTGTTCTTCCAGGAGGGTGAGGATGCGCCGCGAGGTCGGCGAGGATTCGGCGGCGCCGTTCTTGTCGAGCACCTGCACGCGGCTGCTGTCGGCCCCGCCGAGAACTGCGACGCGGTACTGCTCGGGCTTCACCTTCGGGCCGTCCTCGCGCCAGAAGGCGAGCCAGGAGAACATGCTCTTCTCCGCGCTCTTGCGCGCCATCTCGGCTTCCGGGTCGGCGTAGCGCACGAAATACACGCCCTTCTGCCTGTCGCGGTCCTCGACGGTGAAGCCGACGCGGTCGAGCGCGAGGCCCACGCGCCGCCAGGCCCGGTCGAAGGGCTCGGCCACCTCGAGCAGCTCGTTGCCGTCCAGCCCCTTCTTCAGCGCCGCGCGCTGCGGCGGCTGCGCCGACGACAGCATCGTCTTCGCGGCCTCGCCCGGCGTGCCTAGGCGCACCATCAGGCGCCGCAGCATCTCGACCTCCAGCTCGGGGTCCGCGGCGCGCGCCTGCCAGACGGGATTCTGCGGACCGTCGGTGCGGTTGCCGGCGTCGCTGAACACCTGCTCCATGCCCCGGTGGCTGATGTACACCTCGGTGCCGCCGGTCGGCGTGCGCTCCAGGCGCGTGCGGTATTTGTCGCGCTCGTCGGTGCCGTGCGCCGACCTGAGCATGCCGCCCAGCGTGCGCGTCAGCCACGAGTCGGCGATGGTGGCGCGGTTCTCGGCCCAGTCGGTTTCCATGATGCCGAGCTCGGCCTGCTCCAGGCGCAGCACGAAGCCGGTTTCCTGCCAGAACTCGCGCACCAGCGGCCAGAGCTTCTCCGGCGGCTCCTCGATCACCAGCCAGCGCTGCCTGCCGTCGCGCTCGACGCGCATGCCTTTCGCCGAGGGCAGCACTGAACTCGTGCCCGGCGCTGCCTGCATGGTGCGCCCCGCCTGGTAGCCGGAAAGCGTGGTCGCCGATTTCGCGTTCTCGGGCAGTGCGTAGCGCCCGTCGCGCGAGGGCGCGCTCAGGTCGGGCGGGATGTCGAGCGGCGGCAGCGTCTTGGCCGTCTTGTAGTCCGCCTTGCCGGCGTCCGAAACGCCGAGACTGCTGCAGCCGCCGGCGAGGACCAGGGCTGCGACCGCCAGCGCAATTCTCAAGCCCGTTTCTCCACCACGCGCAGTCCGGGGATCGTGATGCCCGCCTCGGCGAGCGCCTCGCGCACCACGTCGTGGCACTTCTCCGAGAGCGGCGTCATCGGCAGGCGCAGGCCCGGCTCGATGCGCCCCATCTGCGCAAGCGCCCACTTGACCGGGATCGGATTCGCCTCGACGAACAGCTTCTGGTGCAGACCGAGCAGCCGCAGGTTGAGCTCGCGCGCCTTCTTCACGTCGCCCACCAGCGCCGCCGCGCACATCTCGTGCATCAGGCGCGGCGCGACGTTGGCCGTCACCGAGATCACGCCGTGGCCGCCCAGCAGAATCAGCGCCAGCGCGGTCGCGTCTTCGCCGCTGTAGATGGCGAAGCCGCGCGGCGCGCGCTTCACCAGGTCCGTGCCGCGCTCGATGTTGGCGGTGGCGTCCTTGATGCCGATGATGCCCGGCACCTGCGCCAGGCGCATCACCGTGTCGTTCTGCAGGTCGGCCACCGTGCGCCCCGGCACGTTGTAGACGATCATCGGCAGGTCCACGGTCTCCGCGACCTTGCGGAAGTGCCGGTACAAGCCTTCCTGCGTCGGCTTGTTGTAGTACGGCACCACCGATAGGCACGCGGTCGCGCCCGCCTTCTTCGCCGACTCGGTGAGCTCGATCGCTTCAGCGGTGGAATTGCCCCCGGTGCCGGCGACGATAGGGATGCGGCCCTTGGCGTGGTCCACGGCGACGCGGATCAGCTCCTTGTGCTCGTCGAAGTCCACGGTGGGCGACTCGCCCGTGGTGCCGACGACGACGATGCCGTCGGTGCCCTCGGCGACGTGCCAGTCGATGAGTTCGCGGAAACGCGCCATGTCCAGGCGTCCGTCCTCGAACATGGGTGTGACGATGGCGACCAGGCTGCCGGTGATCATGGGGTGCTCCTTACAGCGGCGATGTGGCCGCGATTCTATCGCCTTTCAGCGCCGGGCCGCGCAAAGTCGTTGAATCATCGCTGGTTTCGGCTCAAGCGCGCGGCCCTGCTCGAACGCGATGAGGTGCAGACTCGCGAAAGCCCCCCACAGTTCCCCGGGGGCGAGCAGAAACGCCGGGTTGGACGGCTTGCCATAGCGCTCGTTGCCCTGCATGAAGGTCTCGTAGATCAGGACGCCGCCCGGCGCCAGCGCGGCTTCGATCAGCGGAAACAGCGGCCGGTGCAGGTAATTGGTGACGACGATGCCCTGGAAGCGCTCGCCGGCGAGCGGCCAGGGACTGCCGTCTTCGAGGTCGGCGCGCAAGAAGCGCACGCCGGGGATGGACTGCGGCTCGCGATCCACCGCGAGCACTTCGTAGCCGAGGGATGCAAGCAGGCGGGCGTGGCGCCCGCCGCCGCAGGCGAGGTCGAGCGCCCTGCCCCGCGGGATCAGCGGAGCCCAGCGCTCTACCCAGATTGAAGCTGCGTTCAGCCCGGCATGGTCCGGCATGCCGGAAAGTCTAGATCAGTCGTCCCTGCCTTTGCCCTTGCCCTTGCCGGCGCTCTTCTGTGCACCCCTGCCGGGGTGCTTGTAGCCCGGCTCGTACTCGGCCGACGTCACGAAATACACTGGCTGGTTGCAGGCGTTGTATTTCCGGCAGTGCTTGGACCAGTCGCGCGCGTGCCCCGGCGGCACGTGCATGTAGATCGGCGACATCACGGCCGTGTGCTGTTGCTTCACGATCACCACCGGCTGCGGATAGACGAGGGGCGGCGGCGAGGGCCGGTTGGAGATGTCCACCCTGCCATACACTCCCGGCGCCACTTCGCCCGACACGGTGACGCGCACGCTCTGCGCGCCCGCCGCGGCGGCACCCAGCGACAACGCGGTCGCCGCCAGCCCGTGAATGAGTATTCGTTCGATTGTCATGGGTATCCTCCTGTGGCCAACAAGAAAAGCTTGATGATCCCCCACGGCGGGCGTTCCCGCAGTCAAATAGCTCACAGGCCGGAAATCTTCGTCACCTGCGGCAGGTCGCAGGCGAGGATCGCCTGCCGCAGCACTTCGATCGCCTCGGGCCGCGGAAAGCTCTTGCGCCAGGCGAGCACCACGCGCCGGTCGGGCACCGGGCGCGCGAAGGGCCGCACCTTGATCAACTCGCTGCCCATATCCGCCGGGCCTACCGAGGTCGAGGGCAGCACGGTGACGCCGACGCCGCTCGCCACCATCTGGCGGATGGTCTCCAGCGACCCGCCTTCCAGCGTCTTCGCCAGGCCGCCGCGGCTGGAGCGGTGCACGCTCGAGCAGAGATCGAGCACCTGGTCGCGGAAGCAGTGTCCCGCGCCGAGCAGCAGCAGGCTCTCCCTGGCGAGCTCGTCCGCGGCGATGTGCTTCCTCCTTTCCAGCGGATGGCCCTGCGGCACGGCGACCAGGAACGGCTCGTCGTACACCGCGCGCGTCACCACGCCCGGCTCGGAGAACGGCAGCGCGACGAGGATCACGTCCACCTCGCCCTGCTTGAGCATCTCCGCGAGACGGTGCGTGAAGTTCTCCTGGATGAGCAGCTGCAGCGAAGGCGCGGCCTTGCGCAGGATCGGGATGAGCTTGGGCAGCAGGTACGGGCCGATGGTGTAGATCGCGCCCAGGCGCAGCGTGCCCGCGAGCGGGTCGCGCCCGGCGGTGGCGAGCTCCTTCAGGTGCGCCGCCTCCTCCAGCACGCGCTGCGCCTGCTCGACGACGCGCTGGCCCACGGGGGTCACGCTCACCTCGCCCGGCCCGCGCTCGAAGAGCGCCACGCCGAGCTCGTCCTCCAGCTTCTTGATCGCCACCGACAGCGTCGGCTGCGACACGAAGCAGGACTGCGCCGCGCGGCCGAAATGCCGCTCGCGCGCCACCGCAACGATGTAGCGCAGCTCGGTGAGGGTCACGGGCGCCGGCGCGCGCAGCTCACTTGCGCCGCGCGAGGAAGTACAGGGGAATGCCCGCCGCCATCACGGCGAGCCCCGCGCCGACCAGCACGCCGAACTTCGGCCCGTAGGGCGAGTTCGCGACGTAGTCGAAGCTCGACCACAGCATGAACGCGCACATCGCGAGGAACACGCTCGGGATCACCGGGTAGAGCGGCACGCGAAACGCCGGTGCGCTCTCGCCACGCGCGCGGAAGACGAACAGCGTGATGCCCGTGAGCAGCATGAAGGCCCAGAACACGGGCAGGCCATAAGCCACCATCGCCTCGAAGCCGTCGCGCGTGGTCGAGCCGGCCCAGATGAGCACCAGCATGATCGCCAACTGCAGCAGCAGGGCGTTGGCGGGCGTAGAGCCGCTCTCGCGCCAGTTGCCGAGCCGCGCGAAGAGGCGATAGTCCTGGCCGAGCGCCCAGTTGGTGCGCGCGCCGGTGAAGATCGCCGCGTTCATCGTGGTGAGCGCCGAGACGCACACGATGACCGCCACGGCGAGCGCCGCCCACTCGCCGGCGAAGGCACGCAGGGTGTCCGCCGCGATGGCCTTGGACTGTGCCATGCCTCCCAGGCCGAGCACGCGGTAGTAGCCCCAGTTGACGATCAGATAGAGTGCAGTGACGAGCAATAGGCCGCCCGCCAGCACCTTCACCATGTTGCGCCGCGCCTCGCGCACTTCGCCCGCGAGGTAGGCGCCCTCGTTCCAGCCGCCGAAGGTGTAGAGCACGAAGATCATCATCAGCGTGAAGGCGCTGCCGCCCGCGCCCTTCGCCGGCTGCGCCGGCGCGCCGCCGGCGACGATGCCGCCGATGGCGATCGCGGCGAGCGCGAGGATGAGGAGCACTTCCATCACCTTCTGCAGCGTCTTGGACTGCAGCGTGCCGATGAGGTTGAGCCCGGTGAGGAGCGCGACGCCGATCGCAGCCCACACCGCCGCGCTGGACGGGCCGAGCGCGACAAGCTGCGTGGCGTATTCGCCGAAGACGAAGGCCACTGCGGCGATGGCGCCGGTCTGGATCACGGTCATGCGCGACCAGGCGAACACGAACGCCGCCCCGTCGCCCAGGCCGCGGCGCAAGAACAGGTATTCGCCGCCGGTCTCCGGGTAGCGCGAGGCGAGCTCGGCGTAGACCAGCGCGCCGCACAGGCAAGCGATGCCGCCCACGATCCAGGCGAGGAAGAAGTGCGTGGGACTCGCGGCACTCGCGGCCACGAGGCCCGGCAGCTTGAAGATGCCCACGCCGATCACCATGCCCGCGACGAGGAACACGCCATCGGGCACTGAGAGCAGCACTCTGGGCTTCACTGCCTTGTCGCCGTCCATGGATAAGCCCTCGTCTGGTTGCCGTCGGAAACCCACAGGCGGCCGGCGATGCGGCCGCCCTCGATCTGGCCTTCGAAGAAGTGGTTCCAGGCGCGAGCGCCGACGATGCCGGTGACCATCATCTTGATCTCGTTGCCGCGCAAGCGGCTCGCGCGCACCAGCAGGTCGCGCCCTTCGGCGCCCGCCTGGATGTCGAGCTCCTGGAATCTCTGCGCGATGTCGAAGCGCCAGCGTCCGCCGTGCTGCGGCACTTCGCCCACCCAGCGTCCCTCCGCGCGGGCCGGGACGATCCACAGCTCGACGCGCGAGACGCCGCCCACGCCCACCGCCTTCTCGGGCGTGCGCATCTCCAGGCGCTCGTCGGCCGGCCAGTCGCCGATGCCGCCATCGTGCGAGACGATGCGCGTGCCGGGCTTGAGCGCAAGCAGGCGCGGCAGGAGCTTCGCGTTCACCTCGGGCAGCAGGTAGAACGCGACCACGCTCGCGCCCGAAAGGTCGGTGTCGAAGATGTCGCGCGTCTCGAAGCGCGCGAGCGACGCGACGCCGGCCTTCTGCGCGTTCTCGGTGGCGAGCCGCACCAGCGCCGGGTCGATGTCCACGCCGAGGCCCTTGGCGCCGCGCTTGGCGGCCTCGATGACGATGCGCCCGTCGCCCGAGCCGAGGTCGATCAGCGTGTCGCCCGCTTTCACCTCAGCCATGCGTAGCATGCGCTCGACGATTTCGTTGGGCGTGACGACGAACGGCACCGTGCCGTCGTCCCAGGACCAGGCCTGCGCGGCGGCGGCGCCGACGAAGCCGAACAGCAGCAGCGGAAGTAGCAGCAGTCTCAAGCGAGTAAAATCGCGTCGCGCGCCCCGGTAGCTCAGTGGATAGAGCAGCCCCCTCCTAAGGGGCAGGTCGCACGTTCGATTCGTGTCTGGGGCGCCAGTATAGCTTCCGTCAATCAGAAGTCCGCATCCCCATCGCCGCCATTTTGCGCCAGACGCCGCTGCTGGCGGCGGTGCTGCCAGAGCGCGAAGGCCACCGAGGCCACCGAGCCTGCGATCAGCAATCCGGAGATAGGCCGGGAGAGGAACAGCCAGGGGTTCGGGTCGGTCATGATGGCGCGGATCAGGTTGATCTCGATCTGGTCGCCGAGGATCACCCCGAGGATGAACGGCGCGAGCGGGAAGCCGAACTTCACCATGCCGTAACCGAGCACGCCGAAGCTGAGAAGGATGTAGACGTTGCCCATGGTGTTGTTGAGCGCGTAGGCGCCGATCACGCACAGCACCAGCACCACCGGGAACAGCACGGCCTGGGGCACGGTGGTGACGCGCAGCATCCAGCGCGAGCCCGCCCACAGGATCGCCACCATGATCGGGTGCGCCACCAGGTAGGCAGCGAACATGCCGTAGGCGAGCTGCGCGTTCTGCGAGATGAACAGCGGCCCGGACTGGATGCCGTGGATCGTGAGTGCGCCGAGCATCACCGCGGTGACCGCGTCGCCCGGGATGCCGAAGGCCATGATGGTGACCAGCGAACCTCCGACGTTGGCATTGTTGGACGATTCCGAGGCGACGATGCCCTCCGGCGTGCCCGTGCCGAAGCGCTCCGGGTGCCTGGAGAGCTTCTTCGCCTGGTCGTAGGCCATCATGCTCGCTGCGCTGCCGCCGATGGCCGGCAGCACGCCGATCAGCACGCCGATGAACGAGGTCCACAGCAGCATGAACGGGCGCGAGAGGACCTCCCAGATCACGCGCAACTGTCGCACGGAGAGGTTCGCGGCCTGCGCCAGCGCCGCGGCGTTGCGAGGACCGGCGCCACGCTCGAGCTCGGTCATGATCTGCGCAAAGGCGAACACGCCGATCAGCACCGGCAGGAAATCGACGCCGCCCTTGAGGAATGGAACGCCGAGCGCCAGCCGCTCCTGCCCCATCACCGGATCGCTGCCGAGGATCGTGACCACGCAGCCGAGCGCGCCCGAGATCAGCCCCTTGGCGAGCGAGCCTTCCACCAGGCCCGCCACCATCGACAGCGCAAGGATGAACAGCGAGAAGAACTCCCAGGGACCGAACTGCAGCGCGATGCGCGCCAGCGGCCCGGTGGCGGCGATCAGGAACACGCCGCCGAGCAGTCCGCCGAAGAACGAGGCCCAGATGCCGAGCCAGATCGCGCGACCCGGATCGCCCTTCTTCGCCATCGGATGGCCGTCGAAGGTGGTGGCGATGGCCGAGGGCGTGCCCGGCAGGCCAAGCAGCACCGCGGTCACCAGCCCGCCGGCGGAGCCGCCGACATAGACCCCGGTCATGGCGGCCAGCCCCTGCAGCGGATCGAGGCTGAAGGTGAACG
>DASWBP010000343.1:0-13123 GCA_036390555.1 Burkholderiales bacterium | reverse complement strand
GGACCTGGCGCGCGACTTCGCGCTCTCGCCGCAGGAGCTGGGCTTCCTCACCTCGATGTACCTGCTCGCCTTCGCAGCGTTCCAGCTGCCGCTCGGCGTGCTGCTGGATCGCTACGGCCCAAGGCGTGTGGTAGCGGCGCTGATGTGCGTGGCGGGCACGGGCGCGCTGGTCTTCGGCCTGGCGCAGGACCTCGCCACGCTCTCCATCGGCCGCGCGCTGATCGGCCTCGGCGTCTCGGGCGGGCTGATGGGGGCGATCAAGGCCTTCTCGCTCTGGTTTCCGCTCTCGCGCATGGCGACGCTGAACGGCCTTTACCTCGGCATCGGCGGCCTGGGCGGACTCTCGGCCACGGCGCCGGTGGAGGCGCTGCTCGGGCCCTTCGGCTGGCGCGTGCTCTTCTACGGCCTTGCCGCCGCGTCGGTGCTTGCCGCCTCGCTCATCTTCTTCATCGTGCCGGAGAAGCCGCTGCCGGGCCGCGGACAGACGCTGCGCGCGCAGGTCGCCGGCTTCGGCACGATATTCCGCTCGCTGCCGTTCTGGCGCATCGCCACGCCGCTCGTCATCTGCCATGCGGCCTACCAGGCGCTGCAGGGCCTGTGGCTTGCGCCCTGGCTCTACGACATCGCGGGCGAGCCGCGCGCGGCGGTGGCGCAGCTGCTGCTCGCGACCGCCATCGCCTACGCGTTCGGCTCGGTGTTCTTCGGCGTCTCGAGCGACCGCCTGGCGCGCGCCGGCGTCTCGCGCATGACCACCTACAAGATCGGCCTCGCGGTCTCGGTGGCGATGTTCCTGCTGCTCGCCTCGGGCGTGACGCGAGGGCTGCCGGTGATCCTCGCGGTCTACGGCTTCACGGCCATCTCCGCTTCGCTCGCCTACGCGTTGTTCACGCCGCTCTTCCCGCCGGAAATGACCGGCCGCGTCAATACCGCGTCCAATGTGCTGATGTTCAGCGCCTCATTCCTCTTCCAGTGGGGCATCGGCGCGGTGCTGCGGCTCTACCCGGTGACCGACGGCCGCTATTCCCCGGAGGGCTACGCGGTGGCGCTCTTCGGCCTGGGCGCCATGCAGCTCGCGGTGCTCGCCTGGCTCGCGCCGATGCGGGAATCCCGCCCGGCGGGCTGACGCCGTTCAGCGGCCGTTGAACAGGCGCAGGCCCAGGCGCCGCGCCGGCGCGAAGTCCTCGAGCACCGAGGCGTGGATCGCCTCGAGGTGGCGCCACGGGTCCGCGTCGGCGTAGAAGCGCCTGAGGAACAGCAGGTCGGCGAGCATGCTTTCCATCCAGTCCACGTCGGAGGCGTAGCCGAGCACCGCGCGGCAGCGCGAGGCCTTGAGGAATTTCGCGGCGAAGCGCTCGCCGCGCTTGCCGGCGAACACGCTGCAGGCGCCGAAGTACACCAGGTTGTCGTAGCTCTCGCCCCAGCCTGCGAACGCGCGCGTGAGCGTCGCGGGCCCGAGGCGCGCGAGCGCCGTATGGATGCGCCCCGGCGAGCCGTGGAACGACAGGTAATACACCGGCGCGTCGAACGCCTCCGGGTCGCGCCAGAGCACGCCTTCGTTGCGGCGCGTATAGGCCGCCAGCTGGGAAAGCGTCCCAACGTGGCGGTGGGCGATGGCGAGCGGCGGCTCGAGCAGGCGCCCGAGGCCTTCGAAGAACGGCAGCACCGACGGCGCGCGGAAGGCGCGTGCCTGGTGGTCGCCCCAGTACGTCTCGAGGCACACGAGCTTCCGGGGGGCCGCCTTGCGCTTCGCTCGTCGCATGCGCGGTTATCATAGCCGCGAGGAGGAACCATGTTCGAGACCACCATTGCCGGCAGCCTGCCCAAGCCCTTCTGGCTCGCCGAAACCGACAAGCTCTGGCCCGCCTGGAAGGCGCAAGGCGAGGACCTCGCCAAGGCCAAGCGCGACGCGACGCTCCTGTGGCTGAAGGAGCAGGAGGACGCGGGGCTGGACATCGTCACCGACGGCGAGCAGTCGCGTCAGCACTTCGTGCATGGCTTCCTCGAGTTCGTCGAGGGCATCGACTTCGAGCACAAGGTGAAGATGGGCATCCGCAACAACCGCTACGACGCCATGGTGCCGGTGGTGGTCGGGCCGCTGCGCCTGAAGGGCCGCGTGCACGAGGCGGAAGCGAAGCTCGCGCGCGCCCACACGCGGAAGAAGCTCAAGATCACCATGCCGGGGCCGATGACCATCGTGGACACCATCGCCGACCGCTACTACGGGGACAAGGTGAAGCTGGCGATGGCCTTCGCCGAGCTCCTCAACCAGGAGGCGCGCGCGCTGGAGAAGGATGGCGTGGACGTCATCCAGTTCGACGAGCCCGCCTTCAACGTCTACATGGACGACGTGAAGAAATGGGGCGTGGCGGCGCTGGAGCGCGCCGCGCAGGGCCTGAAGTGCACCACCTGCGTGCACATCTGCTACGGCTACGGCATCAAGGCGAACCTCGACTGGAAGGAGACCCTCGGCGGCGAATGGCGCCAGTACGAGGAGATCTTCCCCGCGCTCGCCAGGAGCAAGATCAAGCAGGTGTCGCTCGAATGCATCCACTCGCACGTGCCACCCGAGCTGATGAAGCTGCTGAAGGGCAAGGACGTGCTGGTCGGCGTGATCGACGTCGCCTCCGACAAGGTCGAGACGCCGCAGGAGGTCGCCGCCACTATCCGCAACGCGCTCAAGTACGTGCCGGCGCAGCACCTTTTCCCCTGCACCAACTGCGGCATGGCGCCGATGCGGCGCGACATCGCGCTGGCGAAGCTCAAGGCGCTCGGCGCCGGCGCGGCGCTTGCGCGCAAGCGCCTGGGCAAGGGCGTGGTGACGGTGGGCTGGGGCTCGGGCCGCCCCGCGCGCAAATCGCGCGCGGCGAAGAAGAAAAGATAGGCCCGGCGGGCGCCGCCCGGGCCTGCAGCGCGCGCCGCGGCGCGATCGGCCGTTCCTAGGCGGCTGTCGCGAGCGCAGGGCGCCCGTTGTCTGCCGCGTGCGCGGGCTGCGCCGCCCTGTTGCGCTCGCGGATCGTCAGGGCAACCGCTGCGGCGGCAATGGCGAGGCCGAGGTCTGCCAGCCACATGCTGTCGTAGCTGCCAGTCGCCTCCAGCGCCACGCCGCCGAGCCAGGAGCCGAGGAACGCGCCCACCTGGTGCAGCATGAAAGTGATGCCGAGCAGGGTGGGCAGGCGCTGCGTGCCGTAGAGCTTGCCGATCAGGCCCGCCGTGGGCGGCAGCACCGCCATGTAGGTGAGGCCCATCCACACCGAGAACGCGAGCACCACCGCCTCGGTCTTTGGCGCGATCAGGAACAGCGCGATGCCCGCCGCGCGTGCGGCGAACAGCCACGCGAGCGTGCGCTTCATCGAGTAGCGCTGGATCACCCAGCCCGCGCCGATGCTGCCCGCGATGTTGAACAGGCCAAGCACCGCCAGCGCGGCGGCGGAGACGCTGGCCGGCAGACCGCAGACCTCGATCACTCCCGGCAGGTGCGTGACGAGGAAGAACACGTGCAGGCCGCAGACGAAGAACGTGGCGTTGATCAGCCAGAAGCCGCGGCTGGTGAGCGCCTCGCGCAACGTCGCGCCCTGCTGCGGCGCCGCTTGCGCCGCGCGTGGAGCCGACGCGGAGCCGCGCCGGAAGGCGAGCGCAAGCGGCAAGGCGAGTAGCGCCAGCACCGCAAGGGAGAAGGCAGCCGTGACCCAGCCGGCAAGCGAGATGACGGCTTGCGTGGCGGGCGCGAGCACGAGCTGGCCGAGCGGGCCGCCCGCGCCGACGATGCCGGCGACGAGGCCGCGCTGCTGCGCCGACACGCGCTGGCTGACCGTTCCCACGAGAAGCGACGGGCTGCCGACGGTGGCGGCGACGCCGCTCACCGCAAGGACGGCGACGAGCAGCCAGGCGCTATGCGCGAAGGGCACGAGGGCGCTTGCGGCCGCCGCCAACAGGCTTCCGGCGACGATGACGCGCGCGGTGCCGTAGCGCTCGGCGAGAAGGCCGACGAGCGGCTGCGCCGTGCCCCAGGTGAGCTGGCTCACCGCCACCGCGAAGCTGATCGTCGCGATGCCCAGGCCGGTCGTCGAATTGAGCGGCGAGATGAACAGGCCGAACACGGTGCGCGAGCCCATGGTGACGGCAAGCAGCAGCACCGCCGCCGCCACCAGGAGCCACGCGCTTGCGCGCCCCGAATTGTGATTGGTTTGCATGCCGGCATGCTGGGCGCACGCCGTTTCGGGGCCATGTCCGCGGCCCCACCCGTTGTTGCCGGATTGTTACCGCTTTGTATTAGTCGGCGTAGCCGGGGTTCTCGCGGTCCAGGATGCGCATCATCGCCTCGAAGAAGAGGCGCTCGCGCTCGGTGCGCGAGTGACGGTCATTGACCGGCGGCGCCTGCACCTGCGCGACCACCGTATCCGAGAGGACCTCGAGCGGCTTGCCGGTGCCCATCGCCAGCACCTGCGCGCGGCAAACGCGCTCGAGCTTGTAGAGGCGCCGGTAGGCCTGCGCGACCGTGTCGCCCACCACCAGCACGCCGTGGTTCTTCATGAAGAGCACCTGCTTCCGGCCGATCAGGCGCGCAAGGCGCTCGCCCTCCTCTACGAAGTCCGCGGTGCCCGTGTAGGTGTCGTCGTAGGCGACGTGGCCATGGAAGTAGGCCGCGGTCTGGCTCGCCGGCACGAGGCGATTGTCCTTCAGCATGTTGAGCGCCACCGCCCAGGTCTGGTGGGTGTGCAGCACCACCCGCGTCCCGGTGATGCGGTGAATGGGCGCGTGGATGCACTGCGCCGAGAGCTCCACCACGCCCTCGCCTTCCAGCGTCGCGCCCGACTCGTCGAACACGATCATGTCGCTCGCGCGCGCCTCCGACCAGTGCAGGCCGAAGGGCAGGATGAGGTAGCGGTCCTCGCGCCCCGGCAGCGTGACGGTGAAATGGTTGTCGATGCCCTCCTCCAGCTCGTGCAGCACCGCGAGCCGGTGGGCGGCCGCGAGGTGGATCTTCGCTTCACGCACGGGGTCGAGGGCGCGCCGGTCGGTGAGCTTGTGAACGGACATGACGGACCTTGTCGAGGGTGACCAGGGGCGCAGTATATTTGCGTGGATGCCGGACAGGGAACCCATTCGCGCAGCGGTCCTCGGCGCGGGCGCCGTGGGCTGCTATTACGGCGGCATGCTGGCGCGCTCCGGGCACGAGGTCACGCTGATCGGCCGCCCGCTCCATGTGGAGGCCTTCAAGTCGCGGGGCTTGCGCTTCGAGGGCCTCAAGTTCGATGAGGTCATCCCCGTCAAGGCGAGTACCGAGGCGAGCGCCGTTCGCGGCTGCCGCCTGGTGCTCTTCTGCGTCAAGTCCACCGACACCGAGGCCGCCGCCGCGCAGATCGCGCCGCACCTCGAGCCCGGCGCATTCGTCGTCAACCTGCAGAACGGCGTGGACAACACCGAGCGCATCCAGGCGCGCGTCGCGCAGCCCGTGATCCCCGCGGTGGTGTACGTGGCGACCGAGATGGCGGGGCCGGGCCACCTCAAGCACCACGGCCGCGGCGACCTCGTGATCGGCGAGCTCGGCGGCAAGCTGCCGCCCGGCGCGCTCGCGCAGGTAAAGGGCTGGTTCGAGGCGGCGGGCGTGCCAGTCGCGATATCGGACAACGTCGCGGGCGAGCTGTGGGCGAAGCTGGTGGTGAACTGCGCCTACAACGCCCTGTCCGCCATCACGCAGCTGCCCTACGGCAAGATGATCGAGGGTCCGGGCATCCGCGACGTGATGCGCGACGTGGTGGAGGAAACGCTGGCGCTCGCAAAGGCCAGCGGGGTCGCCATGGCGCCCGACATGCTCGCGCGCACCTACAGGATCGCCGAAGCGATGCCCACGCAGTACTCATCCACCGCGCAGGATCTGGCGCGCGGCAAGCCTACGGAGATCGAGCACCTGAATGGCTTCGTGGTGCGCCGAGGCGCCGCGCTCGGCGTGCCGACGCCCGTAAACCGCGCCCTCTACGCGCTCGTGCGCCTCATCGAATCAAAGCCACGCGCCTGAGCGGCAGCTGATGCTGCCCGTCTGAGCAGCAGCCGCAGCCGCCCGCCTGGGCGGCAGCAGATACTGCGCGCCCGGCCGGCCTCAGGCCCCTTGCAGGATGTGGATCGTGCGCGCGGCGATCAGCTCCTTCACTTTCGCCGCGTAGGCCGCCATGTGCGGCGCCGCGGCGTGCGCCTTGAGCGCCTCCATGCTCTCCCACTTCTCGACCACCATGAAGGTGTCGGGGCCGATCTTCGTCTGGAAACCGGGCGCGTTCTCGGCGTCCACCACCGGGCCGTACTCGATGCAACCCTTCTCTGCCTTGACGGCCGGCACGTTGGCGCGGAAGTGCTTGAGGATCTCCTCGCGCTTGCCCGGCTTGGCGGTGACGACGGCGACGACGTGGATCATGGCGTGCTCTCCGTTTGCGGTTACGGGGTCGGTGCGGCGGGCTGCCGCCTAGGCGAGCTTCTTGAGCTTCTGCAGCGAGCGCATGCGCCACGGGATCTGCCGGTCGGGAAAGAGGCGCGGGAACTCGGTATAGCTCACCTCTCCCACGTAGATGTCGCCGCGCGAGTCCACGGCGAGGCCGTGCGGTGCGACGAACTTCCCTGTCTCGAGCCCCGGGCCGTCCGCGCCGCCCAGGCGCGCGAGGGTCTTGCCCTGCCGGTCCACGATCGTGAGGCGCGGGCCGAGGTTGGGGTGCTTGCGGTTGAGCGGCATCCCGGGGCCGAGCTCGCCGATGACGAATTGCGTGTGCTTGCCGCGGCAGCAATACAGTCCGCAGGGCCGGTGCATGTTCACCCACTGCGTCTCGTAGCGGCCGTTGCCGTCGAACACCTGCACGCGATGGTTCTCGCGGTCGGCGACGTACACCCAGCCTTCGGCGTCGGTGGCGATGTTGTGCGGGATGTTGAACTGCCCCGGGTCCGTGCCGGGCTCGCCCCAGGAGAGCAGCAGCTTGCCGTCTGGCGAATACTTGTGCACGCGCGCGTTGCCGTAGCCGTCGCTCACGTAGATCTCGCCCTTCGGTGACTGCGCGGTGTGCGTGCAGCGGTGAAACGGCTCGCCGCTCATGTAGGGCGCGGGCTTGCCGGGAATCCCGAGCTCGAGCAGCACCTTGCCCTCGGTCGTGCACTTGCGCACCACGTGCGCGCCGTCGTCGGTGAGAAAGAGGTTGTCCTCCGCGTCGATGTGCAGGCCGTGCGCGCGCGGGTACTGGCCCTCGCCCCAGGAGCGCAGGAACCTGCCATCGCGGTCGAACACGACCATCGGATGCTCGCCGCGATTGAAAACGTAGACGCGGTCCTTGCTGTCGCAGGCGACCGCGGCGACGTCCTTGAACTCCCAGCCGTCCGGGAGCTTCGCCCAGTCCTCCACCACCTCGTAGCGGTGCTCGCCGGCCCCTAGTACGACTGCCATAAGGTCACCATGCTATCGCGAAGGCGGGGAAGCATTCGGCTTTCGAGCCGCGCGGGTCGCAGCCGGCCTCGAGGAGGCCGGTGTCCTCGTCATAGGCGGCGCAGGAGACGAAGCCTTCGGTCCAGTCGGGCGCGATGTCGAGGTCGTGGCCGCGGCGACGCAACTCTTCGAGCACCTTCGCGCCGAAGCGCGGCTCGATCCTCACGCGGTTGGGCTCGGCGGCGTGCGGCGCGAAGAAGCCCGGCGTGTGCTCGGAGGAAAGGCGCGGCGCCTCGATCGCCTCGGGAATGGACATGCCGAAGGCGGCGCGGCAGAGGTAGAACTGCAGCAGCCACTGGCCCTGGTTGTCGCCGCCCATGGTGCCGAAAGCCATCCAGGGCTTCCCGTTCCTGAAGGCCATCGAGGGCGTGAGCGTGGTGCGCGGGCGCTTGCCCGGCGCGACCACGTTGGGATGGTGCGCGGGCGCGAGATAGAAGGTCATCATGCGCACCGAGAGCGGAAAGCCAAGCGCGGGCATCACCTCGGCCGAAGAGATCCAGGCCCCGCTCGGCGTGAAGGAGGCCATGTTGCCCTTAGCGTCCACGGCGTCCACGTGCACCGTGCCCGGCCCCCAGTCCTTGGGCGTGAGCTTCTCGTCCTCGGGCAGCAGCGCGGCGTTGCGGCGCGCGTCGCCCGGGCGCAGCTCGCGGCTCGCATGGCGCATGTCGATCAGCGCCGCGCGCCGCTTCGTGTATTCCTCCGAGAGCAGGATCTCCGCGGGCACCATGGTGCGCGAGGGATCGCCGTAATACTGCTCGCGGTCGGCGTAGGCGAGCTTCATCGCCTCGACGAGCAGATGACAGTAGTCGGGCGTGCCGAAGCCGATCGCCTTCAGGTCGAACTGCCACATGAGCGCGAGCGTCTGCAGCTCGGCGGGCCCCTGCGACCAGAAGCCGGTCTTGAAGAGCTCGGTGTCGCCGAGCCTCACCGACGCGGGCGCTTCGATCCGCGTCTCGAACGCGGCGAGATCCTCGCGCGCGAGCAGGCCGTCCTGCGCCCTGGAAAACTTCGCGATCTCGGCGGCGACGTCGCCCTTGTAGAACGCTTCCAGCGGGTCCCTGGCGGCAGCGAGGTATTCGTAGGTGCGCGCCAGCGCCGGGTTGCGGAAGCGCTCGCCCACCTCCGGCACGCGCCCACCCGGCAGGTAGAGCTGCGCGCTGCCGGGCCACTCCGCCTCGAAGCGCGGGCGCATCGGCTCGATGCCGTACTTGTGCTGGTTGCGCAGGCCCTCGGAGAGCGGGAACCCCTCCTTCGCGAGGCGCAGCGCCGGCGCGATCACCTCGCGAAGCGGCAGCGTGCCCCACTTCTGCAGCGCGGTGACGAGCGCGCCGAACGCGGCCGGCACGCCCGCGGCGAGGATGCCGGAATCGGGGATGTCATTGAGCCCGCGCGCGCGGAACGCCTCGGGCGTCGCCTTCGCGGGCGCCGCCATGTTGCCGTTCACCGCGATGACGCGCGACTCGCCTGCGAGCCGCACGAGGATCGGGCACTCGCCGCCGATGGTGTGCATCTGCGGATTGACCACGCCCTCGACGAAGCTCGCCGCCACCGCGGCGTCGATCGCGTTGCCGCCCGCCTTGAGCACGTCCGCTCCTGCGTCCACCGACAGGTTGCTGTTCGCGGCAACTGCGCCGTGCATGCCCATCAGGCGCGGATGGAAGGTGCGGGCTTCTGTCGGAAGGATGCGGTAGGCGCGGCGGCTCATCGGGGTGCTCGGAAAGGGGCCGTAGAATAACGCAATGCACCCGCTCGAATGGATCGCGGAGCGCCGCATCGACGAGGCCGTTTCGCGCGGCGAACTCGATCGCCTGCCCAACGCCGGCGCGCCGCTCGACCTCTATGAGGATCCGCTCGTGCCGCCCGAGATGCGCATGGCGAAGCGCATTCTCGGCAACGCCGACGTGGCGCTCGGCGAGATCTTCCGCGACTTGCACCACCGCCGGTAGCTCGGGGCCGGACCCCTAGGACGGCTTCGCTACGTCGGCGCTGGTGTAGGGAATCGAGTACGCCGCGTCGGCGGGCATCGCCGGCAGGGACGCTTCCCACGCCGCGTACTTCGCGCGCAGCTCGGCGAGCTTCGCCGGCTCCCGCTTCGCGAGGTTGGCGCGCTCGCGCGCATCCGCCGCGAGGTTGAAGAGGAATTCGCCGTCCTCGCTCGCGAAGTATTTCCAGTCGCCCGAGCGAACCGCGCGCTGCGCGCGGTACTTCATGCGCCAGAAGAGGTCGCGCGCAAAGGCCGCCTGCGGATCCTCCAGCACCTTGAGCAGGCTCAGCCCGTCGAGCGGATAGTCCGGGTGCGGCTTCGCGCCCGCCGCCTCGAGGAAAGTCGCCACCCAGTCCATGGTGATCGCGTGCTGCGCGGTCACGCCGCCCGCCTTCACGCGCGCGGGCCAGCGCACGATATACGGCACGCGGATGCCGCCTTCGAGCAGGTCCATCTTCTTGCCGACGAGCGGCCAGGTATCGGAGAAGCGCTCGCCGCCGTTGTCGCTGGTGAAGACCACGAGCGTGTTCTGCGGGTCGGGGAGCGCCGCGAGCACTTGCCCGATGCCCTCGTCCATGTGGCGAATCATCGTCTGGTAGGCGCGCACAGAGCCGCCGTCGGTGTGCCAGATCTTCTCGATGCGCCTTGCCTCGGCTTCGTCCGCGCGCGTCTCCCAAGGCCAGTGCGGCGCGTTGTAGTGCAGCGAGAGCAGGAATGGCGTGCGCGCGCGCTTCACATACTGCACGGCGCGCTCGGAGATGAGATCGGTCAGGTAGCCGGTGCGATGGACTTGCGCCTCGCCATCCCACAGGTCATGCACGCCCGCGGTGTCCTTGTGCGTGAAGTAGTCCATGCCGCCCGAAAGCGCGCCGAAGAACTCCTGGTAGCCGCTTTTCAGCGGATGGAAGTGGGGCGGATAGCCGAGGTGCCACTTGCCCACCAACGCGGTCGCGTACCCGGCATCGCGCAGGAGCGAGGGCAGCGTGGGATGCGCGGGCGGCAGCCCCAGCACGCTGCTGCCGCGCGAGCGGCTGGAAATCGGCTCATCCGCCCCGCCGCGCAGCCGGTGCTGCCAGCGGCCGGTCATCAGCGCGAAGCGCGTAGGCGAGCAGACCGAGGAATTGGCGTAGCCCTCGGTGAAGCGCAGGCCCTCGGCGGCCATGCGGTCCAGCACCGGCGAGCAATCCGACCTGCCGCCCGCGCCGCCGCTTGCGGCGGCGCGCCCACCGTAGCAGCCGAGGTCGGCGTAGCCGAGGTCGTCGGCGAGGATGAAGACGAAGTTGGGCGGCCGCATCAATCCAGCTTGAGCCCGATGCGTTTCACGACCGGCGCCCACTTGTCCGCCGTCGTCCGGAGTGTCGCGCGTGCCTCCTCGGGCGAGCCGCCGAGCGTGACGATGTCCAGCGCTGCGGCGCGCCGCTTGACCTCGGCATCCGCGAGGGCCTTCGCCACCTCTGCATTCATGCGCGCGACAACAGCCGGCGGCGTGCCTTTCGGCGCGAACAGGACGAGGTAGAACGGCGCATCGAACCCGGGCACGCCGGCCTCCGCGGCGGTCGGCACCTCCGGCGCGAGCGGCGAGCGCTCCTGCGTCGAGACGGCCAGGGCGCGCAGCTTGCCAGCCTTGACGTGCGGCAGCACCGTCGGCGTCGCCAGGAATCCGCACGGCACCTGCCCGCCGATCACGTCCGTGGTTGCGGGGGCAGGCCCCTTGTACGGGACGTGCAGCATGGTCGCCCCCGTCATGGAGAGCAGCAGCTCCGAGGCGAGATGTCCCGGCACGCCGGCGCCGCCGGAGGCATACGCCATCTGGCGCTGCTTCGCCAGCTCGATCAGCTCGCGCAGCGTGGCGGCCTGGACGGACGGATTGCACACCATCATCTGGGAGAACCTGCCGAGCAGGACGACGGGCACCAAGTCGTTCCACGGGTCGAAGGGCATGCTCCGGTAGACGAGCGGATTCACCGTGTAGAGCGTGTCCGGCGTGACGCCGAAGGTGTGGCCGTCCGCGGCAGCCTTGGCCACCGCATCCGCGCCGATGTTGCCGCTCGCACCGGGCCGGTTCTCGACCACCAGCGGCTGGCCGAGCACGGGGTGCAGCCGCTCGCCCACCACGCGCGTCACGACTTCCGAGGGCCCGCCCGGCGGGAAATTGATGATGACGCGGATCGGCCGGGCAGGCCATTCCTGCGCGGCTGCGCCCGCGGGCAGGGCGAGGCAGGCCAGCGCCAGGATCAATCCCATGCGCGCCTTCCTTCCATTCATGCAGGTCTTCATGATCGTGCCTCCTCGGCCCCGAAGATACGCGGCGCCCCGCCGCCCGGAAAGTCGCGACACAGGGGCACACCGATAACGTGAGGTTATCGCATGCGCCTGAACCGGATACGCAACTTCCTGGCCAGCGTGGAGGCCGGTAGCAGCCGAGCCGCGGCGCGCGGACTACTTGCGCTTCGCCTCGTAGTCGGCGACTGCCTTCTTCAGGTCGGTGTACTGCGAGCAGGGGAAGAAGCACAGCTTGTCGAGCTGCGCGAGGTGCTCCCTCGCCTTGGCGAGGTTGCCCACCATCAGGTAGGCCTCGCCGATGTACTCGTGCGCGTCGCGGTGCTTGGCGTCCAGGCGCAGCGCCTCGTTGTAGTGCTTGAACACCAGGTCCATGTTGGGATTCGTCCCCTTGCGCACCGAATACGCGTAAAGGTTGTGGTAGTCGGCGTTGTCCGGCGACTTGGCGAGCGCGTCGCGCAGGATCGCGGCCGCGGCGGCCCAATCCTTGCGGGCGGTCGCCTCGCCCACCTGCTGCAGCACAGGATCGGTGAAGGCCGGCGGGCCGCTGCCGCCCGGGTCGCCCGCGGCCTGCGCCTTCATGGCGAGCGCGAGCAGGACTATCATCAATGGAAGGAAAAGGGGTTTCATGCGTTCTCCAATCATGACCAGGACCCTTGTTGGCCTTGCCGCGCTAACACTGGCGGCGGGCGCCGCATTCCCGGCCCCGCCTGCCTCGCGCGCGGAGGCGCTCGCCGCCCTCGAGCATACCGTCACGGAGCGGCGCGCCGAAGCCGTGGTGTGGGTCGCCAACCACGGTCGCATGGATGATGCGCAGCTGCTGCTCAAACGGTTGCAGCAGGACGAGAGCCCGTTCGTGCGCGGCTACGCCGAGCAGGGGCTGTGGCTGCTCTGGAGCCGCTCGGGCGACGCGGCGACCGACCGCACCCTGGCGCGCGGCGTGGACGAGATGCAGGCCGGGCGCCAGCCCGAGGCGATCGCCACCTTCAGCGAGGTGATCCGCAGCCGCCCCGACTTCGCCGAAGGCTGGAACAAGCGCGCGACCGCCTACTATCTCGCCGGCGAATACGCGAAATCGCTCGCCGACTGCGACGAGGTGATCAAGCGCAACCCGCACCACTTCGGCGCGCTCTCGGGCTACGGGCAGATCTACTTCGAGCTGCAGCAATACGAGAAGGCGATCGCCTGGTGGCGCCGCGCGCTCGAGGTGAACCCCAACATGATCGGCGTCGAGATCAACATCAAGGGCACGGAGCAGCTGCTCAAGGAGCGCCGCGGGCGCAGCACTTAGATGGCGCCGGGCTTCATCCCGCCTGCAGCTGGTGTGTACGTGAGGCTTCGCGGGCATGATTTGCGCGAGCACGTCAGGTGTCTCGGGCGATTCAACCTGAGAAGATTGGTGT
>DASWBP010000342.1:0-6607 GCA_036390555.1 Burkholderiales bacterium | reverse complement strand
CTCCTTGATGAGGCCCATGGCGATGCCGGCGACGTGCGCCTTGACCGGCACGCCAGCGTCCATCAGGGCGAGGCTGCCGCCGCACACCGAGGCCATCGACGAGGAGCCGTTCGATTCCGTGATCTCCGACACCACGCGCAGCGAGTAGCCGAACTCCTCGGGCGCGGGCAGCAGCGCGACCAGCGCGCGCTTGGCGAGGCGCCCGTGGCCGATCTCGCGGCGCTTGGACGGGCCGATGCGGCCGGTCTCGCCGGTGGCGTACGGCGGCATGTTGTAGTGGAGCATGAAGCGCTCGCGGTACTCGCCCGCCAGCGCGTCGATGATCTGCTCGTCGCGGCCGGTGCCCAGCGTCACGGTCACCAGCGCCTGCGTCTCGCCGCGCGTGAACAGCGCCGAGCCGTGCGTGCGCGGCAGCACGCCGACGCGCACGCTCACCGGACGCACTGTGCGCGTGTCGCGCCCGTCGATGCGCGGGTCGCCGTCGAGGATCTGCGTGCGCACGATCTTCGACTCCAGGTTGAAGAACACGTCCTTGGCCTGGTTGGCGGCGAACTCCTTGCCGGCGGCCTTGGCTTCCTCCTCCAGCTTCGCCATGGTGGCCTTGCGGATCTCGTTCAGGCGCGTGTTGCGCGTCTGCTTCTGTCGCATGGCGAATGCCGCGCGCAGGTCCGCTTCGGCGAGCTCTGCCACGCGCGCGATCAGCGCCTCGTCCTTGGCCGGGGGCTGCCAGTCCCATGCCGGCTTGCCCGCGACTTCGGCGAGCTCGTGGATCGCCTGGATTGCCGTCTGCATCTGCTCGTGGCCGAACACCACGCCGCCCAGCATTGCGTCCTCCGAGAGCTCCTGCGCCTCGGATTCGACCATCAGCACGCCCTGCTCGGTGCCCGCGACGACGAGGTTTAGCGTCGACTCCTTGAGCTGGCTCGCCGTCGGATTGAGGACGTACTGCCCGTTCACCATACCGACGCGCACCGCGCCGATCGGGCCATTGAAGGGAATGCCGGAAATCGTCAGCGCTGCCGACACCGCCAGCATCGCCGGAATGTCGGAGTCCACTTCCGGATTGAGCGACATCACCGTCGCCACGACCTGCACTTCATTGAAGAAGCCGTCCGGAAACAGCGGGCGGATCGGCCGGTCGATGAGGCGCGAGGTCAGGGTCTCCTTCTCGGAGGGCCGGCCTTCGCGCTTGAAGAAGCCGCCGGGGATCTTGCCCGCGGCGTAGGTCTTCTCGACGTAGTCGACGGTGAGCGGGAACCAGTCCTGGCCCACGCGCGGCTCCTTGGCGGCCACCACGGTGGCGAGCACCATGGTGTCCTCGACGGTGCAGATGACGGCGCCATGCGCCTGCCGGGCGATCTCGCCGGTCTCGAGCGTAACCTGCTGGCTGCCCAGCGTGAATGTCTTCTTGATCGGATTCAAAGGGATTCCTCGGTTAAGCGGCGCAAACAAAAAACGCTCATCGAGCGATGAGCGTCCCTTGCCGCGGCATTCTGGGGGGTGATTACTTGCGGAGGCTCAACCGCTCGATGATCGAGCGGTACTTGTCCGCATCCGTGCGCCGCAGGTAATCCAGCAGCTTGCGACGCTGCGACACGAGCTTGAGCAGCCCGCGGCGCGAATGGAAGTCCTTGACGTGCGACTTGAAGTGCTCGGTGAGGCTGTTGATGCGCTCGGTCAGGAGCGCGATCTGCACTTCTGGCGATCCGGTGTCCTTGCCGGAGCGCTGGTACTGCTTCACCACTTGCGCTTTCTGCGCAACCTGCAAAACCATGCTCTCATCTCCTTGGGTAAGCCGCGATTCTAACCCGCGCGCGTCGCGGTTCACAAGTTTTTTTGATGTTTATCAGCCGCTTGCGCTGCTTCGGGGTGCTGCGCGAGCAGCCGGCGCGGCTGCAGGACGCCGTCGGCGACCATGTCCGCCACGCCAAGGAGCCCGCCGCGCGCCCGGTGCACCTGGTAGCGGCCGGGAACGGCCTGCGCCAGCGGCACGGCCTGGCCCATGGCAAAGCGGTCCGCGAGCGGCTCGGTCAGCTCAAGGCGCGGCAAGGGCCCGAGGAGCCGGTCAAGAGGCAGGAGCAGCCGGTCGCGCCCCGCCTCGTCCGCCGCCTGCACCGCGTCCAGCGTCACCGCCTCCGCGAGGCGAAAGCCGCTCGCTGCCGTACGCCGCAAGCTTGCGAGATGCGCGCCGCAGCCCAAGGCACGGCCGATGTCCTCGACCAGCGTGCGCACGTAGGTGCCCTTGCTGCACAGGACGCGCAGCTCGAGGACGTCGCCTTCCCGGCCGAGCAATTCCAGCTCGTGCACGCGGACGCGGCGCGGCGCCCGCTCGATGGTCTCGCCGCGGCGCGCCAGCACGTAAAGGGGGCGCCCGCGATGCTTGAGCGCCGAGTACATCGGCGGCACCTGCTCGATCTCGCCGCGGAATGCCGCCAGCGCGCGGTCGATCGCAGGCGCATCGGCGCGCACGGGCCTGCGCTCCAGCACCTCGCCTTCGGCATCGCCGGTGCGCGTGGTGACGCCGAGGCGCGCGCTGGCCAGGTATTCCTTGTCGGCGTCGAGCACGAGCTGGGAAAACTTCGTCGCCTCGCCGAACAGGATCGGCAGGAGGCCCGAGGCGAGCGGATCGAGGGTTCCCGCATGTCCCGCCTTCTCCGCCCGGTACAGGCGCTTGGCGGCCTGCAACGCGGCATTGGATCCCAGCCCGACCGGCTTGTCGAGCAGCAAGACGCCATCCAGCCGGCGGCGGCTCACTCCTTCGGACGGACGCTGTCGATGAGCTGGGAGAGCCGTGCGCCGCGCGCCACGGACTCGTCGTAGCGGAAGCGCAGCTCCGGCGTGGTGTAGAGCTTGAGGCGCTTCGCGAGATGGCTGCGCAGGAAGCCCGCGGCCTTCTTCAGCGCGCGGCCGGCGGCCTCGGCCTGCGCCTCGTCGAGGCAGGTGTAGTAGACCAGCGCGTGCGACATGTCGGGCGCCACGTCCACGGCGGTGAAGGTCAGCAGGGAAAAGCGCGGGTCCTGCAGCTCGCGCCGCAGGATCTCGGCAAGCTCGCGCTGGATCTGGTCGGCGACCTTCTGCGGCCGGCCCCGGCTCACGAGGGGACCCCCGCCTCGCTCACAAGGTGCGCGCCACCTCGAGGACTTCGAACACCTCGAACTGGTCGCCTTCCTTGAGGTCCGAGAAGTTCTTCAGCGACATGCCGCACTCGAAGCCGGCCTTCACCTCGCGCACGTCGTCCTTGAAGCGCTTGAGCGAGTCGATCTCGCCGGTGTGGATGACGACGTTGTCGCGCAGCACCCGCACCTGCGCGCTCCTCTTCACCAGGCCGTCGAGCACGTAGCAGCCGGCCACCGCGCCGACCTTGGAGATCTTGAACACCTGCCGCACCTCGACCATGCCGATGACCTGCTCCTTCTTCTCCGGCGCGAGCATGCCGGAGAGCGCCGCCTTGATCTCCTCGACCGCCTCGTAAATGATGTTGTAGTAGCGCACGTCGATGCCGGCGCTCTCGATGAGCTTGCGCGCGGTGCTGTCGGCGCGCGTGTTGAAGCCGATGATCACGGCGCGCGCGGCCATCGCGAGGTTGACGTCCGACTCGGTGATGCCGCCGACACCCGCGTGCACCACGCCGACCTTGACCTCGTCGGTCGACAGGCGCGACAGCGCGTGCACCAGCGCTTCCTGCGAGCCCTGCACGTCGGCCTTGATCACGAGGGACAGCACCTTCGTCTCGCCCTCGCCCATCTGCTGGAACAGATTCTCGAGCTTCGCCGCCTGCTGCTTGGCGAGCTTCACGTCGCGGAACTTGCCCTGGCGGAACAGCGCGATCTCCCGCGCCTTGCGCTCATCGGCCAGCGTCGCCAGCTCCTCGCCCGCGCCCGGCACATCGGACAGGCCCTGGATTTCCACGGGAATCGACGGGCCTGCCGCCTCGATCTGTCGCCCATTCTCGTCGAGCATCGCGCGGATGCGGCCGTGGACCGCGCCGATCAGCACCACATCGCCGCGCCGCAGGGTGCCCGATTGCACGAGCACCGTGGCCACCGGGCCGCGGCCCTTGTCCAGGCGCGCCTCGATCACCACGCCCTTGGCGGGTGCCTCCACCGGCGCCTTCAGCTCGAGCACCTCCGCCTGCAGCAGCACGTTCTCCAGCAGCGAGTCCACGCCATCGCCCGTCTTCGCCGACACCGGCACGAAGGGAGAGTCGCCACCCAGGTCTTCGGGCACCACACCGTGCTGCAGCAGCTCCTGCTTGACCTTCTCGGGGTTGGCTTCGTGCTTGTCGATCTTGTTGATGGCCACCACCAGCGGCACTTCCGCCGCTTTCGCGTGGTTGATCGCCTCGATGGTCTGAGGCATGACGCCATCGTCCGCCGCCACCACCAGCACCACGAGGTCCGTGACCTTCGCGCCGCGCGCGCGCATCGCCGTAAAGGCCTCGTGGCCCGGGGTGTCGAGGAACGTAATCACGCCGCGCGGCGTCTCCACGTGATAGGCGCCGATGTGCTGCGTGATGCCGCCCGCCTCGCCCGCCGCCACCTTGGTGCGGCGGATGTAGTCCAGCAGCGAGGTCTTGCCGTGGTCGACGTGGCCCATCACCGTCACGACCGGCGGCCGCGGCTCGGCCTCCACCTCTTCGCCCGCTTCCTCGACCAGGTAGGACTCCGGGTCGTCGAGCTTGGCGGCCTTGGCCTTGTGGCCCATTTCCTCCACCAGGATCATTGCCGTCTCCTGGTCGAGCACCTGGTTGATGGTCGCCATGGTGCCGAGCTTCATCAGCGCCTTGATGACCTCCGCGGCCTTCACCGACATGCGGTGCGCGAGTTCGCCCACCGTGATGGTCTCGGGAACCGCGATCTCGCGCGTCACCTGCTCGGCCGGCTGGCTGAAGGCCTGCGCCTCGCCGCCCGCCGCCGGGCGGTGCCGCGCGCCCACGCGCGCATGCCAGCCCGCCACGCCGCCGCCCATGTCGCCGCGCGTCTTGATGGTGCGCCGGCGCACCGAGTCATCGCGCATGGTGGTGGTGGGCTTGGCCTTCTTCGCCTTCTTGTCGACCTTGGCCTCGCCGGCCTTGGGCGCGTGCAGGGTGCCCTCCACGGCGCCGGCCGGCGCAGGCGCTTGCGCCTGTGCCTTCTCGATGGCTGCCTGCGCTTCGCGCGCGGCCTGCTTCTGCTCGGCTTCGCGGCGCTCGCGCTCCTGCTTTTCGCGCAGCTCCGCGGCCTGGCGCTCGGACAGCTGCTCCTGGCGGCGCGCTTCCTGCTCGCGCGCCGCGAGCTCCTTGGCGTCGATTGCGGGGGCGGGCGCCGCCGGGGCCGGCGCGGGCGCCACGGGCGTGGCTGGAGCCGGCGCCGGGGCCTCCGGCGCGAGCTCGTCGCGCTTCACGAACACGCGCTTCTTGCGCACCTCCACCTGGATGGTGCGCGCCTTGCCCGAGGTGTCGGACTTCTTGATGATCTCGCTCGACTGCCGGCGCGTGAGCGTGATCTTGTTCTTCGCGTCCGCCGAGCCGTGCGAGCGCCGCAGGTACTCCAGCAGGCGCGACTTGTCGACCTCGGTGAGCGAGTCTTCCGGCGCACGCTTGTCCACGCCGGCCGCACGCAGCTGCTCGAGCAGCACCGTGGGCGGCACCTTCAGCTCGCTGGCAAACTGGGCAACGCTGGTCAGCGCCACGTGGTCAGGCTCCCTTGGAATCGGCCGCCGCGGCCTGCTCGAACCAGTGCGCGCGCGCCGCCATGATCAGGCCCTTGGCGCGCTCGGCGTCGATGCCGGTCATCTCCGAGAGCTCGTCCACCGCGAGGTCGGCGAGGTCGTCGCGCGTCTTCACGCCGCCCTCGGCGAGCTTGGCGGCGAGCTGGGTATCCATGCCCTCGAGCTTGAGCAGGTTCTGGTCCACGCCCTCCACCTGCTCCTCGCTGGCGATCGCCTGCACCAGCAGCGCGTTGCGCGCGCGGCTGCGCAGCTCGTTCACGGTGTTCTCGTCGAAGGCCTCGATCTCGAGCATCTCGTTGATCGGCACATAGGCGACTTCCTCGAGCGTCGAGAAGCCCTCCTGGATGAGGATGTTGGCGACCTCCTCGTCCACGTCGAGCTTCTGCATGAACAGCTCGCGCACGCGCGTGGACTCCTCGGTCTGCTTCTTGGTGGATTCTTCCTCGGTCATCAGGTTGATGGTCCAGCCGGTCAGCTCCGAGGCGAGGCGCACGTTCTGGCCGCTCCTGCCGATGGCGATGGCGAGGTTCTCCTCGTCCACCACCACGTCCATCGAGTGCTTCTCCTCGTCCACCAGGATCGAGCTGACCTCGGCGGGCGCGAGCGCGCCGATGACGAACTGCGCCGGGTCGGCCGACCACAGCACGATGTCCACGCGCTCGCCGGCCAGCTCCTGCGTCACCGCCTGCACGCGCGAGCCGCGCATGCCGACGCAGGTGCCGATCGGGTCGATGCGCCGGTCGTTGGTGTGCACGGCGATCTTGGCGCGCACGCCGGGGTCGCGCGCCGCCGACTTGATCTCCAGCAGCCCTTCCTCGATCTCCGGCACCTCGAGCTCGAACAGCTTCATGATGAATTGCGGCGCGGTGCGCGACAGGATCAGCTGCGGGCCGCGCGC
>DASWBP010000341.1:0-19837 GCA_036390555.1 Burkholderiales bacterium | reverse complement strand
CGCTCTCGGACGCGCGCTACGCCTGGGGCACTACCTTCATCCTCGACCTGTGGTTCAGCGGCATCATCCTCGCGGGACTTGCCGCCTCGATCGCCTGGCGCAGCTCGCGCGCGCCCGCGATCGCAGCGAGCGTAGTGCTCGTCGCCTACGTCGGCATGCAGGCGCTGCTCAAGGAGCATGCGCTCGACTTCGCGCGCGAGTATGCCGCGCAGCGTGGCCTGGCGAATGCCGAGATCACGGCCTATCCGCGCGCGGTGTCACCGTTCAACTGGACGGTGTACGCGAGCGACGAGCTCGCGCACCGCTATGCGCACATCAACCTCGCGCGCAAGGAGCCGCAACCCCCGGCACACGATTTCGTCGGGCGCATGGACGCGGCCTTCCAGCCGCTCGCGCTCGCGCAGTGGGAGACGCGCCCGCGCTACGGAGCGCGCGCCGAGGAGCAGGCGCTCGCGCGCTCGGCCTGGGAGTCGCCCGCGCTCGCGTTCCTGCGCTGGTTCGCCGAGAAGCCCGCCTTCGACGGCCTGTCCGCGGGCTCGACCTGCGTGTGGTTCCTCGACCTGCGCTTCGTCAATCCGGGCCGCGATTGGGTGCCCTTCCAGTACGGCGCTTGCCGGGAGAACGAATCGGCGCCATGGCGCGCCTTCGAGCGCGCTGCAGCTGGCGGGCGCGTGCCGCTGCGCTAGTCGCGCCGCAGCTGGACGCCTGCGCGACGCAGTCAGCGTCCTGCACACAAATTCACGCGAATCGCGCTGCGCGGCGCCCTGCGCCGATGACCGGCAGGGCAGCTTTCCGGCAGGGGTGGTAGCTTATCCGGCGGTCCGGCCATGACGCTGCGTCCCGCTCTCCTGCTTTGCGCACTGCTCGCCGCGGCGTCGGGCGCGCACGCGCAGATCACATTCCGCGCGGCCTCACAGGCGGCGGTAGCGGCACCAGCGGCGGCGCCGGCCTTCCAGGCGGCGGGAACTGCAGTCACCGGCACCGGCGCGGTCACGCCGACCTGGCCGCCGCATCAAGCGGGCGACGTGGCGCTGCTCTTCGTGGAGAGTGCCGGCGGGGAGGCGGCGAATCTTTCCACGCCCGCGGGGTTCGCCGCGGTTCCGAATAGTCCGCAATCCACTGGCGCCGGCACTGCCGGCACACGGCTCACAGTGTATTGGGCGCGCGCGACGTCGGCGGCGATGGCCAACCCCACCGTGGCGGATCCCGGCAACCACGTCTACGCGCGCATTCTCACTTACCGCGGCGTGATCGCCGCAGGCAATCCGTGGGATGCCACAGCTGGCGGCGTCAAGGCGGCGGCGAGCACCTCCGTCTCGGTGGCCGGCGTGACCACCACGGTCGTCAACACGCGCATCGTCCAGGCGGTCGCCCGCGACAACGACTCGGCAGCAGCGGCCTTCAGCGCGCAGGCGAACGCGAACCTGACGGGCATTACCGAGCGGGACGACGCAGGCACGACCTCGGGCAACGGGGGCGGCCTGGGCATCTGGGACGGGTCGAAGGCCAATACCGGCCCTACCGGGAACACGACGGCCACCGTGACCAACTCGGTCAACGCGTTTATGACCATTGCGCTGCGCCCGCCTGCCAACGGCCTGACGCTCAACGTTCCGGCGGGCACGGTTGCGGGCGATGTGATGGTGGCGGCCATCGCGGTGCGCAGCGCCGCGGTGCTCATCACGCCGCCGGCCGGCTGGTCGGCGCAGGCGGCAACCGTGCAGAACGGCGGCAACAGCAGCCGCCAGCAGCTCTTCTACCGGGTGGCGACCGGTGCCGAGCCGGCGAGCTACACGTGGCTCTTCGATTCCGTGCATGCCGGCGCCGCTGGCGGCATTGTCGGCTATTCCGGCGTGGACACCGCGGCGCCGATCGATGCCTTCGGCGGCAACACCACGCCGCAGGGGGCCGATACCCAGCTGCAGCACCGCGCGCTCTCGGTGAACACGACGGTGGCCGACGCGATGGTGGTAAGCGCGCATGCGTTCGGCTCCTCGGCCACGTGGACTGCGGCAGGCGTCAACGAGCGCGTGGACGTCGCCTCGCTGGCGGTGCCGAACGCCATCGGCATTTCGCTCGCCATGTACGACGCGACGCAGGCGGTGGCCGGCCCCACCGGTGACCGGACTGCGAGCGCCTCTGGCAACGGCGACACCGGCTCGGCGCACTTCCTCGCGCTGCGCCCATTCGTGCCGCAGCCGGTGCTGCACTGGACGATGGACCAGGCGTCGTGGAACGGCACCGCGGGCGAAGTGGTGGATCTGAGTGGCAACGGGCTGCACGGCGTGTCGCTGAACGGCGCGACTACCGCGAACGCCACGCCGGCGATCGCAGGCTCGCCCGGCACCTGCCGCTACGGCAGTTTCGACGGCGTGAACGACTATCTCGAGGTGGCCGACAACGCGCTGCTCGACGTCACGGACGAGCTGACCGTGATGATGTGGCTGCGGCCCACTGCCTATCCGACGGCGGGCAACCTCAAGTCCTTCGTCTCCAAGGACGCCAACTACGAGGCGCACCTCACCTCGACTGGCAACATCAACTGGTGGTGGGGCGGCGGTGCGCTGCAGCTCAACTCGGCGGGAACCGTGCCGCTCAACCAGTGGACGCACGTGACGCTCGTCTACTCGCGCACCGGCGGCTACCAGCGCATCTTCCTCAACGGCGTGCAGGACGCGAACACCAACAACCAGACCGGCGCGCTCACCACCAACAATCTGCCGTTCCAGGTCGGCGCGGACCAGGGCTTCGCCGGCCGCAATTTCGCCGGCCTGATCGACGAGGTCTACGTGTTCCGCAGCGCGCTCTCCGCCGCGCGCATCGCGCAGTACATGAACGCCACGCGCGCCTGCGCCTCCACCATCAACCACTTCGCCATCAGCCATACGGGCAGCGGCGTGGGCTGCTCCGACCAGCCCATCACCATCACGGCGCACGACGCCACCCACGTCGCGGTGGATGCCAACGCGCTGACGGTGAACCTGTCCACCTCGAACGGCAAGGGCACCTGGACCGGCATCCAGGCGGGCGGCGGTACGCTCAACGACCCGGTGGCAGGCGACGGCGCCGCCACCTATACCTTTGCCGTCGGCTCCAACTCGGTGACGCTGCTGTTCCGCCTGGCCAACGTCGCCGGCACCTCGGAGACCTTCAGCTTCGGCGTGAGCGGCGGCGGGTTCAGCGAGCTAACCGGCACCGCGAGCGCCACCGACGACCCGGCCTTCACGATGTACGGCGCGGGCTTCCGCTTCCGCAATACGACCGATGCGACCGATGTCGTGCCGACACAGATCTCCGGCAAGCCGTCGAACGTGGGCTGGAACGCGAAGACGCTGCGCATCCAGGCGATCAATACCGATTCGGTGACCGGCTCCTGCACGAACCTGTTCGCCAACCAGTCGCAGAGCGTGGATCTGGGCGCCGAGTGCAACAACCCGGCGGCCTGCGCCGGGCTCGGGCTGAGCGTCAACGGCACGGCGGTCCCCACCAGCAACGACAACGCAGGCCCCGGGGCGGCAGCCTATCTGGGCGTGTCGCTCAACTTCGACGCCAATTCCGAGGCGGACACCGTGCTTTCCTACCCGGACGCGGGCCTCGTGTCGCTGCACGCACGCTTCGACCTGAATACCGGGGTGGCGGGCTACGAGATGGTCGGCTCGACCAACGCCTTTGTCGTGCGGCCCTTTGGCCTCGCTTTCCGCGGCGCCAACGCCGCCACGCCGATCCAGCATTCGAGCACTGCGGCGGGGACGCTCATGGCAGCGGCGGGTGACAACTTCACGATGACCGTCGCAGCCTACCGCTGGTCTGCGGGCGAGGACGCAAACAACGATGGCGTTCCCGATGGGGGCGTGAACATCACCGACAACGGTGCGACACCCAACTTCGCCGCCACTGCAGGCGTAGCGGCCGGCGCCAACCTCCCCGGCGTGGCGCTGGGCAGCGTGGCGCGCGGGCCCGCCTGCGCGAGCGCGCCGAGCGTCGCGCTGGCGGGTGGCGCCGGCACCGCCAGCGACTGGTGCTACAGCGAGGCGGGCAACGTGATCTTCACGGCCAACGTCTCCGACTATCTCGGCGCCGCGGACGCCGACATCCCGGGCTCGAGCGCGCTGGACGGCGACGCCGCAGGTGGTTACGTCGGGCGCTTCAAGCCCAGGCAATTCGCCGTAACGGGCGCGCCGACGCTCGTCAACCGCACCGATATCGCCGGCTGCGGTGCCTCCACCTTCACCTATCTGAACGAGGAGCTGACGCTCGCCTTCACTCTGGAAGCGCGCAACACGCAGGGCGCGCTGACGCAGAACTACACCGGTGCCTACGCCAAGCTCGATCTGTCGAGCGCGACGAACCTCAACATCGGCGCTCGCAGCGGCGCAACGAATCTCACCGGGCGCGTGGACGCAAGCCTCGCCCCGACGGGCAGCTTCACGAACGGCGTGGCGAACCTGGGCGTGCGCACCGGCATCCGGCGCGCAACGCCCGACAACCCCGACGGACCGTTCGCGGGGACGCAGTTCGGCATCGCACCGAACGACAACGACCCCAATGCCGCGGGCGGCGTGCAGATGGGTGCGTTCAATCTGGATGTGGACGGCAACGCGGTGAACGATCATTTCGCGGTCGGTCCGGCGACCGAGCTGCGCTTCGGCAGGCTGTGGCTGCAGAACGCCTACGGCAACGGCGCCTCGGTCCTGCCGGTGCCGGTCGAGACGCAGTACTGGAACGGCAGCGCCTTCGCCGTGAACGGCGCCGACAGCTGCACCACGCTTGCGCGCTCGGCAATCTCTCTGACGTTCGCCGCGCCGCTCGCGCCCTGCAACACGGCGGTGAACGCAGCGAGCGTGCCGTTTGCCTCGGGGGTCGGCACGCTGGTGTTGTCGGCGCCGGGCGCGGGCGCGCAGGGCAGCGTGCTGCTCACGCCGAACCTCGGCAGCACGGGCGGCAGCTATTGCGATCCCGGGAGTTACGTGGCCGCGGCAAGCGCGCCGCTTGGCTACCTGCTCGGGCGCTGGAACGACGCCGCCAACCCCGACGGCGACGGCAACACCGCCTATGACGACAAGCCGGGCGGGCGCGCCGTGTACGGCCGCTACGCGCAGCCGCGCAACTTCATCTTCTACCGGGAGAACTACTAGGACACCCACGTCGCGCGCTCGCGCACGCGACGGAGGATGCTGGCACAGAGCGCGCTAGAACTTGTAGCGCACGCCGAGCGACGTCAGGGTCACGGCGTCAGCGCTGGTCTCGAATTGTTCCCACTCCACCTGCATGCTCCAGTTCCTGTTGAAGTTGAAGCGCGCGCCAACACCGTAGAACAGATCGGTGGAACTGTCGTCATAGCTGCTCACGCAGATCGCCCCGGAGCAGCCGGTGTCCCACATCCACAGACCCACCTTGCCCAGCAGCGAGAAGCTCTCGCTCAACGGCAGGGTACCCGTGCCGGCAAACGTCAGCGCCGTGACGCTGAGCTGCGCGCTGCCCCCCGGACCGGTGACGCTCGCCTTGCCGGCATCGAGGTAGCCGACTTCCGCGCCCCAGTGCTTGTTGAACTGGTAGCCGCCGAAGACCTTGTAGCCTGAATCGTCGCCGTCGACACTGAAACCGGGGCCGCTGGTGGAGACATCGATGTTGGTTATGCCGTAGGAGCCACCGATGTACCAGCCGGCGTCCGACTGCTGCGCGATGGCGGGCGCGCTGATTGCCATGAAGGCTGCTGGCAGAACAACTGCAAACGCTGTTTTCATGCGGTTCATGCGGCTTTCCTTTGTTGAGTTTTCAGTGACTTGCGTGCGGCCTTCCCCGGTGCAGTAACCCTCGATCCGAGCGAAATGGTATGCAACGATGCCGCGCCGAGTATGTGCGACGCCGAACAGAACCCGCGCTGCCCGCTGGATATGGGAATGGAACGTGAATCAGCGCATCGCGCGCGCGGCGACCGCCACGCCAGGGCGATGCGCTTGCAGCTCATCGCCCTTGTCGAGGCCGCGCCGGCGTCGGCCGCTACGCGCAGCCGCGCAACTTCATCTTCTACCGGGAGAACTACTAGGGAGGCTCCGGCCCGCGCGCGCAGGCCGGAGGAACTGCGGGAGGAAGCTAGAACTTGTAGCGCACGCCGAACGACGTCATCGAAACCGGCTCGTCCGTATCGACGCGCTCATACTCGAGCACGAGCCCCCAGTTCTTGTTCAGGTTGAACCGCGCGCCGATCCCAATGAGCAGGTCGGTTCCGCTGTCGTCGGCGGAGCCACCGAGGCCCAAGGCATTCGCGCTCACCTTCGCATCCCACGCTGCGAGGCCGGCCCTTGCGAACAGCGCGAAGGACTCGTTGAGCGGCAGCGTGCCCACCGCCGCGAATGTGATCGCGGTCACTTTGACTTCACCGCTGAAGGCACCAATGGGGAAGGCGCTGCCCGAGAAAGTCGCTTTGCCCGCGTCGACGTAGCCGACCTCTGCGCCCAGATGTCTGTTGAACTGAAAGCCGCCATAGATCTTGAAGCCCGAGTCGCTGTCGTCAACGACTGGGTTGCTGATACCCGCGGTGTCCAGGTCGAAGCTCGTCATGCCGTACGCAGCGCCGATGTACCAACCGGCGTCGGCCTGCGCGGCGGCGGGCGCACTGAATCCCACCAGCGACGCCGGCAGGAGCACTGCCAGTAATGCCTTGATGCGGTCCATAGTCATCTCCATGAGCAGGTTGTCCCCCTTGAGGGCGAAGTCTAGATCCAGGACCTGGCCCGGGGATTGAGGCAGGTCAAACGGCGCCTGCGAAAGCCGCCCAGCGAGCGAAATGCTAAGCCTCCCCGAGGGCGCCGTCTTTCCCCGGAACTGGGGAGGCAAGAGGGGTCAGCGCCGGGTACGGGCGCTCGCTGCGAATCGCTCGGCGAGCTGCGGTTGCGCAGCGTAGGCGTCGAGCAGGGACTGCAGCTTTTCCATCGCGTCCAGCCGCTCGGCGGGCGCCGGGTGGGTCTTGAACATCAGCGCGAGGCCCGAGTCCTGCGGGTTCATCGCCTGCAGGGTCTGCAGCACCGAGGGCAGGCCATAGGCGTCGTAGCCGCCGCGCGCCGCGATCGCCACGCCCAGGCGGTCGGCTTCCAGCTCGTCGGACTTGTCCAGGCCGCGTGTGAACACTTCCGAGCCGAGCGCGATCAGCTTCTCCCGGTTCGCGCCGTCGCGCCGCGCGAGCGCCTGGGTGAGCGCCTCGCCGGCGAGCGCCGTCTGCGCCCCCTTCTGGATCGCCTTCAGGTGGTGCTTGCGCAGCACGTGCGCGATCTCGTGCGCAAGCACGCCGGCGAGCTCGGCCTCGCTCTTCATGCGCTCGAGCAGGCCGCGCGTGATGAAGACATTGCCGCCGGGCGTGGCGAAGGCGTTGAGCTGCGGCGCCTCGAGCACGCCGAAGCGCCAAGGCAGGTCGGGGCGTTCGGTCTGCGACGCAAGCCAGCGGCCCACATAGTTGACGTAGCGCTGCACGCCTTCGTTCGCCATCAGCGGCGCCGCGCCGAGCAGTTGCGCCGCCACGTCGCGGCCGAGTTCGATCTCCTCCTGCTCGCCAATCTCGCCGGTCGCCTTGACCACGTTCTTCGCGGTGTCCAGCACCTTGTTGATGTCGAGATTGCGCAGGTTGAACTGCGCCTGCGCGCCGCTAGCGGCGACGCAGAGTCCGGCAAAGAGCGCGACGCGCAGGAGCATCGTGCGGCTCACGGGTAGCTCACCTGCTGCGCGCGCAGCGGGCCGCGCTCGGCGAACGCCGCCGCTGCGTCCTTGCTTGCGGCGTAGCGCTCGAGCTTCTTCAGCTCGGCAGGATTGGCCCGCGCATTGGCAAGCTGCTCGGCATCCAGTCCGCGCACGCCGGTGGTGACCTGCGCGCCGCTGGTGCCCGTGCGCGCGACGTTGAGCGCCTGCGCGATGCCGCTGTCGCCCTGGCGCGCGGCTCCCCCTCCGTCGAAGCGCAACGCAAGCATGCGCACCCAGCCCTCGGCGCCGCCGGGCGCCCTCACGCGCGTCCAGCCGCCCTGGCGCTCCAAGGCGTCCACCTTCGCGTTCTCGGCAAGCTGGCCTGCGCTCTCGGCATCGGTGGCGGGCGCGCGCTTGAGCTCGGTGGCGCGGATCACCGTGGCCGCCTCGGCAAGGCAAGGCGCCGGCGCAAGGAACGGCGCGGCGACGAGGAGCGCGGCAAGAGCGCGCAGCGAGCGCGAGGCGAGGGTCCGCAGGGAGGTCGCGGCGGGGGTCTTCACGATTTCCTGCGCGGCTCGAACAGCTCCACCGGTTGGGCTCGGCCCTTGGCGTGGAAAGTGCCACATGATACGAAATCGAAGGCGCCGTGGCAGCGCTCCATCGTCTCGCGCGACACCAGGATCCGGCGCCCGGCCTCCTTGGTGAGGCCCTCGATGCGGCTGGCGAGGTTCACCGTGTCGCCGATCGAGGTGTACTCGCGGCGCTTCTCCGAGCCGATCAATCCCACCACGGCGGGACCGGAATGCACGCCGATGCCGACGTCGAAATCCCGCCCCAGCTCGCCCAGCTCCTCCTTGAAGGCGAGCAGGGCGTCGGCCATCTCCAGCGCGCAGGCGACGGCATTCTTCGCGTGCTCGGGGTCGTCCAGCGGCGCGCCCCAGAAGGCCATGATGGCGTCGCCGATGAACTTGTCCAGCGACCCGCCGTGGCTGAAGATGACCTCCACCTGCCGGCTGAAGTAGCGGTTGAGGATCTCCACCACCTGCTGCGGCGAGCGCGATTCGGACAGCGTAGTGAAGCCGCGGATGTCGGAGAACAGCAGCGTCACCTCGCGCGCTTCGCCCGTGCCTTCCAGGCCGCCGCGCTCGACGAGCTGCTTGACCACGTGCGGATTGACGAAACGCGAGAACATCGCGATCGCCGCCTCGCGGGTGCGCCGTTCCTTCAGATAGGCGGCGGTCGCGGCGGCGAAGTAGAACAGCCAGGCGGCCGCGAGCGGCGCGAGCAGCGGCAGGAGGTAGAGGCGCCCGGCGAGGAACCAGCTCGCGCCGAGCAGCAGCGCCGTGGCGGCGCCCAGGCCGATGGCGACGCGGTTCACGGTGAAGTTGCGAGCGAATGCGGCGTACAGCAGCGCCACCAGCATGAGCGCGGCGGCAAGCGGCAGCCACGCCGGCGCCACGCGCATTGCGCGCCCGTTCTTCAGGTTCTCGATCGCCGTGGCGAGGATTTCGATGCCGGGCTGCGTGCTCGAGAGCGGCGTCACGCGCAAGTCGCCGAGGCCCGGCGCCGCTGCGCCGATCACCACGATCCTGTCCTTGAACTCGTCGGCCGGCCGCTGGCGCTTGGCGCGTCCGAAGTCCTCGTAGAGATCGCTGAACGACACCGCGGGCAGGCCGCGCGCCTTGCCGCGCCAGGCGAGGCGCAGGTCGGGCGCGTCCGGCACCGGGTAGCCGAGGTCGAGCGCGACGCGCGCGGCGAGCGAGGGCACCTCCCAGCCGCGCACCGAAGTGCGCAGCGCATAGCGGCGGCCGACGTGGTCGTCGTCCTCGAGGAAGTTGATGGTGCCGCCGCGCCAGAGCTCCTGCGGCAGCGCCATTGGCGGCACGAGCGCGATGCGCGCCTGGATGTCGGCCCCGGGGCGGCGCACCAGGCCGAGGAGCGGCGCGAGCTCGGAGGCCGAGGCGCCGCTCGCGTGGTCGCGCGCGTCCAGCATCAGCAGCGGGAAATAGAGGCGCTCGCGGTGGGGGAGGGCCGCTTCCGCGAACGCCTCGTCGCTCTGCGGGCGGAAACGGTCGGGCTCCGAGAACATGATGTCGAACACCACCGCGCGCGGCCGCTGCGGCATGAGCCCGCGCAGGAGCTCCGCGTACACCTCGCGCGGCCAGGGAAAGCGTCCGGCCTCGGGTTGCATCGCGGCGAGGCTCTTCTCGTCGATGTCCACCAGGACGACGCCCGGATCGGGCGCGAGCCGCGCGGCGTGCCAGCGCGTGAAGGCGTCCAGCAGCCGGTTCTCCAGTGGCTCGAGCGCGTGCGCAAGGAAGATTTCGAGCCCGGCCAGCAACAGGGCCGCGGCCGCGAAGCCGGCGAGCAGCCGCCTCACAGCTTCAGGCGCCGCCAGATCTCGGTGGAGAGCGCCGCCTGGTTGAGCGTGTAGAAGTGCAGGCCCGGTGCGCCGGCGGCGAGCAGCTTCGCGCAGAGCGCCGTCACCACGTCCAGGCCGAAAGCGCGGATCGAGGCGGTGTCGTCGCGGTAGCTCTCTAGCTTCACGCGCATCCAGCGCGGGATCTCCGCGCCGCAGGCATCCGAGAAGCGCGCGAGCTGCGAGAAGTTGGCAATCGGCATGATGCCGGGCACGATCGGCAGGGCGAGGCCCGCGGCGCGGCACTCCTCGACGAAGCGGAAATAGGCGTCGGCGTTGTAGAAGTACTGGGTGATCGCGGAATCGGCGCCCGCGTCCACCTTCTTCCTGAAGTTCCTCACCTCGTCGGCGGCGCCGCGCGTCTGCGGGTGGTATTCGGGGTAGCAGGCGACGTCGATGTGGAACCAGTCGCCGGTGGTCTTGCGGATGAACGCGACCAGCTCGCTCGCGTAGCGGAACTCGCCCGAGGCGGCGAGGCCCGAGGGCAGGTCGCCCCTCAAGGCCACCAGGTGCCGGATGCCGTGCGACTTGTAGCGCTCGAGCTGCTCGGCGATGTCCTTCTGCGTGGAGGCAACGCAGGAGATGTGCGGCGCCGCCTCGTGGCCGGCCTTGCGGATCTCGAGCACGGTCTCGAGCGTGCCCTCGCGCGTGGAGCCTCCCGCGCCGTAGGTGCACGAAAAGAACCGCGGCTTGAGCTTGGCAAGCGCCTGCCAGGTCGCGCGCAGCTTCTCCTTGCCCTCCGGCGTCTTCGGCGGGAAGAACTCGAAGCTGTTATCGGCCATTGAGGTAGGGCTTGAGCGCCGCGAACACGGCGCGGTTGGCCGGCGCCTCGAGCCCTGCTTCGGCCGCCATGCGCGCCACCGCGCCCGAGAGCCAGGGCGCCTCGAGCTTGCCGCCCGCTTCGAGGTCCTGCGCCATCGAGGCGCGCATCTCGGGAGGAAAGCCCTCGGCCTGCGCGAGCGTCTTCGCCACCAGGTCGTCGGCGAGCGCGATGCCGCGCTTGCGGCCCACGGCCCAGGTTTCCTTCATCACCGTCTCGAGCAGCCAGCGCAGGTCGGGATCGGCGCGCACCACGCCGATCGGCTTGCGTGAAACCGCGGTGGTGGCCGAGATCGCCACCAGCAGCACGAACTTCTCCCACAGCACGCGCTCGATGTCGCCGGCAAGCTCGCAGTCGATCTTCGCGCCCTGGCACGCCGCATGGAACGCCTCTGCGGCCTTCTGCTGCGCGGGCAGCACCGGCCCGAAGCGCAGGCGCGCGATGGTGCCCGTGTGCAGGATGACGCCCGGCTCGGCGATGCGCCCCGCGATGTAGGCGGCGCCGCCCATCACGCGCGCCCTCCCCAGTACCGCGCCGATGCGCTGCACCGACTCGACGCCGTTCTGGAAGGGAATGACGTATCCGCCTCCCGCGACGACCGGCGCGAGCTGCGCAGCGCTTTCCTCCGTGTCCCAAAGCTTGACGGCAAAGAGAGCGATCTCTGCCGTGCCGGCGTCGGCGGCGCGGCCCACCGCCTTCACCTTGAGGTTCGCGTCGCCGAGCGGGCTCTTCAGCGTGAGGCCGTTCGCCTTGAGCGCCTCCAGGTGCCGGCCGCGCGCGATGAAGGTGACGTCGTGGCCGGCCTGCACGAGGCGCGCGCCGAAGTAGCCGCCGACGCCGCCCGCGCCCATCACTGCGATACGCATGCGCTACTCCTTCCTGATCTCGAAGTGAACGCGCCGCCCCGGGAGGAGCACCGAGGACAACGCCCAGGACACGATGCTGTAGACGATCGCGCCGAAGAAGCCCCACCAGAATCCCGTGACGCTGAAGCCCGGCAGCCAGGAGCCCACCATCCAGAACAGCAGGCCGTTGATGACGAAGATGAACAGGCCCAGGGTGAGGATCGTCGCCGGCAGGGTGAGCAGGATCAGCAGCGGCCGGATGAAGGCATTGACCAGCCCGAGCACCAGCGCGGCAACCAGGGCGGCGCCGAAATCCTCGACGCGGATGCCCGGCAGCACGTACGCCACCGTCAGCAGGGCGAGCGCGTTGATCAGCCAGAGGACGATGAGTCTAGCCATGCGCGGCATCGGAGGCGATATGGGGTCTGACCCCGCTTCTCCAGCGTGGGTCTGACCCCGATTCTAATAGCGGTAGTGATCCGACTTGTACGGCCCCTGCCTGGGCACGCCGATGTACTTCGCCTGCGCCTCGGTGAGCTCGGTGAGCTGGGCGTTGAGCTTCTTCAGCTGCAGGCGCGCCACCTTCTCGTCGAGGTGCTTCGGCAGCGTGTAGACGCCCACCGGGTACTTCGCCGTGTTGGTGAACAGCTCGATCTGCGCGATGGTCTGGTTGGCGAACGACGAGCTCATCACGTAGCTCGGGTGCCCGGTGGCGCAGCCGAGGTTCACCAGGCGTCCCTTGGCGAGCAGGATGATGCGCTTGCCATCCGGGAAGATGACGTGGTCCACCTGCGGCTTGATCTCTTCCCACTTGCACTTGCCGAGCGACGCCACGTCGATCTCGTTGTCGAAGTGGCCGATGTTGCAGACGATCGCCTGGTCCTTCATCTTCTTCATGTGCTCGTGGGTGATGACGTGGTAGTTGCCCGTCGCCGTCACGAAGATGTCGGCCTTGTCCGCCGCCCAGTCCATGGTCACCACGCGATAGCCTTCCATCGCCGCCTGCAGCGCGCAGATCGGGTCGACCTCGGTCACCCATACCTGCGCCGAGAGCGCGCGCAGCGCCTGCGCCGAGCCCTTGCCGACATCGCCGTAGCCGGCGACCAGCGCCACCTTGCCGGCGATCATCACGTCGGTGGCGCGCTTGATGCCGTCCACCAGCGACTCGCGGCATCCGTAGAGGTTGTCGAACTTCGACTTGGTCACCGAGTCGTTGACGTTGATCGCCGGGAACAGCAGGCGCTTTTCCTTCGCCATCTCGTAGAGGCGGTGCACGCCGGTGGTGGTCTCCTCGGTGACGCCCTTGATCTCCTTGCCGACCTTCGTATACCACCCGGGCTGCGCGGCGAGCTTCTTCTTGATCGCCTTGAACAGCGACGTCTCTTCCTCGCTGTTCGGCTTGGCGATCACCGACGGATCCTTCTCGGCCTTCTGCCCGAGGTGCACGAGCAGCGTCGCGTCGCCGCCATCGTCGAGGATCATGTTCGGTCCCTTGCCGCCGCCGAACTCGAAGATGCGGTGCGTGAACTCCCAGTATTCGTCCAGCGACTCGCCCTTGTAGGCGAACACCGGCGTGCCCGAGGCCGCGACGGCCGCCGCGGCGTGGTCCTGCGTCGAGAAGATGTTGCAGGAAGCCCAGCGTACCTCCGCACCGAGCGCCTTCAGCGTGTCGATCAGCACCGCGGTCTGGATGGTCATGTGCAGCGACCCGGTGATGCGCGCGCCCTTGAGGGGTTTCGCCCTGGCGTATTCCTCGCGGATCGCCATCAGCGCCGGCATCTCGGACTCGGCGATGGCGATTTCCTTGCGCCCCCAGTCGGCGAGCGCGAGGTCGGCGACCTTGTAGTCGGTGAACTTCGGATTCGGTGCGTTCATGTCGGTGCCCTTTCTGTCGTGGATGCGGGCCCCGAAAAAACAGAGCGCCCGCACCGGTTGCGATGCGAGCGCAGTTGATTTTGCTGAGCCTGACTCCCTTGCAAAGGCGGGGGACGCAGCGCTCCTCAGCGGGGCGCATTATCGCGCAGCCGCACGCGCACGCGCAAGCCACCCCGCGCGGGCCGCGGCGCGCGCCGTGCGCTCGAAATCCGGTACTTGCGGATAGATCGGCGCCGCCGAAAGCCGGTAAATTGCGTCCATGGCCAACGCCCCGGCCTCGGTCTACGCGACCGTGGTCTTTCTCAGGATCCCCGAGTTTGCGCGCCGCCCGGCCACCGAGCAGGCGCGGCTGCGCGCGCAGCTCGAGTCCGCGCTCGCCGTGGCGATCGCCGACATGGGCGAAGCGAGCCGCATCGTGCTGGATGCGGCCGACGGTATCGTGCTGGCGGTTCTGGGCGACCCGCGGGCGGCGCTGCGCGTCACGCAGCGCACGCTCGCCGCGAGCGCGGCGGGCCTGCCACTGGGCGCCGGCATCACCCACGGTGCGGTGCGACAGGCCGGGGAGAACGGCGGCCTGCTCGGCGATGGCATCGCGGTGGCGGCGGGTATTTCGGCGCTGGCCGGGCCGTCGAACGTCCTGCTGACGAAGGAATTCCGCGACGCGCTCGCGGATGCTTCGCCGGGCGCGGAAGCCGCGCTCGTCAGGGCGGGCACGCACACCGACGCGAGCCTGCGTGCGCACCAGCTCTACCACGGCGACGTGCGCGCCGCGCGCGCGCGCGGCCGGCGCTACGCGATCGCCGGCGTGCTCCTCGTGGCCGGCCTGATCGGGGCGGGCGTCGGCTACCGCGTGTCGCTGGAGGGCGCAAAGGCGTACGCGGAGCGGGTCGGCGCCACGCTGCGCGCGGGTGCGCAGGGACTGGCGCAGCGGTTGAGCCGCTGATGGCTGCGAAGACTCCCAAGCGCATCGGGCGCTACAAGATCCTCGGCGAGCTCGGCCGCGGCGCGATGGGCGTCGTCTACAAGGCCGAGGACCCGGCGCTGGACCGCGTGGTGGCGCTGAAGACCATCTCGCTCGTCGAAGCCGAGGGGCGCAAGGACTACGAGAAGCGCTTCATGCTGGAGGCCAAGGCCGCCGGCAAGCTCACGCATCCCAACATCGTCACCATCTTCGACTTCGGCGAGGAAGACGACCTCGCCTACATGGCGATGGAGCTGCTGGAAGGCACCGAGCTGCGCGCGCGCATGCGCGCCGAGCCGCTGCCCGCGGCGGAGGCCGTGGACATCGCGCTGCAGGTCGCCGAGGGCCTCGCCTTCGCGCACGAGCACGGCATCGTCCACCGGGACATCAAGCCCGGCAACATCATGCTGCTGGAGCGCGGGCCGGTGAAGATCATGGACTTCGGCATCGCACGCATGCGCCACGCCGACCACAAGACCAGCGCCGGCATGGTGCTCGGCACGCCGCGCTACATGTCGCCCGAGCAGATCAGCGGCCAGCCGGTGGACCAGCGCTCCGACATCTTCTCGCTGGGCGTGGTGCTGCACGAAATGCTCACCGGCGGGTCGCTGTTCGCCGGGCAGAACGTGGACCAGATCGCGCACAACGTCACCTACCTCGAGCACCAGCCGCCCTCGCGCGCCAACCCCGACGTGCCGCAGATGCTCGACTTCGTGGTGGCGCGCTCGCTGAAGAAGGACCCCGCGGTGCGCTACCAGGACGCCTACGAGATGTGCGCGGACCTGCGCGATGCGCTCGCCGAGATGCGCAGCCGCGCCAAGCCGCGCCAGGGCGACGAGGCCGAGCGCACGCAGACGCTGAAGCTCGAGGCGGGCGGGCGCGAAGCGCCGCTCGCACCGGCGGCTTCGCAGATCGCGCCGGACACGCGGCTGCCGCTGTCGCGGCAGTTCGACTCCGCCGCGGCGCTGGCGCGCCTGGAGCGGCCCGCGCACAAGGACTTCAGGCGCCTCGCGCGCGCGCCGCACGCCGTGGGCCTCTTGCGGCGCATCTGGAGCGACCGGCTGCCGCGGCGGCTCTTTGCGGCGGTGGTGGTGGCCGGCTGCCTGGGCGCGCTCGCTGCGTACCTCTGAGCCGCATGCGCCTCGAGGGCAAGTGCGCGATCGTGGTCGGCGCCGGGCAGAGCCCGGGCGAGGGCATCGGCAATGGCCGCGCCACGGTGCTGCGCTTTGCCGCCGAGGGCGCGCGCGTCATGGCGGTGGACCGCGATCTCGCCTCCGCCGAGGCGACGGCCGCGCAGGCGCGCGCGGCGGGCGGCGACTGCGTTGCCTTCGAGGCCGACGTCACGCGCGAGGCGATGCTCGCCGCGATGGTCGCGGCGGCGAAAGCGCGCTGGGGCCGCATTGACATCCTGCACTACAACGTCGGCGTGAGCCTCGCCGGCGGCGACAAGCGGCTCGCCGACATCACCGAGCAGGACTTCGACCGCGTGATGGCGATCAACCTGCGCGGCGCGGTGATGGCGTGCAAGCACGTGGTGCCGCTGATGCGCGCGCAGCGCGCGGGCTCGATCATCCTGATCTCCTCGCTCGCCGCGCTGGAGGACTACCCGCTCGTCGCCTACAAGGCGAGCAAGGCGGCGATGATCGCCTTCACGCGGCAGCTTGCGCTGGAGAATGCCGGCTACGGCGTGCGCGCCAACGTGATCCTGCCCGGCCTGATGGATACGCCAATGGCGGTGGACACGCGCGCGCGCGCGAGCGGCCGGCCGCGCGCCGAGATCGCCGCCGAGCGCGACAAGCGCGTGCCGCTGCGGCAGAAGATGGGCGACGCCTGGGATGTGGCGAACGCGGCGCTGTTCCTCGCCTCGGACGAGGCGGGCTTCATCACGGGCGTGGCGCTGCCGGTGGACGGCGGCGGCGCGCTCAGGGGCGCGCAGCAGCCCTAGGGTGGGCACCGGCCCATCCGGCTCGTCACGCGCAACAGGCCCGGCCGGCCGCGCAGCGGACGGCCGCACGACTCAGAAGTTCCAGCGGTAGCCGAGGTAGAAGAATCCGCGGTCCGTGTCGTCCCGGGAGACCGGGCCGATGGTGCGCGTCTTTTCCCAGATGAACTCGCCCTCGAGCGCGAGCCGCTCGTGGATGCGGTAGGTCAGCCGCAGTCCCGGCGTCCAGCGTTCGAGCTTGACCGCCTGCGTGTCCTCCTGCGTGTAGTAGCGGAGAGAGGGCTCGAATGTCCAGTCGCCGACCGTCGAGAGGTTGTTGTAGGCGAACTGGTAGCCGTCCAGCGCGGGGCCGGTCACGTAGGTGAGGCTGAAGACGCTCGTATCGCGCCCCGAGTACAGATTGGTGCCGATGGCCTGCAGGCCGTAGCTGTAGATGTCGCCGGTTGCCGGCTGCGCCGGGATCACGATGCCATTCACCGTCACCGAAGGCAGCGGCCCGACGTTGGTCAGGCGTGCGTCGGCGCCCAGCTGCCATTTTGCCGCGATGGGCGTCGTGACGCCGACCAGCGCCTGGGTCGCCGTCGCGGTCACGTCGCGCGCGAGCTGGCGGATCTGCTCTTCGCTCAGCGTCAGCCGCAGCGTATCGAGCGAAGTCGTCCCCTGGCCGAAGATCGCGTTGGTGGTGGTGAGCGTGGGCGCCTTGCGGCGGTCGAACATCAGGTTGAGCGTCGTGCGTCCTTCCGTCTGCCAGGTGCCCTGCGCCATCGTGATGTTCCAATCCTTGTAGCTCGTGTCGTAGTCGAGCAGGGAGAACAGCGAAGTGCCGCCGCGCAGGTAGCGGATCTCCGTGCCCACGGCGCGCCGATCGAGCAGCCCGTCGCTCTTTTGCTCGATGAAGAAGAAGTTCCCGCTCCAGGCGTCGGCGAGGTTCTCGTACTCGAGGTTGGCGGCCCAGAATTGCCGGTCGGACTCGATCTTCGGATACTCCACCGGCGTACCAATCGAGGCATTCACGCGCCACTTTGGCGCGAAGCCGACGCCGGCGATGGCCCCGTCGAAGCGGTGCGGCAGGCCGCCGACAAGGCCGGTCTGCCTGCCGACACGCAGGGACAGCGGGTTCTGCAGTCCCCGGTAATCGAAGTAGGCCGCGGTCAGGCGGTTGTAGCTGCCTTGGCCCTCCTCGAGGAAGCTCGCGCTGTTGGTGTCGCGCAGCACGAGGCGCGTGTCGCCGCTCTCGGTGCGATTGCGCAGCGTGAGGTCCACGTTGGTGACCAGGGCCGACAGGTCGGTTGCGGTGAACGTCGAGCGGTCCGGCGTGGTCGGCGTCTCGAACGCGGTCTCCACCTTGGTCCGGCCGCCGTAGTAGTACTGCGACAGGGTCCCGGTCAGCGTGCGCAGCGGCGCGCGCTCCGCGCGCCGCACGCCGGCGGGCTCCGGCGCCGCCAGCGCAGCGAGGCGCTGCTGCACGCGCGCCGAGCCCACGCCCTCCGGATAGAGCTTCAGGTAGAGCTCGTACTCCGCGCGAGCCTTCTGCACCTCGCCCGAGCGCTCGCGGGCGACGCCCGCGAGCTCCTGCGCGTCGCGCGATTGCCGGTTCGGCGGCAGCATCAGGAGCTCGTTCAGGCGCTCGGTGGCGAGCGCGTCCTGGCGCGCATCGAGCGCGGCACGTGCCGCCGTCATCAGCTCGGCAGCGCGTGCTTCGACCTCGGCAGAGGCAATCGCAGGGGCGGTGGCTGGCACCGGCGCCGGCAACGGTGGCGCTGCGCGCGCTGTGGGAACGGGCGCGATGGCGGGCGGCGGCCTGGGCGCCGCTGGTGGGACGGGCGGTTGAGGGGCCGGCGCCGCCGCAGCCACGGGCGGCTCGGGCCGGATCTCGCCCAAGTCGACGACCTCGGCTTGCGGGAAGCGGCGCAGCAGCCGCTGCCTCGCCCGCTCGGCAGCCTGCTCGGTCGGGAAATAACCGAGGACCAGGTCGTACTCCGTGCGGCCCTGCCGACGCGCTTCGGAGACCATCAGCTCATAGTTGGCGAACTCTCCGGGCAACGGTTGGGCGCGCTGCATCTGGGCAATGGAGGAGAAGGACGCGAGCCGGATGAAATAGCGGGACTGCGCCAGCGATTCCGGCGCGGGCGCGGGCGGGCGCGCGGCCGGCGCCGGGACCGGCGCGGGGACAAGCACGGGCGCGGGTTCCGCGGCCGGGACAGCCGGCGCGGCGGGCGCCGGCGCGCGCGCCACTAGCCCGGCGCCGCCAGGCACCACGATGTCGACGGCGCGGTCTCCCGCGGGGCGCACGCGCATCCCCTTCAGGGGGCGGGTGAGCCGGAGCGTCACCTTGCGCGACTGCAGGCTCGCCTGCACCGGATAGACCGCTTCCACCCCCGGGAAGGAAGGGCCGGGCGGAATGCGCCGGGTCTCGGTCACGGGCGCGGCGTCCAGGGTGAGTGGCCGGAAGTAGATGTCGACGAGGCTGTCGCCGAAGATCTCGTGCCGCAGGTACTGGATGCGCAGCCCGAAGCTGACTCGGATGACTGCGTCGGCGTTCTCTGCGGTGACGACGAGCTCGTCGAGCACTTCCGCGCCCGCCGCCGCCGGCATCAGCGCAGCTGCAAGGAGCGAGAGCGCGACAAGCAGCCTGCGGGTCAGCGCGCGCCAGGACATGCGGGGAGACCCGTCGGCTTCGCGCTGCACCAGATCAGAAGCCGCCGTCGGTGGAGCGGTGCCTACCGGAGCGGGACTTCAGGATCGTGGTGAACGTGCTGTTGGTGTAGGTGTGGCAGCTTCCAGAGCAGTCCTTCAGCTCGGCCACGGTGTAGAGGAGCGTCGGCGAGTCCACCTTCTTGTGCGCATCGGGCTTGAAGCGCGAAGCGTGGCAGCCCGCGCAGTCCGGCTTGTAGGCGGCGAATGTCCAGGTTGCCATTTCGCTGTTCGTGGAGTGGCAATTCACGCAGGTGACGCCCGTGTTGTGCGGCTTGTAGTACGGCGAGAGGTGGGCGTAAGGCTTTGCCGGCGACCAGGCGCTCGTCGTGTGACAGGCGTCGCAGGCACGCGTCGTGACGAAGTGGCCGGCCGACTTGCCGCGAGCGCTGGTGCCGTTGTGGCAGGTGGCGCAGGTGCCAGGCGTGACGCTCGCGTGGCTGAACGTGGCGGGCAGCCACGCCGTAGTGCGGTGGCAGGTGTCGCAGGAAGCGGTGGTGGCGACGTGGTTGGCCGACTTGCCGCGAGCGCTGGTGCCGTTGTGGCAGGTGGCGCAGGTGCCAGGCGTGACGCTCGCGTGGCTGAACGTGGCGGGCAGCCACGCCGTAGT
>DASWBP010000340.1:0-7045 GCA_036390555.1 Burkholderiales bacterium | reverse complement strand
CAGCTCGGCGGCCGGGCGCTCGCGCGCGAGGCGGGCGACTCCACCGCGCACTATGCGCAAGCGGCGGCGCAGATGGAGGCGAACGTGCGCGCCTACGAGAACGCCCTCGCGCAGGAAAGAAGCCTCCTCGAGAAGGCGCGCAGCGATCTCGCTGCGGCGGAGTCCACCAAGACGAAGCTTGAGCAGGTGCTGCCGCACTACGTGGAGCAGGAGCGCGCTTTCCAGCAATTGCAGAAGGACGGTTTCGCCGGCCGCGTGATGGCGACGGACAAGGCCCGCGAGCGCATCGAGAAGGAGCAGGACCTGCGCACGCAGGAGTACGTCATCGGCTCGAGCCGCGCACTGATTGCGCAGTCGGAGGCGAAGATCGCGCAGATCACCGCGGACTACCGGCGACAACTCCAGGCCGAGCGCGTCGAAACCGCGATGCAGCTCGAGCGCGCGAGCCAGGAACTCGCCAAGCACGAGCACCGGCGCGGGCTATTGGAGCTGCGCGCGCCGCAGGCGGGGATCGTCAAGGACCTTGCGACCTACACCGCCGGCACGGTCGTTGCCCCCGGCACGATCCTCATGACGCTCGTGCCCGAGGGCGATCAGCTCGTCGCCGAGGTGTGGGTCTCCAACCACGACGTCGGCTTCGTAAGGAAGGGCCAGGCTGTGAGGCTCAAGCTCGCCGCCTTCCAATTCCAGAAGTACGGCATGGTCGAGGGGAGGGTGCTGCACATCAACGCTGACGCTACAGAGGCGCCCTCGGCCAATATCCGCTCGGACGCGCTCAGTGGGCGCGATCGGCCGATGGGTCCGTTAGCCTTTCGCGCTTTGGTGGAGCTGAACGCGCAGGAGCTTGTCGCCAGCGCCGCCCGCTACGCGCTCGCGCCGGGCATGCAGGTCTCCAGCGAAATCCACCTCGGCACGCGCTCGATCCTCGAGTACGTCCTCAGCCCCGTACAGAAGGCCTGGCACGAAGCCGCGCGCGAGCGCTAGAAGGTCGGGGCCAGACCCTGATTTCTACGGTACCAGCCTTAAGCGCCGCACCCCGCCTGCCTCGATGCGCTTTCGGTCCATCACCATCGGGATGTACTCGCCCTTCGCCCAGGCCTGCGTGAAGCTCTTGTAGTGCGGCGAGAAGACGTTGCCCGACTGGCCGGCGGAGTGGATGTAGAGCGAGTTCTCCAGGTCCGAGAGGTCGTAGATCGCGCGCAGGCTCGCGGCGTGGGTGTTGGCAAACGGGCGCGCGTTGTCTTCCATGCGGTTGCGGCCGACGTTCACGGTGTAGGCGTCGCCGCCCGTGGGCACGGTGATGTCGAAGAAGGGCGCGAGCCAGGAGACGCGGCCGAAGGGTCGGTGCTCGTGGCGCGCGAAGTGCGCCGCGCCCCAGCGCCAGCGCGTCATGTCCTCGCCGTAGCGCTTGTTCAGGTCGGCGAGCGCGGCTTCGAGCGTGGCGGCAAGCAGGTCGTCGCAGGTCTCCACGCCCTTGGTGCGCACGTTGTCGCACCAGCGCGCCTGCTTGTCCTTGTCGTTGAGCACGTGGGTGACGAACCGCGCGCGCGCGAGCCAGTTGCCGCGGAAGGCCTCGCCCAGCTCGTCGGCGTAGATCGCGCGCGCAAACTCGCGCCACCACGCCGAGACGATGAGCGGCTCGGGGCGGTCGTCCAGCATCGCGCCGTCCCAGTTGTTGAGCAGCGCGAGCGCTCGGCGGCCCTGCTCGCTCTTCGGAGTCACCTTGGACAGGCGCGGCAAGAGGTCTTTCACCGCAAGCGAAACCACGTCGCCCTGGATGCGCGCGAAGCTGCCGATCGAGTGCTTGGGCAGCGCGCCGAGGAGCTCGCTGATGCGGTTGGCGCGGTAGGGCGGCTGCCACTCGCTCGTGATGTAGTGCGGGTAGTTGCGCGGCGTGATGCGGTGGTTCGCGGTGACGATCGTGCCGTCGGCGGGGTTGTGCGCGCGCGGCAGCTCCTCGTAGGGGATGAAGCCTGCCCAGTCGTATTTCGCGAGCCAGCCCGGTGCGGGCGCGAGGCCCTTCAGGTCGTTCTCGGGCTTGCGGATGGGCACGCGGCCCGCGGCTACGAAGCCGATGTTGCCCTGCGTGTCGGCATACACCACGTTCTGCTGCGGCGCGTGGTAGTCGCGCAGCGCCGCGACGAAGCCCGGCCAGTCCTTCGCATGCGCCATCTTCGAGGCCGCCTGCATCGTCAGGTCGTCCTCGCGCAGCGCCGTCCATTGCAAGGCGACGACGTGACCGCGCGGCGCGGCATCCTGCGCGGTGCGCAGGACATCCGAGATCACCGGCCCGTGGCGCGAGACGCGCACCTGGAGCTGGACCTCCTTGCCGCCCTTCACCTTGATCGTCTCCTCGTGCACCGTGAAGGGCTTCGGGCCCTCGGGCGTGAGGTAGCCGCCCGCGCCGTCCAAGCGCTCGAGGTACAGGTCCTGCACGTCGGGGCCGGTGTTGGTGAAGCCCCACGCGAAGTGCGAATTGCGCCCGAGCACGATGGCGGGCACGCCGGGCAGCGTCGCGCCGATCGCTTCGAAGCCGGGCGCGGTGATGTGCGCGAAGTACCACACCGCCGGCGCGGTGAGGCCCAGGTGCGGGTCGTTGGCGAGGAGCGGCTTGCCGGTGGCGCTCCTTGCGCCCGACACCACCCAATTGTTGGAGCCCAGACCGTCGCTGGAGAAATTGGGGTCAGACCCCAATTTCGCGGAAATTGGGGTCTGACCCCAATTTCCCAGCGCGACGCGCGGGACTTCCTTTTCCAGGGCGTTGTAGAGTTTGCGCAGGTCGGCGATCTCGAGCGGCGCCTCGCCGGGGTAGGGCGGCAGGAATTCGTGGATGCGCGCCAGCGGCAGCGTCTTCGCAAGGCGCATGCGCAGCAGCTCGTTGCGCCAGTTGCCGCCGAGATCCCACGCCATCATCTTGATCCAGCCGAGCGAATCGGCCGGCGTCCAGGGCTCGAACTTCGCGCCGGTGAGCCAGAACTCGATCGGCATGACGGGCGAGGTGCTGATGAACGCGTTCACGCCCGCCGCGTAGCTCGCCAGCAGCGCCTGCGTTTCCACGTCCAGGCGCTTCACGTTCGCCTCGGAGGAGCGCCGCACGCCGAGCGTGCGCAGGAACCTGTCCGCCTCGAGCGCGGATTCGCCGAAGACCTCTGCGAGGCGCCCGGCCGCCGTGCGCCGGTTCACCTCCATCTGCCAGAGGCGGTCCTGCGCGTGCAGGAAACCCAGCGTGTAGATCGCGTCCTCGAGGCTCGCCGCGCGGATGTGCGGAATGCCGTAGGCGTCGCGCAGCACCTCCACGGGCCTTTGCAGGCCGGCAAGGCGAATCTCGCCCTCTTCCCGGGGGAGAGACCACTGCAGGTAGAAATACGCGCCTGCGAGTGCCAGCACGACGAAGACCACCAGCGCCAGCACCAGCCTGAGAATGAGTCGCACGGGGGGTAAGGATACGTTCCGGCCGTGAATTCGGCCAATGTGGCGGTGCCGCAAATCTGCTATAAAGCGTTCATTATCCAACTGGTTACCCGGTGACCCGGGCGACAGGAGAGGCCGAAACGGTGCTCTATAACCTGTACGAGGCGCAGCACACCTGGCTCACGCCCCTCCGCTTCGTTGCGGAATGGCAGCGGGGTTTGTTCGGTCACCCCTTCAGTCCCTGGGCGCTTGCGCCGATCGCCAAGCACCTCGCCGCCTCGAACGACCTGTTCCTGCGCATCACGCAGCGCTACGAGAAGCCCGCCTGGCGCATCGACGAAGCCGAGGTCGAAGTCGCGCTGGAAAAGCCCTTCTGCAAGCTCCTGCGCTTCAAGCCCCGCAACGCCCCCCTCCGCAACGCCCCGAAGGTCCTCATCGTCGCCCCGCTCTCCGGCCATCACGCCACGCTCTTGCGCGACACCGTGCGCGCGATGCTCGCCGAGCACGACGTCTGGATCACCGACTGGGTGGATGCGCGCATGGTGCCGATGGCGGCGGGGCCGTTCCACCTCGCCGATTACGTGGACTACGTGCGCGAATTCATCCGGCTGCTTTCACCCGATCTGCACGTGATCTCGGTGTGCCAGCCGACCGTGCCGGTGCTTTGCGCGATCGCAATGATGGCGGAAACGGGCGAGGCGGCCTCGCCGAAGACGATGGTGATGATGGGCGGGCCGATCGACGCGCGCAAGAGCCCCACGGCAGTGAACAACCTCGCGATGACGCGGCCGACCTCGTGGTTCGAGCGCAACGTCATCCAGCGCGTGCCCGCCAAGTATCCCGGCTACGCGCGACGCGTCTACCCGGGATTCCTGCAGCACCTGGGCTTCGTGGCGATGAACCCGGACCGCCACCTCACGGCGCACTGGGACTACTTCAACCACCTCGTGGAAGGCGACGACGACTCCGCCGACCGCCACCGCGAGTTCTACGACGAGTACAACGCGGTGCTCGACCTGCCGGCCGAGTACTACCTCGACACGGTGAGATGGGTGTTCCAGGATTTCGCGCTGCCCAAGGGCCGCATGTTCATCCGCGATCGCCTGGTGCGCCCGCAGCTCATCCGCGACACGGCGCTGCTCACCATCGAGGGCGAGCTGGACGACATCTCGGGCAACGGCCAGACGGAAGCCGCGCACCTGCTCTGCCTCAACATCCCGCGCGAGCGCCGCGAGCACTACCTCGCGCCGCGCGTCGGCCACTACGGCATTTTCAGCGGCCGGCGCTGGCGCGAGATGATCTACCCGCGCGTCCGCGAGTTCATCCGCACGCATGCCTGAGGGCCGCGCGGCGCTGCTCGTCGGCGCCACGGGGCTGGTCGGTTCCTTCCTGCTGCGCCGGCTGCTCGAGAGCAGCGCCTATGCGCGCGTCACGGTCTGGGCGCGGCGCGACATCGGCGAGGCGCATCCAAAGCTGAAGGTCGAAAAGGCGGACTTCGAGCGGCTGCACGAACGCCGCGTCGAGGCCGAAGACGTCTTCTGCTGCCTCGGCACCACGATCAAGAAGGCGGGCTCCCAGGACGCCTTCCGGCAGGTGGACTACGACTACCCGGTGGCGCTCGCCATTGCCGCGGCGGGTGGCGGCGCGCGGCGGCTGCTCGTCGTCTCGGCGTTGGGCGCGAACCCCGACTCGAGCGTCTTCTACAACCGCGTGAAAGGCGAGATGGAGATCGCCGTGCGCGCCGCGGGCGTGCCGGTGACGATCTTCTTCAGGCCCTCGCTTCTCAGCGGGCCGCGCGCCGAGGTGAGAAGGGGAGAGCGCATCGGCGAGGCGATCGGCAAGGTGCTCGGGCCGCTCCTTGGCAAGTACCGCCCGATCCACGCCGACCTCGTCGCCGCCGCCATGTTGCGCGCCGCGCTGGAGGACCGGCGCTCGGGCGTCATCGAATCGGGCGAGATCCGGAAATTGGGGTCAGACCCCAATTAAGCGGAAATTGGGGTCTGACCCCGATTTCCTAGAGCTCGTACGTGGAGCCCTGGGCGCCCGTCACCGCCGGCTCGACGATCGAGCGCGGCAAGTGCGGAACGAACATCTCGATGAACTCGTAGGCGTAGCGCCGCAGGTAGGCGCCGCGCTTGATGCCGAGGCGCGTGGTGCTCGACTCGAACAGGTGCGAGGCATCGAGCGCCTTCAGCCCCACGTCGCGCCTGGCGTTGAAGGCCATTGCCGCCATGATGCCGATGCCCAGGCCCAGCTCCACGTAGGTCTTGATCACGTCCGCATCGAGCGCCGTAAGCACCACCTTGGGCGCAAGGCCGCGCTGCTCGAAGGCCTTCTCCACGAGCGAGCGGTTGGCGAAGGCGAAGTCGTAGGTGACGATCGGGTACTTCGCCACCGCCTCAAGCGTTAGCGGCTTCACGCGCGCCAGCGGGTGCCGCGCCGGCATCACCACGCAACGGTTCCACTGGTAGCAGGGCAACGACACGAGCTCCGGGTATTCGGCGATCTGCTCGGTGGCGATGGCGAACTCCGCCTCGCCGCGCAGCACCATCTCGCAGATCTGCGTCGGATTGCCCTGGTGGATGACGAGCTGCACGTCGGGGTACTTGCGCTTGAAGGCGGCCACGGCCTTGGGCAGCGCATAGCGCGCCTGCGTGTGCGTAGTGGCGATGGTGAGCGAGCCGAGCTTCTCGTTGGCGAACTCCTCCCCCGCGCGCTTGAGGTTCGCCGCCTCGGCGAGGATGCGCTCGGCGATCGTGAGCACCGCGCGCCCGGGCTCGGTAAGGGCGGTGAGGCGCTTGCCGTGGCGCACGAAGATCTCCACGCCCAGCTCGTCCTCCAGCTCCTTCACCTGGCGCGAGACGCCCGGCTGCGAGGTGTGCAGCGCCTCGGCCGCCGCCGAGACGTTCAGGTCGCGGCGCGCGATCTCCGAGAGGTAGCGCAGCTGCTGGAATCTCATAATTACCTCAGAGCATAAAGATCTAGGAACTTAGTCTTTGTGATTATAACGATGGGCGCGAGAATCCGGGGCCATGTACCTCTACGACCCGGTGGACCAGCGCATCGTGGACGAGCGCGTCGCCCAGTTCCTCGACCAGACGCGCCGCTACCTCGCCGGCAGCCTCTCGGAAGACGACTTCCGGCCGCTGCGGCTGCAGAACGGCCTCTACCTCCAGCGCCATGCGCCGATGCTGCGCGTGGCGATCCCCTACGGCATCCTTTCCTCGACGCAGCTGCGCAAGCTCGCGCACATCGCGCGCACCTACGACCGCGGCTACGGCCACTTCTCCACGCGCCAGAACCTGCAGTTCAACTGGCCGAAGCTCGAGCAGGTGCCCGAGATCCTCGCCGAGCTGGCGACCGTGCAGATGCACGCCATCCAGACCTCTGGAAACTGCATTCGCAACATCACCACCGACCACTTCGCCGGCATTGCGCGCGACGAGGTGGTGGACTCCTTCGTCTGGTGCGAGCTGCTGCGGCAGTGGTCGGCGCTGCACCCCGAGTTCGCGCACCTGCCGCGCAAGTTCAAGATCGCGGTGAACGGCGCCGAGGCCGACCGCGCGGCGACCTTCTTCCACGACATCGGCCTGCACGCGGTCAGGAAATCGGGGTCAGACCCCAATTTCCTGAC
>DASWBP010000339.1:0-9634 GCA_036390555.1 Burkholderiales bacterium | reverse complement strand
GTGAACAACATCATCCCGGACTGGAACGACCTCGTGTACCGCGGCGACTGGAAGCTCGCCATCGACACGCTGCACTCGACCAACAACTTCCCCGAGTTCACGGGCCGCGTCTGCCCGGCGCCCTGCGAAGAGGCGTGCGTGCTGCGCATCAACAACGACGCGGTCGGCATCAAGTCCATCGAGCACGCGATCATCGACCGGGCCTGGGAGGCGGGCTGGGTCGCGCCGCAGCCCGCGGCGGCGAAGACCGGCAAGAAGGTGGCGGTAGTCGGCTCCGGCCCCGCGGGCCTCGCGTGCGCTCAGCAGCTGGCGCGCGCGGGGCATGCGGTGACGGTATTCGAGAAGAATGACCGCGCCGGGGGGCTGCTGCGCTACGGCATCCCGGACTTCAAGATGGAGAAGTGGCTGATCGACCGGCGCCTCGAGCAGATGAAGGCCGAGGGCGTCGAGTTCCGCACCAACCATGTCATCGGCGCGGCGCCGGTGGGCGCGGGCAACGCGCAGGCGCGTCCCGTGGATCCGAAGAAGCTGCTCGCCGATTTCGATGCAGTGGTGCTCGCCGGCGGAGCTGAAGCGCCGCGCGACCTGCCGGCGCCGGGGCGCGAACTGGAGGGTGTCCACTTCGCGATGGATTTCCTTCCTTTGCAGAACCGCCGGGTCGCGGGCGACAAGAACGTGAAGGATCTGTGGGCAAGCGGCAAGCACGTGGTGGTGATCGGCGGCGGCGACACCGGCTCGGACTGCGTCGGCACGTCCAACCGCCACGGCGCGGCCTCGATCACGCAGTTCGAGCTGCTGCCGATGCCCCCGGACCCGGAGAACAACCCCGTGTGGCCCTACTGGCCGACGCGCCTGCGCACCTCCTCCTCGCACGAGGAAGGCGCCGAGCGCGACTGGTCGGTCGCCACGAAGGCGTTCATCGGCGAGAAGGGCCGCGTGAAGGCGCTGCGCGCCGTGAAGCTGGCATGGAAGGACGGCAAGCCCAGCGAGATCCCTGGCTCCGAGTTCGAGATGCCGGCGGACCTCGTGCTGCTCGCGATGGGCTTCGTCTCGCCCGTGCAGTCGGTGCTCGAGGCGCTCGGCGTGGAGAAGGACGCGCGCGGCAACGCCAGGGCGGCCACCGAAGGGGCGGGCTGCTACGCCACCAACGTGCCGAAGGTGTTCACCGCAGGCGACATGCGCCGCGGCCAGTCGCTCGTCGTCTGGGCGATCCGCGAGGGCCGGCAGGCCGCACGCGCCGTGGACGAGTTCCTGATGGGTTCTTCCGAGCTGCCGCGATAGGCGCGCTCAGTCGTCAGTCACTGGCGGGGGAGATGCGGTACTCGACGACCGCAGGCTCCGCGTTCAACGCTTCGGAAAGGCTGCGCACGTTGTCGCTCTTCAGCGTGCGCATCACCATGCGGTATTCGAACTGGCCCCCCTCGCCGAGCAGACGGTAGTTCAGGTTCGCCACGGAGAAGCCGTGGAGCGCCACCATCTCGCGCAGCGCACGCTCGGGCATCACGGCATCACGCGCAAAGCGCACGGTGAAGTTGGCGTACAGCTCGGTCGGCATCCGGCCCTCGATCCAGCGGAACACCGAGAGCGTGCCGAGTGTGAGCACGACGCCGATCCCCGCCGCAAAGTAGAAGCCGATGCCGGTGAGGATGCCGATCGCGGCGGTCACCCAGATCGATGCCGCGGTGGTGAGGCCGCGGACCGTGAGCCCTTCCTTGACGATAACGCCGGCGCCGAGGAAGCCGATGCCCGTCATGATTCCCTGCGCCATGCGCGTGGGATCCACCACCACGCGCGAGCCGCCTTGCGCGACGAACCACTGGTGCTCATAGACCGTCACCAGCATCAGCAAGCCCGAGGCGAGGCAGACGAGCGCGTGCGTACGAAAGCCCGCGGCGCGGCCGCGGAAGCTGCGCTCCAGGCCGATGATCCCGCCGGCGGCCAGCGCCGCGACCAGCCTGAAGACGATCTCGAGGATTTCGCTGTTCACGCGCGTCCCACTGCCTTTGCACTGTCATGTTACGGCGCTTTCCTACAATCTTTCAAGGAGTTCGCCAGAATGCGGGTGCTAGAATCCGCCGCGATGAACCTCGCTGTGGTCGTGCTCGCCGCCGGTCAGGGAAAGCGCATGCACTCGGCGTTACCGAAGGTGCTGCACCGGCTGGCGGGAAGGCCACTTCTCGCTCACGTGCTCGATGCGGCGCGTGGGCTCAAGCCCGAGAAAATCCTGGTCGTGCATGGTCACGGCGGCGACGCAGTGCGCACAGCGTTCGACGGGGCGCGCGTCGAATGGGTGGAGCAACCGCAGCAACTCGGCACCGGGCATGCGCTCGCGCAGGCGCTGCCGAGGGTGGCGCGCGACGCCCAGGTGCTGGTGCTCAATGGCGATGTGCCCCTGGTGCGCACCGAGACGCTGCAACAGCTGGTCAAGGCATCACGCGTCGGCCTTGCCATTTGCACGTCGGACCTCACGGATGCCACGGGCTACGGGCGCGTGGTCCGCGACGCGCGCAAGCGGGTGCGGCGCATCGTCGAGCAAGGGGACGCAAGCGCGAAGGAGCTCGCCATCCGCGAGTGGTACGCGGGTTTTCTCGCCGCGCCCGCCGGGCGCCTGGTGAAGTGGCTGGCAAAGCTCAAGCCGGCCAACGCGCAGAAGGAGTACTACCTCACCGACGTGATCGGCCTGGCCGTGAAGGACGGCGTCGCCGTCGCCGCCGTGAAGGCGCAGGACCCCTGGGAGGTCGCCGGCGTCAATTCGCGGCATGAGCTTGCGCTTCTCGAGCGCGCCTTCCAGAACGCGCAGGCGAGGAAGCTGCTTGAGGCGGGCGTGGCGCTCGCGGACCTCTGGCGCGTGGACGTGCGCGGCGAGCTTTCCTGCGGGCGCGACGTCGCGATCGACGTGAACTGCGTGTTCGAGGGAACGGTGAAGCTGGGCGACCGCGTGCGCGTAGGCCCGAACTGCGTGCTGCGCAACGTCACGGTGGGCGCAGACACGGAGATTCTCGCCTTCTCGCAGCTGGACGAGGCCGCGATCGGCGAGCGCTGCCGCATCGGGCCGTTCTCCAGGACGCGGCCCGGGGTCACGCTGGGCGACCAGGTCCATATCGGCAACTTCGTCGAGGTGAAGGCGAGCCGCATCGGCGATGGCTCGAAGGCGAACCACCTTTCCTATATCGGTGACAGCGACGTCGGCGCGCGCGTCAACATCGGCGCCGGAACCATTACCTGCAACTACGACGGCGCGGCCAAGCACCGCACCGTCATCGAGGACGACTCGTTCATCGGCTCGGACGCGACGCTGGTGGCGCCCGTCACCATCGCCAAGGGCTCCTACATCGGCGCGGGCTCGACCATTTCCAAGAGCACGCCGCCCGGGCAGCTGACGGTGGCGCGCGCCAAGCAGGTCTCGCTGCCCAACTGGAAGGCGCCGAGGAAGAAGAGCTAGGGCCATGTGCGGAATCGTAGGAGCGGCCGCGCGGCGCGACATCGTGCCGGTGCTGATCGAGGGACTGCGGCGCCTGGAGTACCGCGGCTACGACTCCTGCGGCGTCGCTACGCTGGCGGACGGTGGCCTGGAGCGCGTGCGCAGCGTGGCGCGCGTGGAAGACCTCGCCGGCCAGGTGCGCAGCCGCAACCTCGCGGCCGAGACCGGCATCGCGCATACGCGCTGGGCGACGCACGGCGCGCCGGTGACGCGCAATGCCCATCCGATGGTGTCGCGCGGCGAGATCGCGCTGGTGCACAACGGCATCATCGAGAACTACGAAGAGCTGCGCGCCGAGCTCAAAGGCAGGGGCTACGAGTTCGACAGTCAGACCGACACCGAGGTGATCACGCACCTCGTGCACAGCTTCTACGAGGGCGACCTGTTCGCTGCGGTGCGCCGCGCCGTAAAGCGCGTGACGGGCGCCTACGCAATTGCCGTGGTGGCGAAGAGCCAGCCGCATCGCGTGGTCGGCGCGCGCGCGGGCAGCCCGCTGGTGGTCGGCGTGGGCAAGGGCGAGATGTTCCTCGCGTCGGACGCGCTCGCGCTCGCCGGCACCACCGAGCGCATCGCCTTCCTCGAGGAAGGCGACGTCGCCGAGATCGACCTGGAGAGCTTCCGCGTGCGCGACGCGGCTGATCGGGATGCAAAGCGCGAGGTGCGCACCGTCAAAGCGGGCAGCACCACCGTCGAGCTCGGCCCCTACCGGCACTACATGCAGAAGGAAATCTTCGAGCAGCCCAGCGCCGTGGCCAACACGCTGGAGGGCGTCGAGGCGGCGACGCCGACGCTTTTCGGCAAGGACGCGCCGCGCCTGCTGCGCGGCGTGCGCCAGGTACTGGTGCTCGCCTGCGGCACGAGCTACTACTCCGGCCTGACCGCGAAGTACTGGATCGAGTCGCTGGCGCGGCTGCCCGTGCAAGTGGAGATCGCGAGCGAATACCGCTACCGCGACAGCGTGCCCGACCCGGCGACGCTCGTCGTCGTCGTGTCGCAGTCGGGTGAGACGGCCGATACGCTCGCCGCGCTGCGCCACGCGCGCGCGCTCGGCCAGAAGCGCACGCTCGCCATCTGCAACGTCGCCTCGAGCGCCATGGTGCGCGAGACGCGCCTGCGCTTCCTCACGCATGCGGGCGTGGAGATCGGCGTCGCTTCGACCAAGGCCTTCACCACGCAGCTCACGGCCCTGTTTCTCCTCGCGCTGGTGCTCGCCAAGCTGCGCCGGCGCCTTCCGGCGCGCGAGGAGGCGGCGCACCTGCGGCGCCTGCGCCACCTGCCCCAGGCCCTGTCGGCGGTGCTCGCGCTCGAGCCGCAGCTGATCGCCTGGGCCGAGCGCTTCGCGAAGAAGGAGCACGCGCTGTTCCTCGGCCGCGGGCTGCACTACCCGATTGCGCTGGAGGGCGCACTCAAGCTCAAGGAGATCTCCTACGTGCACGCCGAGGCTTACCCGGCGGGCGAGCTGAAGCATGGGCCGCTGGCGCTCGTGACGCAGGAAATGCCGGTGGTGACGGTGGCGCCGAACGATGCGCTGCTCGAGAAGCTCAAGTCCAACATGCAGGAAGTGCGCGCGCGCGGCGGCGAGCTCTATGTGCTGGCGGATGCTGACACGCGCATCGCGGCGCAGGAGGGCATGCACGTCATCCGCCTGCCTGAGCACTACGGGCTGCTCTCGCCCATCCTGCACGTAGTGCCGTTGCAGCTGCTCGCCTACCACACGGCGCTGGCGCGCGGCAGCGACGTGGACAAGCCCAGGAACCTCGCGAAGTCGGTTACGGTGGAGTAACGGGCGCGCGCGCCGCCACGTCGGCGAGCGGCACCGCGCGCTTCTGCAGCAGCCACGCGAGAATCGGCGGCGTGACAAGCGTGGTCGCCATCACCACCACGACGATCACGGAGAACATCGCGTCGTCCACCACGCCGAGCGACTTGCCGACGAAGGCGAAGATCAGGCCCACTTCGCCGCGCGGCACCATGCCCCAGCCGACCAGCCAGCGGTTCGCGTTGCCCGCGGCGAGCCCCGAGGCGAGCTTGCCGAGGATCGCGGCCACGGTGATCGCGGCGGCGATGAGCACCACATGCGCATCGAGCAATGCCTCGAGCTTGACGTGCATGCCGGCATAGACGAAGAAGATCGGCACCAGCAGGTGGCCGACGGGCTCGAGCAGGTGCTCGAGGTGCCGCTCGGCGTGCGCGTCCAGCACCTTGGCGACGCGACGCCGGGTGGGCGCGTCGTTCTGCGCCACCGCCTCCAGCACGTCCTGCCGGATCCTGGGCGCGTCGAAGGCCTTGAAGTGCACCTCCTCGAGCACCAGCCCCGCGGCGAAGGCGCCGACGATCGGCGCCAGACCGATCAAGTGCGCGAGATAGGCGAAGAGCAGGCACAGGGCGAGCGCGAAAGTGAGCTTCATGCCTTCGCCAGTGTGGATACGTGCGAACAACCGGCTGATGTGCGGCGCAAGCCGCTGGCCGACCACCAGCGCGCCGGCAAGGAACGCCACGGCCTGCACGACGATCCAGGCGATGTCGACCGCAGCCACCGAGCCTTTGACCGCAATGGCGGCCACCACCGACAGGATGATCAGGCCGAGGACGTCGTCAATCACTGCCGCGCCGAGGACAATCTGCGCTTCGTTCGAGCGCAGCGCGCCGAGGTCGCGCAGCACGCGGCCGGTGATGCCGACCGACGTCGCGGTCAGCGCGGCGCCAAGGAAGAGATAGGCGGCGAAAGGCATGTCCGGCAGCAACCAGGGCCCAACCACGTAGGTGCCGAGCAGGAAGGGCCGCGCAACGCCGACGACCGCAACCCAGAAGGCACGCGCACCCACGCGGCGCATGGAGGAAACGCTCGACTCCAGGCCCAGCTGGAAGAGCAGAATCACGGCGCCCAGCTGCGCGAGGAACTGCACGACCGCGTTGGCCTCGATCTGGTTGCCGAAGCCAAGTCCCGCGAGCGCCAGGTTGCCGAGCACGATGCCGGCAAGCAGTTCGCCGAGCACCACCGGCAGGCGCAGCCGCCCCACCAGCGCACCGAGCTTGGCGAAGACCAGGATCAGCGTGACCCAGAGGAAGGGCTGCGCGAGCGCGTCGGACGCGGCGGCGTGGGCAGCAGGTGCCCAAACGAGCGCGGCGGCGGTCGCGGCGGCGAGAGGCGGCGCCGCGCGCGCGCTAGCGCGCATGGGCGCCGGCGGCGCCATGCGCACGCGACTCGGCGACCGTGCGCGGCGCGCGCCGTGATCGGTGCGCGAGCAGACCCAGCGCGCCGACCACAAACGGCAGCGCGAGCAGGAAGGCGAAAGCGGGGTCGAGATGCCGCAGCCAGTCGAGCAATTCGCGCCAGAGTTCCATATCCGCCCCCGTGAGCATCGTCCGATGGATGCTAGGCGCGATGCGGTCGGCGGAGAATCCGGCCGCTACCGTACGGGAAACTACTTAGGCCCTGGCATGCCCGCTTCGCTGCGGAACAACAGGCGCACCAAGTCCGGCAGCCGACGCACCTGCAGCTTCTCCATCATGCGCGCCCGGTACACCTCGACAGTGCGCGGGCTGATGGCGAGCGCTGCGGCGATCTCGCGGTTGTGGCGCCCCTCGACCACCATGTCGAGCACCTCGCGCTCGCGCGCAGTCAGTCTCTCGACGCGCGCGCGGAACGCGCCGAGCTCCTCGGCCGAAGCGCGCTCGGCCTGCGCGAGGGCGAGCGCCGCCCGCAGCGTGGCGACGAGGCGCTCCTCCTCTATCGGCTTCTCGACGAAGTCGTATGCGCCCGCTTTCAGCGCGGCCCGCGCCGTCGGCACATCGCCGTAAGCGGTCACCATGATCAGTGGCAGCGCGATGCCGCGGCGCTTGAGTTCGGCCTGCAGGGCAAGCCCGGACATGCCGGGCATGCGCAGGTCCACGACCGCGCAGCCGGGCTGGCCGTCGTAGGCCTCCAGGAACGCCTCCGCCGATGCGTAGCTGCGCGTGGAGATGCCCTTGAGCTCGAGCAGGAGCGAGAGCGAATCGCGCACCGCTGCGTCGTCGTCCACAATATGGATAATCGGCTCCGCACGACTCATGCGACCGGCTCCGCGTGCCCTGCCGGCAGCGTAAAGCGGAACACCCCGCCGCGCGAGCGGGTCTCGGCCCACAGGCGCCCGCCATGCGCCTCGATGATGGCCCGGCTGATGGCAAGGCCCAGCCCCATGCCCTCGGACTTGGTGCTGTGGAACAGATCGAACAGCGCTTCCTGCGCCTCGCGCGGCACGCCTGCGCCGGTATCGGTCACCGTGACGAGCAGCGTGGTGGCATCGGGCGCTTCCACGCGCACCTCGATGCGGCCGCCAGCGTCACCGGCAGCGTTGACGGCGTCGATGGCATTGGCGAGCAGGTTTCGCGCCACGACGCCGATCTGTATGCGGTCTACCAGTGCGCTCGGCAGGCTGTCGGCCGCTGCAACCGCGAGCGTGATGCCGTGGCGCTTGAGGCGCGCGCTGAGCTGCAGTCCGGCCTCGGTGATCAACTGGCCCAGGTCCACCGACTCGAGGGAAGTCATACCGGCGCGGAAGAAGTCGCGCAGGCGGCGCACGACGTCGCTTGCGCGCTCGGCTTCCTGCTGCACCTTGGCAATCGTTTCGCCGATGCGCTCGCGGTTGGCGGCGGGCTCGCGCAGCAGGATCGCGCAGGAGCGCAGGTAGGTGCCGATCGCCGACAAGGGCTGGTTGAGCTCGTGCGCGAGCGCCGACGCCATTTCGCCCGCGGCCGCCAGCCGCAGCGAGCGCCGCAGCCCGGCCTGCTGCGCGCGCAGCTCCGAGGTCGCCATGCCGAGGAACAGGCCCGTGATGGCGAGGGTCAGCATGAGGAACTGCAGCTCGAGCGCCGAGCTCGCCTCGTGGCGCAAGGCGAGTTCCGTGACGATGAGCGCGACCTGGATGAGGGCGACCGCCACGACGGTGCCGGCGAACCCCCAGCTCACCGCGATCCAGATGAGCGGGATGAACAGCACGTAAAAGAACTTGGCAGCGTCGGCCTGGCCGACGCCGAATACCAGCCAGAAGGCGAGCAGCAAAAGGGCACCCTGCGTAGCCCACAGCCTAGCGTGCATCGCGCGCCAAGTGCGTCGCTGCGTGTGTTCAAGCGCAAGCAGCGCGACGGGCAACGTCACCACGACGCCGATCAGCTCGCCGACCCAGAAATGCACCACGCCAAGCGCAAAAGTGTCGCCGCTGAGCGCACCTGCCCACAGATGCACGCCGACGTAGGCGAGCGAGACTGCGAGCGTACCTGCGACGCTCGTGGCAACGAAGCGAGTCAGTCCGCTGAGGCTGCCAATCGTGCCGGCACGGCGCACTTCGCGCGGCATGGCAGCAGCGATGCCGGAAAGGCCGGCCGCGAGAATCGCAGCGAGCGCCGCGCTGACCCAGGGCCCAAGCGGCATGCCACGCACCAGCCACTCGGCAGCGAGCGCGGCCAAGGCGATCGCTGGCCAGCCGCGCAGGCCGGCATACAGGAGGTAGGCGATCGCGAGACCCGACTGCGGGTTCCACGGCGTGAGGCCGGCGGGCGTCGCGGGATAGACGTAGCTCACCCAGTCGAGCAGCACGTAGAGCGCTGCGAAGGCCGCGGCCAGCGCCAGGCGAGGCATGCAGGGAAGATACTTGATCTGGCTGCCGTGCGTGAAATCCCGGCTAGACTCGCCCGGACATGTCCTCGGCAGGCTATGACACGGTCGTCATCGGTGCGGGACACAACGGCCTCGCCTGCGCCTGCTACCTCGCGCGCGGCGGGCTGAAGGTCAAGGTGCTCGAGCGCCGGCCGCGCGTGGGCGGTGCGGCGGTCACCGAGGAGTTCCACCCGGGCTTCAAGGCCTCCACCCTCGCGCACACGGCCGGCCCGCTGCGGGCCTCGATCGTGTCCGACCTGGGCCTCAGGCTCGAGACGGTCTCGCCCGAGCCGCGCGTCTTCGCGCCGCAGCCCGACGGCCGCGGCCTCGCCCTGTACGGGGACGTCGGCAAGAGCGCCGCTTCGATCGGCGCGTTCTCGGCGAAGGACGCGAAGAGCTGGGGCGGCTTCGACGCGACGCTCCAGCGCGTCGCGAAGGTGCTGGCCAGGCTGCTGGAGGCGACCCCGCCCGACCTCGAGCGGCCGTCGCTCGGCGACGCCTGGCCGATGGGGCGGCTC
>DASWBP010000338.1:0-3841 GCA_036390555.1 Burkholderiales bacterium | reverse complement strand
CTAGCGCGCCCCGAAGCCGTCGGCGCCGAACTGGAGGGCGATCGAGGTATGCACCACCGGGCGGACGCACTCGTCGATGATGACGGCGGGAAATGCATCGACCTGCTCCTTCGACACGGCCGTTCCCTAGAACTTGAACTGCGTGGAGAACTGGACGCGATTGTCGTCCCCGGTCGCGCCGTTCTTCTGCTCGTGCTTGCCCCACAGCAGCTCGGCCCCGACCAGCACGTTGCGCGCCGGTCGTAACAGCAGGTTGGCGGATGCGTACGTGCCCGTCTTGAAGGCGTTATCCAGTTGCCCGTCGGTATTGCTCTGCCGGTGCTGGCTGGCGCCGAACGAGCTGCTCCAGCGGTCGTCCCAGTAGTGGTCGTAGTACACGAACCAGCCGAGCGACTGCACGGTCTCGGCCTGGAAGCTCGCGCTCGGCGCGAGATCCACGCCGCCGTCGTTCATGTAGCTGGCGATGCCCTCACCGAAGATCAGGGTACCGATGATGCGGTTCCTCGCGCCCACGTTGTACCAGCCGTTCAGGTTCAAGCCCCAGCCGCTCTTCGTGCCGGCGGGTTCGTTGTTCGGGGTGGCGACGCTCTCGTAGCCAATCCAGCGCAGCATGCCCGCGGCCTCGGCGTGGCCCCACTTGCGCTCCATGGCGTACTTGGCGACGAAGTCGGGCAGCTTGGTCCTGCCCTGCACGCCGAGGTTCGCCGCCGCCTCGGTCGCCTTGCCGGTGTCCACTGCCGCGTTGGGCGCCTCGGCCGAGAACGCGAGCTTGCTGCCTTCGCCGAACGGCATCGTGTAGCGCACTTGCGGGTTGCGCACGAACGACATCCCGCTCGGGCCCCAGTAGTCGATGGTGTTGGGAAACGTGTCGATGTTCATGAATAGCGAGTAGTACTGGCCCGCGCCCCAGCGGCCGAGCTCGCCCCAGGCGTTCAGCAGGCGAAACGCCGTGTTGGCGCCGCCCACGTTGAACAGGTCGAGCGACAGCTCGGTCTTCAGCTCGCCGAGCTCGGTCGGCACAAAGCCCTTGAACGCCACCGAGGTCTGGCGCACGCTGAAGATCGACTCGCCGTTCTTGCCGCAGCCGGCGTCGCCAGGGCAGTTGACCGGGATGGTCGAGGGCCGCAGCGTGCTGTTCCACTGCGGGTCGACGCGGTTGAAGTCGTAGATGAAGTCGAGCTGGATCTTGCCGCTCACCTCGAGGCGCGCCTTGCCGGCGTCCTTCATCTCCTTCGGGGCGGCGGTGTCGGGGGCAACGACCGGGGCGCCTTGCGCGAACGCGCTCCCGGCGAACGCGGCGGCAACCGCAAAGGCAATAGGCAACCTTGTCATGGGGTTTCTCCACAATCGGCGCCGGGATCGATACGTGGCGCGTGTCGAATATTGTCCACGATCGAAATCGCGCGATGTTGACGTTTCGCAAACACTTCACGCACCAATTTGGGGTGCGTTGCCGCGAAGCGCCGCGCCGCTACGCGGGACGTCGTCCCGCGTAAGCCGCGCGGAGCAGGCCCCACAGGCCGTCGAACGTAACCGGCGCAGGATTCGGGTAGGGGGACTCGCTAGCCATGCGCGCCGCGCGCTCGAGCTCGCTCTCCGGCATGCCGAGGTCAGCAAGCTTCAGCTTCAGCCCCAGCCTTGCTTCCAGGTCGTAGAGCCCCGCCGGCGCGTCCGCCGCGCCGAGCGCGCGCGCGATGCGCGCCATCGCCTCGGGCGCCGCGTCGCGGTTGTAGCGCGCTGCGTGCGGCAGTACCACGGCATGGGTCTCGGCATGCGGCAGGTTCCAGGTGCCGCCGAGCGTGTGGCAGAGCTTGTGGTGCAGCCCCATGCCGGCCGAGCCGAGCGAGATGCCGGCGAGCCAGGCGCCGTACAGGGCATCGCTCCTTGCCTCGACGCTGCGCGGCTCGCGCACGACGACCGGCAGCGCGGCGGCGAGCGCACGGATGCCCTCTTCCGCCATCATCGAGATGATCGGGTTCGCATCCTGCGCATACATCGCTTCCACGCAATGCGCGATCGCATTCATGCCGCTGGCCGCCGACAGCGCCGCGGGCAGGCTGAAGGTCAGCGCCGGGTCGTAGATCACCGTGCGCGGCAGCACGCGCACGTCGCGCCCGGTCTTCTTCATGCCGCCTTCGGTGAGGCCGTAGATCGGCGTCATCTCGGAGCCCGCATACGTCGTCGGCACGGCGAGGATCGGCAGGCTCGAGGTAAGCGCGATCGCCTTGCCCAGGCCCGTCGTCGAGCCGCCACCCACGGTGATGCCGACATCCGCCTGCAGTTCGCGGGCGACGCGGCGCGCATCCTCGGCGACCTCGAGCGGCACGTGCATCACCGCCTTGTCGTAGACACCCGCGGCGCGCGCGCCCAGGCTCGAGGCCACCTGGCGCACGGCCTCGGACTGCTCGGGCGTGGAGAGCAGCAGCGCGCGCTTCGCCCCGAGCCGGTCCAGCTCCGCCGGCAACTGCGCGAGGCTCCCCGCCCCGAACACCACTCGCGTGGGAAGTCCCGTGTAGACAAACGTGCGTTGCATCAACTGCGTCTCCGCCCGATCACCGCCGTTGCACCAAACCCTATCACTCCACCTTGATGCCGTTGTCGCGAATCAGCTTGCCGAGCTTGTCCGACTCCGCGCGCACGAAGCGCAGGAACTCCTCCGGCGAGCTCGCCACCATCTCGAAGCCGCCGTCCACGAGCTTCTGGCGCACCTCCGGAACCGCGAGCGTCCTGGCCATCGCGCCGTGGATCTTCGCCGACACCTCCTTCGGCGTGCCCGCGGGAACGAGCAGCCCGAACCACGATACCTGCTCGAAACCCGGAAAGGTCTCCGAGAGCGTCGCCACTTCCGGCAGCACGGCCATCCTCTGCTTGCCGCCCACGGCGATCGCCTTCACCTTGCCCGACTTGATGTGCGGCAGGATGAGCGGCGTCGAGATGAACGCGACGTTCACCTGGTTGCCGAGCATCGCCTGCACGAGCGGCCCGCCGCCCTTGTAGGGCACGTGCAGCATCTTCACGCCCGCGACCTGCTCGAGGAGCAGCGCGCCGAGGTGGTTGGAGCTGCCCGAGCCCACCGAGCCGTAGCTCACTTTCTCCGGCGCCGCCTTCGCCGCGGCCACCACGTCCTTGAGGTTCGAGGGCGCGAAGGCCGTGCCCGCAACAAGCGAGCTCGGCGAGGTCACCATCAGCATCAGGTGCTCGAGCGACTTGAACGGATCCGGCGCGTCCTTGTACAGGTGGTGGTTCACCGCGTGCGTGTCGAACACCATCAGCATCGTGTAGCCGTCGGGCGCGGAACGCGCGGCTTCGCCCGCGCCGATGGAGCCGCCGGCGCCGCCCTTGTTCTCGATGAGGATCTGCGCGCCAAGGAATTCCTGGAACTTCGGCTGCACGATGCGCGCGATGAGGTCGGTGGTGCCGCCAGGCGGGAACGGCACGATGATGCGCGCGGGCTTCGACGGATAACCTTGCGCAAGCGCCAGGCAGGGCGCGGCGAGCAGCGCCGCCAGGATTCTCTTCACGTGGTCTCCTCTCATGGAAAGTGTTGTCGGTCGCAGGCCGCCGCTTCGCCAGCGGGGCGCTTCGCCTCAGCGAAGTCTAGCCAGTCGCCGCCGGAAGTCGAGTGCGAGGGCGAAAAGACCGATCGCCGCGACCGCGAACACCGGACGAGCGCCCGTCGCGTCCACGACGTGCGAGGCGAGCCAAACCCCTACAGACTGTCCGGTGAACAGGCTGCACGCGAACAGCGCGAGCGCGCCACCGCGCGCCTCTGGCGCCATCTGCGTGGCGTGCACCTGCAGGGTGTTGTGCAGCATATACACGCCCACGCCCAGCGCCACCA
>DASWBP010000337.1:0-5722 GCA_036390555.1 Burkholderiales bacterium | reverse complement strand
AGAAGATCGGCTACGCGCCGTGGATGTTCCTCGCCCAGGGCGTGGCCGAGCCGCGGTTCCTCTCGCTGGTAGGCCGCGACGCCGAGCACGCGCTGGGCCTCTCGCCCTACGAGACGCGTCTCCCCACGCGCGGCAACGCCGAGTTCGTGGAGGCGTGGCGCAAGCGCTGGCAGAGCGAGCCAAGTGCCGTTGCGGCGACCGCCTATTCCGCCATGCTGGTGCTGGAGGCGGGGGTGCGCACGGCGCAGGGGACGGACACCGAGAAGCTGCGCGCTGCGCTTTCCGCGCTGGAGCTCGAGACGCCGATCGGGCGCTATCGCGTGGATGCCAGCGGCATGCAGGTGGGCGTGAAGCCCGCAGTGGTGCAGATCCAGCGCGGACGCCGCGAAATCGTCTGGCCGGAGGCACTGGCCACGGCAAAATGGCGCCTTCCCTATCCGCGCTGGGACGAAAGGCAGGACCGTGCCGCTCAATAGGACATTCCTCTTCGCCCCCGGGAACCACCCGCGCCGCGTGGAAAAGGCACTCGCGCTGGGCGCCGACGCCGTGATCCTCGACCTCGAGGACGCGGTGGCGCTCTCCGACAAGGCGGCGGCACGCAAGCCCGTCGCCGAGGCGCTGAAGGGGCCGCGCCGCGGACGCGGCTACGTGCGCCCCAACGCGCCGGCTTCGCCTTTCTGCTACCGCGACCTCGTCGAGACGATCCATGACAAGGTGGACGGGGTGGTGCTGCCCAAGGTGGAAAGCGCCGCCGACCTGCATGCCATCGACTGGCTGCTTGCGGCGCTGGAGCGCGAGCGCGGCATCGCCGAAGGCTCGATCGACCTCATCCCGCAGGTGGAGACGGCCGCCGGCGTCGCGCGCGTGGACCGCATCCTGCAGGCGCGGAGCCTGCGTCCCTACAAGGGGCCGTGGCGCGTGAAGCGCGTCGCCTTCGGCGCGGCCGATTTCAGCCTCGAGGTGGGCATCGTGCCCTCGTACGAGGAGCCGGAATTGAACGAGGCGCGCGCGCGTGTGGTGCTCGCTTCGCGCGCGGCGGGCATGGAAGCGCCGCTGGACAGCCCCTGGTTTCACCTGCGCGACCAGGAAGGCTTTCGCCGGGCCCTCGAGCGCAGCCGGCGCGGCGGCTTCCAGGGGCGGCTGTGCGTGCACCCGGACCAGGTGCCGATTGCCAACGCGGCCTTCACGCCAAGCGCGGACGAAGTCGCGCGCGCCGAGCGCATCGTCGCCGCGTTCAAGGAGGCCGAAGCGAAGGGCGCAGCGGCGGTCGAGGTGGACGGGCAGATGGTTGACTATCCGATCCTCTACCGCGCGCAAGCGCTGCTCGAGGCGATGCGCGAGATCCGCGCCCAGGGCGGCTAGCGGGCCTCCGGGCCGGCGGCGCGCGCGACGGTGGCGAGCCCCATCCTCCTGCCGCTCGCGGTCACCCTCGCGGTCCAGACGCTGGTCGCGTTCGCGGTCTACAGCGCACCGGTAATGGCGCCGGTGGCGGGGCCGGCGCTCGGCGTCTCGCCCGCCGCGGTCGGCTACTACATCGCCATCGCGTATCTCGGCAGCATGCTCGGCTCGGCGGCCGCCGGAGGCTGGGTGGCGCGCTTCGGCCCGATCCGCGTGAGCCAGGCGGGCCTGCTGCTGTGCCTGGCGGGCCTCGCGCTCGCGGCCACCGGCAGCGCGCCGCTGGTGCTCGCCGGCGCCTTCGTCGTTGGCCTGGGCTACGGCCCGACCACGCCCGCGAGCTCGGTGATGCTCGTGCGCGCGGCGCCACCCGCGCTCTTCGCGCTCACCTTCTCCATCAAGCAGACGGGCGTTCCCGCGGGGGGCGTGCTGGCGGGCGCCCTCGTGCCCGCGCTCATCCTCACGGTGGGCTGGCAGTGGGGCGCCCTGGCGATCGGGCTGGCGTGCCTGGCGCTCGCGCTCGCGATCGCGCCGGTGCGCACGCGCTACGACACGGAGCTCAATCCCGCGGCGCCGATCTCGGTCGCCGCGGCGTTCGCCCCGGTGGGGCTGGTGGCGCGCGTGCCACGCCTGCGCGAACTGGCGGTGACGGGCCTCGTCTACGGCGGCGTGCAGATCACGCTCGTCACCTACCTCGTCACGTTCCTGACCGACGACTTCGCGTTGACGCTGGTGCTGGCGGGAATCGTCATGGCGGTGTCGCAGGTGGCGAGCGTCGCCGGACGCATCGCCTGGGGCGTGCTCGCCGACCGCGCGCTCGCGCGCCGCACCATGCTTGGCCTGCTCGGCCTGGGCATGGGCGTCTCGGCGATCGCCACGCTCGCCGCGGGGCCGGGCTGGCCCGGTTGGCTGCTGTTCGTCTTCGCCTCGATCTTCGGTGCAACCGCCGTGGGCTGGAACGGGGTCTTTCTCGCCGAAGTGGCGCGCATCGCGCCGGCCGGGCAGGTGAGCCAGGCGACCGGCGGGTGCCTGTTCTTCACCTTCCTTGGCGTGGTGGTGACGCCGCTCCTCTTCAATCTCGTGCTGCAGCTCGGTGGCGGCTACTCGGTCGCCTACGCGCTCCTCGGCGTGCCGGGCCTCGCGGTGGGCGCGCACCTGCTGCTGCGCAGGCCCGCGCAGGGCCGGGCGTAGGCCTGCCCGGCGGCTAGAATCCAAGCGATGAGCACCGTTCCCGCGGGATACAAGCCGCTGCCCGCGGCGAGCCCCTTCAACGAGCTGGTCGGGCCGCTCCACGAGAAGCGCGGCGAAGGCGTCGTGTCGCTCGGCCTGCGCGTGGAAAAGAAGCACTCCAACTCGCGCGGCATCTGCCATGGCGGCGTGCTCGCCACGCTCGCCGACCTCGCGCTCGGCTACGGCATGATCGCGAAGATGGGCGGCACGCGCGGCGGCTTCGTCACCGCGCACCTCGCCGTCGATTACGCCGGCGCCGCCGCGATCGGCGACTGGCTGCATTCCGAGGTGGAGGTGCAGAGGGTCGGCTCGCGCCTGGCGTTCGCCAACGGCTACCTCTGCGTGGGCGCAAAGCGCATCGTGCGCATGAGCGGCATCTTCGCGCTCCCCGGGCGCGCCGGCGCCTAGGGAAGCCCTGAACCATTTCCGCGTGCGCGACGTCGTCCTGGTCCACGGCCTGTGGGTGCCGGCGCTCACCATGGCGCCGCTCGCCGCGCGCCTGCAGGCGGCGGGTTGGCGCGCGCACCTGTTTGCCTACGCGGGGCGCGAGCGGCCGCTCGATTCGCACGCCGAGCGGCTCGCGCGCTTCGCGCAGGGCGTCGGTCCTGCGCATTTCGTCGGCCACAGCCTCGGCGGCGTGGTGGTGCTGGAGGCGCTCGAGCGCCATCGCGAGGTGGCGGTGGGCCGCGCCGTGCTGCTCGGCGCGCCGGTGCGCGGCAACCTCGCCGGCCGGCGGCTCGCGCAGCATGGCTGGGGCCGCTGGTTCCTTGGCGCGAGCCTGCCGCTGTGGCGCGAGGGTCGCCACGCGCGCTGGACGCGTCCCGAGGCTTTGGGGGTGGTCGCGGGCTCGCTGCCGATCGGCCTGGGCCGGCTCTTCGGCGCGCTGCCGGGCACGAGCGACGGCGTCGTGCGCGTCGAGGAGACCGGGGTGCAGGGCATGCGCGAGCGCGTGGTGCTTGCGGTGAGCCACAGCGCGATGGCCGTTTCCGCGCGCGTGGCGGCGCAGGTGGACGCCTTTCTACGCGATGCGCGCTTTACTCCCCGCGCTTAGCGCGCTGCTGCTCGCCGGCTGTGAGACGGTCGCGTACTACGGCCAGGCGGCCGGCGGCCAGCTTGCGCTGATGGGCCGCGCGCGGCCGCTCGAGGCGGTGCGCGCGGATCCCGCCACGGGCGAAGCGCTCAAGGCGCGCCTCGCGCTCGCCGCCGAGATGCGCGACTTCGCTTCGCGCGAGCTCGCGCTGCCCGAGGGCGGCGCCTATCGCAGCTACGCGGACCTCGGCCGCCCGTATGCGCTGTGGAACGTGGTGGCCGCGCCGGAGTTCTCGCTCGCGCCGCTGGTTTCCTGCTTTCCGGTCGCGGGCTGCGTGTCCTACCGCGGCTACTACGACCGGGAGGCCGCCGAGCGGCACGCGCACGGCCTGCGGGCGGCCGGCCACGACGTGGTGGTGTACGGCGTGCCGGCCTATTCGACGCTCGGCTGGTTCGACGATCCGCTGCTCTCGACCTTCATCGGCTATGCGGAAGTGGACCTTGCGCGCCTGATGTTCCACGAGCTCGCCCACCAGCAGCTGTACGTGAAGGACGACACGGCGTTCAACGAGTCCTTTGCCGTGGCGGTGGAGCGCGAGGGGCTGAGGCGCTGGCTCACGGCAAAGGGGCGCGCGGCGGAGCTCAAGCAGGTGCGGGAGCGCGAGGCGCGCGTGCGCGAGCTTCACGCGCAGATTGGCGCCGCGCGCGAGCGCCTGGCGGCGCTCTACCGCTCGGGCCTCGCCTCCGAAGCCTTGCGCGAGAAGAAGCGCGCGGAGATGGATGGCCTGCGGCCGCTGCTCGCGCAGTTCCCGGGCTTCGCGGGCCAGGCGCCGAACAACGCCGTGCTTGCGTCGCTGGCGACCTACGCGGACCTGGTGCCCGCCTTCGAGAGGCTGCTTGCCGACGCGGGCGGCGACCTGCCGGCCTTCTACGCGCGCGTCAGTGCGCTTGCCGCGCTGCCGTTGCAGGAGCGCAAGGCAGCGCTGGCATCCCCTCCTAGCGCGCCGTCCAGCCCAGGTCCATCGTCAGCGCCGCGCCGGTGATGGTCCCGGCGGCGTCGCCGCAGAGGTAGGCGACGAAGTCCGCGACCTCGCGCGGCTCGATCAAGCGCTTCACCGCCGCCGGCGCGAGCATGATCTTCTCGATCACCTCGCCGGGCAACATGTTGTTCGCCTTTGCCTGGTCGGCGATCTGGTTGTCGACGAGCGGCGTTCTCACGTACGCGGGGCAGATGGCATTCACGGTGATGCCGTGCTCGCCGCCCTCCAGCGCCGCGGTGCGCGTCAGGCCCACGAGGCCGTGCTTGGCGGCGGTGTAGCCCACCTTGAAAGGCGAAGCGACGAGCGCGTGGATTGAAGCGATGTTCACCACGCGGCCCCATTTCTGCTTCTTCATCGCTGGCCAGCAGTAGCGCGTGAGCAGGAACGGCGCGGTCAGCATCAGGGCGATCATGCGATCCCACTGGTCCTCGGGGAACTCCTCGATCGGCGCGACGTGCTGGTAGCCGGCGTTGTTGACGAGCACATGCACCGTGCCGTAGGCCTGCAGCGCGCGCTCGACGAGGTTGCGGCAGCCGGCACGCGAGGTCAGGTCGGCCGCGACGAAGGTGCCGCCGAGGCGCCTGGCGTGCTCGGCGCCCGCCTTCTCGTTCACGTCCGCGAGCACGACCTTCATGCCGTCGGCGGCGAGCCGCTCGGCGCAGGCAAGGCCGATGCCGCTTGCGGCGCCGGTGACGATGGCGACCCTGGCGCTCATGTGAGCGGCAGATCGACGTGCTGCGCGAACGCCGGCCGCTGGCGCAGCCGCTCGAACCAGGCCTCGACGGCGGGGAAAGGCGGCCGCTCGATCGGCACGCGCATGTAGCGCTGGACCTCGCAGCCGATGGGGATGTCGCCCATGGTGAAGCTCCTTCCCGCGACGTAAGGGTGGCGCGCGAGCGTCTGCTCGAGGACGGGCAGAAGGGCGATGGTCTTCTTCTTGCCGTCCTCGATGGCGTTCGCGTCGCGCTTCTCGGGCGGCGTGCGGATCAGGCCCCAGAACACGTTGCGCATCGCGCTCTGGAAGGCAA
>DASWBP010000336.1:0-10436 GCA_036390555.1 Burkholderiales bacterium | reverse complement strand
GGTAACGGAGCCGCCCATCAACTCCACGAGCTTGCGCGTGATGGACAGGCCCAGGCCGGTGCCAGCGGCGGTCGCGCCGGGCGCGCGCTCGAACGGCTGGAAGATGCGCTCCAGGCTGTCCGCGGGAATGCCCGGACCCGTGTCGCGCACCTCGCAGACGAGCTCGCCTGCGTCCCAGCGCGCCGCGAGCGCGACCTTGCCGCGCGCGGTGAACTTAACCGCGTTGCCCAGCAGGTTGATCAGCGCCTGGCGCACGCGAAACGCATCCAGCGACAGCGCCTGCGGCATGCCTTCGGCAACCTCCAGCTCGAGCGCGAGGCCCTTGTCGTGCGCCAGCATGCGCAGGGTCGCGACCACGTCATCGAGCAGCGCGCGTGCCTCGTGCGCGGTGCGCTCGAGCTTGAGCTGGCCGGCCTCCATGCGCGCGAGGTCCAGGTTGTTGTTGATCAGCGCGAGCAGGTGGTCGCAGTTGCGCGCGATGATCGCGCTGTGCTTCAGCCGCTGCTCGCGGCCGATGTCATCGCCGTACAGGTTGAACTTGTTGAACCCCATGATCGCCGTGATCGGCGTGCGCAGCTCGTGCGTCATGTGGTTGAGAAACTCGGTCTTCAGGCGGTTGGCTTCCTGCGCCGCGGTCTTCTCGTAATACAGCCGCTGTTTCTCCTGGTAGAGCGCGAGCAGCCACACGCCGAGCGCGAGCGCGAAGGCGCCGAGCCCCGCGGCCGCCGCGAACAGCCAGTGCGATTGCTGGGCTGCCGCTGCGGCGCCGATGCCGGCGCCGGCGAGCAGCAGCGCGCCCGCAACGAGCGCGAGGAGAAAGTCGCGCGGCTGTGCCGCCGCGCCGCGCGCGGCGAGCCCCGCCGGCAGGGCGAGGGCAAGCAGCAAGAGCGCGGCATCCAGCCACCCGCGTGGCGGGCTGAGCACTTGGCCTTCGTGCAGGCTCTCGGCAAGGAGCGCGTTCACGTGCAGGCCAGGCATGCGCCCGGCCGGCGTCAACGCGAAGTCGCCCAGCACCGCGCTCGAGCTGCCGACGAAGACGATGCGGCCGCGGACCAGATCGCCGACGTGCGCGCTGCCGGGCGCGTCCTCGGCAGCATCGAGCAGCTGGTGAAAGGGCACCACCGTCAGATCCGCAACGTTCGCGGGCAATCGGGGCGTGATGCTGCCGTCCGCGGCGAGCAGCCATTCGCGCTCGCCGACACGCAGGCGCCGCCCGTCCAGCCCCAGCGCGGGCGTGCGCTCGGCGGCGAGCAACGCGGCGACGGCAAAGCCGGGAAGCACCTTGCCATGGGCGAGGTGCAGGGGTGCAAGGCGCCGCACCACGCCGTCGTCGTCGGCGAGGGTGCTGATCACGCCCACGCGCGCCTGCGATGTGGCGGTGAGGCGCGGCAGCGGCAGCGTCAGGTCCGGCCAGGCGCGCGCGAGCGCTGCGGCGCCGGGGGTGGCCTGGCTGTCGGCAAGCGCCACGCGCGCAAGCTGCGCGTGGTATTCCGCGGGTCGCGCATAGGGGTAGGGCAGCGCCGCGGCCGCGAGCACGGCGCGCGCGTCCAGCGCGGCGGCAAACACATCGTCGCCTTCGCGCGCTTCGGCAAACAGAATGTCGTAGGCGACCGCGCGTGCGCCATTCGACGAGAGAAACCGGTGCGCCTTCGCGTAGACGTCGCGCGTGTAGGGCCAGGCGCCGAGCCGGGGGGCAAGGCGCTGCATCGACGCCTCGTCCACGTCCACCACCAGCACCCGGTCCATCGGCAAGGTCGGGGCCAGCCGGCGCTGCAGCGCGTCGCCCTGCCACCAGGACAGCCGCGGGTATACGGTCGTCTGCGAGAACAGGCCCGCCAGCAGCAGCCCGCCGACGGCGACGATCAGGGCGCGCAGCCAAACGCGGTTCGATTCCGATAGCACGCTGTCCCGCCGCGACAATGTGAGCGACAATTCTAGAGGAAATCCTCAGCGCGGCCGCCCGCCCCAGGGCGCGCGGCGGCAGACGCTGCCCGATGGCGCCGAGGGCTCAGGGGGATCGATGCGTCGTCGCGCGCGGCAACTTGTTGCATTGCTGCTTGCTGCCTTGCTGGCGGCGGCACCTTGCTTCGCCGCCGCGCAGTCCGCGCTCGCGGACCTGCTCGAGCGCGCCGCCGCACTCTCAGGCGCGGGCAGGTACAGCGACGCCTATGCCTTGCTGTCCGCGGAAGAGGACACGCACATCGGCGAAATCGCCTATGACTATGCGCTGGGCCGCGCGGCGCTGTACGCGGGGCGGCCCGATCGCGCGACGATCGCGTTCTCGCGCGTCCTTGCGCTCGATGCCGGCCATGCGGGCGCGCTCATCGACAGCGGCCGCGCCTATCTGGCGCTGGGCAACCGCGCGCAGGCGGAGGCGGCCTTCGAGACGCTGCTCGCCTTGGATCCGCCGCCGGCGATCCGCGCGCAACTGCTCGTGTACCTCGCGCAGGCGCGCGGCGCCGAGCGCAGGGCCGGCGCCGCCTTGCGCGGCTACGTGACGATCGCCGTCGGCTCGAGCTCCAACGTGAACCAGGCGCCGAGCCAGGGGCCCGTCTTCGTGCCGGGGCTGCCCGGCGTGGTGCAACTGGCCGACCAGAACATCCGCAAGGACGACAGCTTCGCGAGCGTGGGCGGCGGCCTGGAAGCGGCAACGCCGCTCAGCGAACGCGTGTCGCTCATCGGCAGCGGCGAATTCCTGGCGCGCGCCAACGCGCACGAGTCGGACTTCGACGTCGGCGGCGCGGCGGGGAGCCTTGGCCTGGCCTGGTCCGGCGATCGCTACTTGCTGCGCGGTCAGCTGCAAGTGATGCGGAATACGCTTGGCGGCGAGACGAGCAGGGACGTGAGAGCGCTCAGCTTCGACGTCAGCGAAACGACCTCGCCGAGGCCCGGCGCCTTCGGCGTGCTCTTCGGCTTCATGCACCTCGGCAGCTACCGCCATCCTCCCGCCAACCTGCAGGTCTACGACGCCGACTTCTTGAGCCTCGGGGCCGGCGTGACGACCCGCCTTGACGACAAGTCGACAGCCAGTGTGGCGTTGGTGACGGGCTATGACGACGACCAGGGCGGGAATCCCAGCGGAGATCGTAGGGGCATTGGCGCACGCCTTGCCTACGAGCGGATTCTTGGCCCAAAGCTCCGGGTGGCAGGCATTGCCAGTCTCGTGAAAGCGACCTACACGGCGTTTGACCAGATATTCCTTACGGAGCGGGAGGATACGCGCATGGACTTCGAGCTTCTTCTGAGGTATCAACTGGCGCCAAAGCTCGAGGCGAGACTCGGTGCTTGGCGCGCCGTGCAGGATTCGAACATCCCGATCTATGAGTACAAACGTACCGACTGGTGGGCTTCGCTGTCCTATCTGTTCGACTGAATTTCGCATTCAAACAGTGTCAGGACGGGGGAAATTGCCCAGACGCTCGGGCCCAATAGTTGCAGCATGTCGACTCGGGAACGGCCGACTGCAGGAGTAGACATGAAAAAGACGATCTTCTTGGCGGGGATGGCGTGCGGTGTGTTTGGGGCGGGATACGCCCAGGCGCAGAGCGCTGGAGTAGTCCAGTTCGCTGCGGGCGACGTCAAGGTCGTGGCGGCCAGCGGCGTCGAGCGAATCGCCCGCAAGGGCGTGCCCGTGAGCGTCGGCGATACGTTGCTGACGGCGCCGGGCGCGTTGGCGCAGTTGAAGATGGGCGACGGCGCCATCGTCGTCGTGCAGCCGCAGTCGCGCCTGACCGTTGCGGAGTTCCATTACGCCGGCCAGGAAGACGGCACCGAGAAGGTCCGCTACAAGCTCGAACAGGGTGGCTTTCGCGCCGTGACCGGCGCGATCGGCCGCACCCACAAGCAGAACTACCTCATCGAGACGCCGATTGCGCACATGGGCGTGCGCGGCACCGACCACGAGTCCTACTACTTTCCGGCGACCGGCCCGGTCGCAGGCGACGGCGCGAAGCCGGGCGCCTACAACAAGGTGAACACCGGCAGAACCTTCATCCGCACGGGCGCCGGCGAAGTCGAGATCGACCCGAACCAGGTCGGCTACGTCGCAAGCGCGAACCAAGTGCCGGTGATCCTGCCCGGCGTGCCGGGCTTCTTCAATCAGTCGATCGCGCCGCGTAGCGCGCGTCCGTCAGTGAGCCCCGCGCCGGACGCGGCGCAGTTCGTGAAAGTTGAGCAGTCGGTGGAAACGGATGACGGCGACAAACTCGTGCGTCCGCGCGGTCAAAGGGCGCCTATCGGCAACGCCCAGGGACCGCTGCTTGGCTATGCGATCGCGAAGGGCAGCGCCGGCTTCGCCCGCTCGGTCAATGGCGTCCAGGTCGCGGCCTCCAATGGCGCCGCATTCACGCAGGTGGGCGAGGACACGAGCGTGGGCGTGAGATGGGGCACCTGGGGCGGTGGCACGATGAATGTGGGCGGCGAGATTGTCGTGGCGCCGGCACTGGTGCATCAGATCGACAGCTCGATCAAGACCCTGCCGAACAAGCTTGGGGAACTCGCGGCGGCCGGCGTCTCGGGCACCTATAGCTACGCGCCGGGCAACGGCATGGTGGCCAATCTGCAGGGCAGGCCGGGAACCATCCAGAAGCTGGAAGTCGGCGTGGACTTCGGCAAGCAGATGATCAACAGCTATGTGCTCGAGGCGAAGGTCATCGGCGACTGGAAGGCGAACGGCAGCGGCAGCTTCGCGCAGTTCACTGGCGGCTCCGGCATCCAGCTGACGGGCAGCTGCACCGGCTGCCCCGGCACCGGCTCGCCCGCCGCGAGTGGCACCGCGCACGGTGCGTTCGTCGGCACTGATGCGCAAGGCATGATCACAAGCTTCGGCCTGACTTCCGCCGGCCAGGCGATTTCCGGCGCAGCCAATCTGAAGCGCTAGCAGAGCAGAGCCCTCGTCAGAGACCACCATGGCTGGCGTCAATGACCGCCGCAGCGTCCTGATCGTGGATGACCACGAGCCGACGCGCTTGCTGGTCGGCCGGATCGTCTCGCAGGAGCTTGGCGCGCGCGTGTCGCTCGCGGGCACCTGCGAGGAGGCCGTGCGCCTCGCCGAGGAAAGGGCCTACGACGTCATCCTGCTCGACCTGCTGATGCCGGGCATCGGCGGCTATGAGGTGCTGCGCCGCATCCGCGCGCATGGGCCGAACCGGAACTCCCCGATCCTGGTCCTCTCGGTGATGGCGACGCATGAGTCGATGGAGCGCTGCCGGCTGCTAGGCGCCTCGGCCTTTCTCGCCAAGCCGGTGGACCGGGAGCTGGTCACCACGATGCTGCGCAGCCTGCTCGACCGCCGCCGCAGCCCGCGGCCGGGCGACAGGCCCTCGGCCGAGGAAACCTGCTAGGAGGCGCCGGCGCCTTCAGGGGCGCCGAAGCATCGGCTGCGCGCGGAAGATGCGCGCGTCCATCGTCCTGAGGTCTTCCGCCACCTTCACGCCCGGCGCAATCTGCGCGCGCACCTCGCGCTCCAGGTCGATGCCTGGTGCGATCTCGATGAGCGTCAACGCTCCGCCGCGCATCTCGAACACGGCGCGCTCCGTGAGGTAAAGAACCTTGGTGCCGCTGCCGGTGGAATAGGCGCCATTGAAGGACAGGTGCTCCACCTTCGGCACGACCTTCTGCACCGTGCCCTCGCGCAGGATGCGCAACCACCCATCGCCGGCCTCAACTTCCAGCCCCTTGGCGGTGAGCGAGCCCATGAAGACGACTTCCTTCGAGGTCTGCGTGATGTTGACGAAGCCGCCGATGCCGGCGATGCGCGTGCCGAACTTGGAGACATTGACATTGCCGTGCACGTCCACCTGCGCGAGGCCGAGGAAGGCGAGGTCGAGCCCGCCGCCGTCGTAGAAGTCGAACTGCTCGCCGTGCGAGACGACCGCGTCGGGATTCGCAGAAGCGCCAAAGGAAGGGTACTGCGCGGGCGTGCCGCCGATCGGGCCGGACTCCACGGTCATGACGAAATCCTCGAGGCCCTCTTCGCGCGCCACCTGGCCCACGCCCGCCGACATGCCGACGCCGAGGTTGACGATCGGGCGCTGGTACCTGAGAAGCTCGAGCACCGCGCGCCGCTGCACGATCTTGCGCAAGTCGAGCGGTAGCGGCTTCGGGTCCTGTGGCGCGGCGCGCGCCGCCCCGACATAGGCGGCATTGAACTCCTCGCCGTAGGTCTGCCAGTGGTCCTCGGGCCGCTCGGCCACCACGACGTAGTCGACGAGGATGCCCGGCACGCGCACGGCGTGCGGATGGATCGCATGCTTCCCGGCGAGGCGCTTCACCTGCACGATGACGATGCCGCCGGAGTTGTGCGCGGCTTGCGCGAGCGCGAGCACGTCGTTGTGGAACACTTCTTCTTCCATGCTGATGTTGCCGTCCGCATCGGCCGTCGTGCCGCGCAGGAGCACGCAGTCGATCGGCATCGCGGGATAGAAGAGGTACTCCTTGCCGCGCAGGGTAATGAGCTCCACGAGGTCTTCCGTGGTGCGCCGGTTGAGCTTGCCGCCGTCGTAGCGCGGGTCGACGAAGGTGTGCAGGCCGACGCTGGTGACGACGCCGGGCTTCTTGCCGGCAATCGCGCGGTACAGGTGCGCGATCACGCCCTGCGGCCAGTTGTAGGCTTCCACCTTCTCCGCGATGGCGAGCGCGCCGAGGCGCGGCGCCGCTCCCCAGTGGCCGCCGATGATGCGCTTCACCAGGCCTTCGTGGCCGAAGTGGCCGGTGCCGCGCGTCTTGCGGTCGCCCTGGCCGGCGGCGTAGATGAGCGTGAGATCGCGCGGCTGGCCGGCCTCGAGGAAGCGATTCTCGAGCGCGCTGGTGAGGCCCTCGGGATGGCCCGAGCCGGTAAAGCCCGAGGTGGACACGGTCCAGCCGTCCCGCACGAGGCTGGCGGCCTCCTTCGAGGAAATCACTTTCATCGTTTTGCGGCGGATTCTACCGTTTCGGTTTAAGCTTGCCGCTCCCATGTTCGACCAGTTCATCGGCGTCAAGCCGGTCGAGGAACGCCATCGCTTCGACGTCGCGCGGCTGGCGCAATTCCTGCGAGGCAGAATCGAGGACTGGAGCGGTCCGCTCACTGTGGAGCAGTTCAAGGGCGGGCAATCCAATCCGACCTATCGCATCACCGCGGGCGGCAAGCGTTACGCGCTGCGCAGGAAGCCGCCGGGCAAGCTCCTGCCCTCCGCCCACGCGGTGGATCGCGAATACAAGGTGATCAAGGCGCTGCACGGCGTGGGCTTTCCGGTGGCAAAGCCCTGGGTGCTGTGCGAGGACGAGGCGGTGATCGGCACGGCGTTCTACGTCATGGACTGCGTCGAGGGGCGCGTGCTCTGGGACCAGGCTCTGCCCGGCATGTCGCGCGAGGAGCGCGGCGCGATCTGGGACGAGCTCAACCGCGTCATCGCGCAGCTTCACGGTTACGACTACAAGGCGGTCGGCCTGGAAGATTTCGGCAAGCCGGGCGACTACATCGCACGCCAGGTGTCGCGCTGGACCAAGCAGTACCAGGCCTCCGAGCTAGAGCGCATCGAGGAGATGAACAACCTCATCGACTGGCTGCCGAAGAACATCCCGCCGGGCGACGAAACCTCGGTGGTGCACGGCGACTACCGCCTCGACAACACGATCTTCCATCCCACCGAGCCGCGCATCCTCGCGGTGCTCGACTGGGAGCTGTCGACGCTCGGGCACCCGCTCGCCGATTTCGCCTATCACTGCATGAGCTGGCACATCGCGCCGGGCAAGTTCCGCGGCATCGCGGGCCTCGATCTCGCGGCGCTCGGGATTCCGAGCGAGCGCGAGTACGTCGAGCGCTACTGCAAGCGCACCGGGCGCAAGGGCATCGACCCTTCGACCTGGGATTACTACATGGCCTACAACCTGTTCCGCATCGCCGCCATCACGCAGGGCATCGCCAAGCGCGTGGTGGACGGCACGGCGGCGAGCGAGTACGCGCGCGAGGCGGGCTCGCGCACGCGGCCGCTTGCCGAGCTGGGCTGGGCGCAGGTCGAACGGATTCTGAAGAGAGCTGCCTAGGAGAGAAACATGGACTTCGAATATTCGCCGCGCGTCAAGGAACTGAGGAAGAGGCTGATCGCGTTCATGGACGAGCACATCTATCCGAACGAGGCCGCCTATCATGCGCACACGCGCAGCGACAAGCGCTGGGAGCCGGTGCCCGTCATCGAGCAGCTCAAGCCGCTGGCGCGCAAGGCGGGCCTGTGGAACCTGTTCCTGCCGCACTCCAAGCGCGCCCCGGAAGGCTTGTCCAACCTCGAGTACGCGCCGCTTTGCGAGATCATGGGCCGGGTGCACTTCGCGCCCGAGGTGTTCAACTGCTCGGCGCCCGACACCGGCAACATGGAGACCATCGAGCGCTACGGCACCGAGGAGCAGAAGCAGCAATGGCTCGAGCCGCTGCTGCGCGGCGAGATCCGCTCCGCGTTCCTGATGACCGAGCCGGCGGTGGCGAGTTCGGACGCCACGAACATCCAGATGAGCATCAAGCGCGAGGGCAACGAGTACGTGCTGAACGGCCGCAAGTGGTGGTCTTCGGGGGCGGGCGATCCGCGCTGCAAGATCTACATCGTGATGGGCAAGACCAATCCCGACAGCCCCTCCAAGCACAACCAGCAGTCGATGATCCTCGTGCCCGCCGGCACCAAGGGCATCACGATCCTGCACCACCTGAACGTGTTCGGCTACGACGACGCGCCGCACGGCCACATGGAAATCGAGTTCAAGGACGTGCGCGTCCCGGCCTCGAACATCCTGCTGGGCGAGGGGCGCGGATTCGAGATCGCGCAAGGGCGCCTCGGGCCGGGCCGCATCCACCATTGCATGCGCCTCATCGGCCAGGCTGAGCGCGCGCTGGAAAAGATGTGCAAGCGCGCCACCGAGCGGGTCGCTTTCGGCCGCACCATCGCCGAGCAGGGCGTGACGCGCGAGCGCATCGCGGAATCGCGCATCATGATCGACAGCGCGCGCTTCATGGTGCTGCACGCGGCCTGGAAGATGGACACGGTGGGCAACAAGATCGCGCAGAAGGAAATCGCGATGATCAAGGTGCTCGCGCCGAACATGGCCTGCAAGGTGATCGACTGGGCAATGCAGGTGCACGGCGGCGGCGGCGTCACCGACCGCTACGGCCTCGCCAACATGTACGCGCATGCGCGCACGCTAAGGTTTGCCGATGGGCCGGACGAGGTGCACCGCAACGCCATCGCCAAGCTCGAGATCGCCGAGCAGACCACGGTCGCCGAGTCGCTCGCGCGCCGCAAGTCCTGAGATGGAGCTCAAAGGCAAGGTCGCCGTCGTCACCGGCGCGGCGAGCGGCATCGGCCGCGCTGCGGCGCTGCGCTTCGCCAAGGAGGGCGCGACGGGCCTCGTCCTCGCCGATCTCAACGTCGAGGGCCTCAAGCCGGTCGCCGCGGAAGTGAACGGCCTCGCCGTGGCCTGCGACGTGAGCCGCGAGGCGGACATCCAGCGGCTGGTTGCCGAAGCCGAGCGGAAGTACGGCCGCATCGACGTCTACTTCTCCAACGCGGGCATCGTGCAGCGCGGCGGGCTCGAGGCAAGCGACGCCGATTGGGAGCGCAACTGGAAGATTCACGTCATGGCGCACGTGTGGGCGGCGCGCGCGGTGGTGGAGAAGATGGTGGCGCGCGGCGGCGGTTATTTCCTCGTCACGGCGTCGGCGGCGGGCTTGCTCAACATCGTCGAGTCGGCCACCTACGGCGTCACCAAGCACGGCGCCGTGGCCTTCGCCGAATGGCTCGCCATCGCCTACGGCCGGCGCGGGCTGCGCGTGTCGTGCCTTTGCCCGCAAGCGGTGATCACCGGCATGTACAAGGGCGACGGCGGCTCGGCGGGCGTGGATGGCGCGCTTACCGCCGAGCAGGTGGCCGGCGAGATCGTCAAGGTGATGCGCGAGGAGCGCTTCCTCGTGCTGCCGCACCCGACGGTGCTCAACTACATGCGCAACAAGACCGCCGACTACGACCGCTGGCTCGGCGGCATGCAGAAACTCTACGCGAAGCACCAGGGAGGCAAGCCGTGATCAAGCTGTGCGGGTTCCGGATCAGCAACTACCACAACAAGGTGCGCATCGCGCTGCTGGAGAAAGGCGTGCCGCACGAAGAGGACGACACGATCAAGCCCTCGCAGGACGAAGCGGTACTTGCGCGCAGCCCGATGGGCAAGGTGCCGTTCCTCGAGGTCGACGGTACGCGCCTGCGGGAGTCGGGCGTGATCCTCGAGTACCTCGAGGACGCCTATCCGCAGAAACCGCTGCTGCCGAAGGACCCGCTGGAGCGCGCGCGCGTGCGCGAGCTCGTCACGTTCATCGAGCTGCACCTGGAGCTCGTGGCGCGGCGCCTGTACGGGGGCCTGTTCTTCGGCGGCAAGTTCTCCGACGAGGCCAAGGCCCAGGTGGAAAAGGGCCTCGC
>DASWBP010000335.1:0-2493 GCA_036390555.1 Burkholderiales bacterium | reverse complement strand
CGCCGTGTGCTACGCCGCGTGCGACGTGGTGAAGTGGAACCCCGACTACCTCGGCCCGGCCGCCCTCAACCGCGCTTGGACGCTGGTGAACGATGTGAGGGATGTGAGCAGGCTCGAGCGGCTGCGCGCGGTCTCGGGCGATGCCGGGTGCCACGCGTGCCATAGCCACGTGAGCTGCACCGAGCGCTGCCCGAAGCAGCTTTCGCCGACCGCCGGCATCGCCGGGCTCAAGCGCGCGGTGGCGAAGGCCGTGGTGCAGGGAGACCTTTGAGCTTCAAGACGCAGGCGGCGCTGTGGGTTGCGCAGCGCGCAAGCGCCGCGGTTCTGGGCGTCTGCGTGATCGTTCATCTCTTCACCATCGTGTACGCGGTTCAGGGCGGCCTCACCTCGGAGGAGATCCTCGCGCGCACGCGCGGCAACGCGGCCTGGTTCGCGTTCTATTCGCTGTTCGTGCTCGCGGTGACGGTCCACGTGCCGATCGGGCTGCGCAGCGTGTGCGCCGAGTGGCTGCGCTGGCGCGGGCGCTCGCGCGAGTTCGCCCTGCTTCTGTTCGCCGCGTTGCTCGCATGGTTCGGGATGAGCGCGGTGTACGCCATCTACGTATGAGGCAGCATTCCTCGTACTGGGCTTTCGTCGTGCACCGCGTGTCCGGGATAGCCCTCGCCGTTTTCCTGCCGCTGCACTTCTGGACGCTGGGCCATGCGCTGCAGGGCTCGCTCGCCTGGACGGACCGGCCGTTGGTCAAGCTGGGCGAATGGCTGGTCGTGGTCGCGCTTGCCGCGCACCTGGGCGGCGGGTTGCGCGTGCTCGCGCTCGAGTTCCTCCCCTGGCGCGGCTGGCAGAAGAGCCTCGCGGCGGCGGCCGCCGCGCTGACGGTCGCAGTTGGCCTGGCGCTCGCCCTGGCGCTGTAGAATCGCTGAGGAGGTTTTCTCATGAAGCAATTTCTTGCCCTTGCATTCGGAGCCCTGTTCGCCTCCGCGGTAGCCGCGCAATCGTGGCCACAGAAGCCGGTGCGCTTCATCGTGCCGTTCCCGCCCGGTGGGGCGACCGACATCTCGGCGCGGCTGCTCGGTGAGAAGCTCGCGCAGATCTGGGGCCAGTCGGTGGTGATCGAGAACCGCGGCGGCGCCGGCGGCGGGGTCGGCGCGGCGGAGGCAGCGCGCGCCACGCCCGACGGCTACACGCTGTTCTTTCCCTCGGGCTCGGTGGTGACGGCGAACCAGCATGTCTACGCCAAGCTCGGCTACAACCCGGACAAGGACTTCATCCCGGTGACCAAGGTCGTGTCGGGGCCGCAGGTGCTGACCGTGCCGGCGAGCTCGCCGTTCAAGACCGTCAAGGACCTGATCGACCACGCGCGCGCCAACCCGGGCAAGCTCACTTTCGGCCATGCCGGCATTGGCTCGCAGACGCATCTCGCGGCGGAAAACTTCGTCTGGCAGGCGAAGATCGACGCCCTCGCCGTGCCCTACAAGGGGGAGGGCCCCGGTCTGGCGGCGGCCGTCGCCGGCGAGACGAGCTTCTTCCTCGGCAACGTGGCCGCGGCCATCGGCCACATCAACGGCGGCCGGCTGCGCGCGATCGGCGTCACGAGCAAAGGCGAGGCGGCGCAGCTCCCGGGCGTGCCGCCGATCGGCAAGACGATCCCGGGCTTCGAGAACACCGGCTGGTTCGGAATCGTGGCGCCCACGGGCACGCCCCGGGAGATCGTGCAGAAGGTCTACACCGACACGAAGAAGGCGCTGGAAGCGAGCGACCTGCGGGGCCGCCTTTACGTGCAGGGTCTCGCGCCCGTGGGCAACACGCCCGAGCAGATGGCGAAGGAGATGAAGGAGGAAAGCGCGCTCTGGGCGAGGGTGGTGGGCGAGCGCAAGATCCAGGTGAAGTGACGCTCGATCCCACGTGAAGGTCGATCTGGCCCAGGTCGAGGAGGCGGCGAAGGAGCTCTACATCCGGGCGCTGAAAGCGCTGCCGCCGGACATCAAGCGCGGCCTCGACCGGCTGGCGGCGGCAGAGACCGACGCGGGCGCGAAGCGCATGCTCGGCACCATGATCCGCAACATCGGCATTGCGGAGCAGACCGACAACCTGCTGTGCCAGGACACCGGCATCCCGGTGTACAACGTCTGGATCGGGCGCGGGGTGGAAGTCGACGGCGTCGGCCTGAAGGACGCGATCCGGCGCGGCTGCGCGCGTTCTACGCGCGAGTATTCGTTCCGCTCCTCGATCGTGCATCCCACGACGCGCGTGAACGAGCAGACCTCCACCGGCCGGGGCATCCCGGTGATCAACGTGGACTTTGTTTCCGAACCTGAGTCGCTATCCATCGAAATGATCCCGAAAGGGTCGGGCTCGGAGAACAACTCCTGGCTGCGCATGGCGGTGCCCGCCGAGGGGATCGACGCGATTAAGACCTTCGTCGTGGACTGCGTGCTCGAGGCGGGCGGCAAGACCTGCCCGCCCACCATCGTCGGCGTGGGAGTCGGCGGCACC
>DASWBP010000334.1:0-12369 GCA_036390555.1 Burkholderiales bacterium | reverse complement strand
GCTGGAAATGGGAGACCAACGTCATCACCGCGAAGGAGGTCAACGCCTGGTGCATGCCGGGCGGCAAGATCGCGGTGTACACCGGCCTGATCGACCGCCTGCAGCCGACCGACGACGAGCTCGCGGCGGTGATGGGTCACGAGATCGCGCACGCGCTGCGCGAGCACGGCCGCGAGCGCGTCTCGCAGGCGCAGGCTCAAGGGATGATCATCGGCGTGATCGGCGCGGCGGCGGGCGTCTCCGGCGGGACGCTCGATCTGACGCGCATCGTGGTGGACCTCACGTTCAACCTGCCCAACTCGCGCGAGCACGAGATCGAAGCAGACCGCATCGGCGTCGAACTCGCGGCACGCGCCGGCTACGACCCGCGCGCGGCGATCACGCTGTGGGAAAAGATGGGCAAGGCGGGCGGCGGGCAGTCCGCGGAATTCCTCTCCACGCACCCGAACCACGCCACGCGCATCAGCGACCTGCGCGTGTATTCCGCCAAGGTCTTGCCGCTCTACGAGGCGGCGCGTCCGGCCCGGTAGCGAGGAACGCTCCGCGCGCGAATGGCGCAGAGCGTACCCAGGCGCGCGGAAGCGCGCGCCTGCTGTGCCATAATTCCCGGCTTCCGCACTGCGGCAAATGCCGGGATCTTCGATGGGACAGACGCTTTACGACAAGCTTTGGGACAGCCACCTCGTGCACGCCGAGGAGGACGGCACGGCGCTGATCTACATTGATCGCCACCTCGTGCACGAGGTCACCAGCCCGCAGGCGTTCGAAGGCCTCAAGGTCGCCGGCCGCAAGCCATGGCGCATGGGCAGCGTGATCGCCACCGCCGACCACAATACGCCGACCGACCACTGGGAGGAGGGCATGGCCGGCGTACGCGACCCCTTCGCGCGCCAGCAGATCGAGACGCTGGATTCAAACCTGCGCGAGCACCCCGCCAGGGCCTATTTCCCCTTCCTCGACAAGCGCCAGGGCATCGTGCACGTGATCGGGCCGGAGCAGGGTGCGACGCTGCCCGGCATGACCGTGGTGTGCGGCGATTCGCACACCAGCACCCACGGCGCATTCGCTTGCCTGGCGCACGGCATCGGCACCTCCGAAGTCGAGCACGTGCTCGCCACGCAGTGCCTCGTCACGAAGAAGATGAAGAACATGCGCGTCAACGTGGAGGGGCCGCTGGCGCGCGGCGTCACCGCCAAGGACGTGGTGCTCGCGATCATCCGCCACATCGGCACGGCTGGCGGCACGGGACACGCGCTCGAGTTCGCCGGCAGCACGATCCGCGCGCTGACGATGGAAGGGCGCATGACGGTGTGCAACATGGCGATCGAGGCCGGCGCGCGCGCCGGCATGATCGCCGTGGACGACGCGACGATCGACTACCTCAAGGGCCGCCCGTTCGCGCCGACGGGGCCCGAATGGGAGCAGGCGGTGGTCTACTGGCGCACGCTGAGGAGCGACCCGGACGCAAAGTTCGACCGCGAGGTGAAGCTCGATGCGCGCGCCATCAAGCCGCAGGTGAGCTGGGGTACCTCGCCCGAAATGGTGGTGTCGGTGGACGAGGCGGTGCCCGATCCGGATCGCGAGAAGGACGCCTCGCGCCGCGAAGGCATGGAGCGCGCGCTGGTCTACATGGGCTTGAAGCCCGGCACGCGCATCGCCGACATCAAGCTGGACAAGGTCTTCATCGGCTCCTGCACCAACTCGCGCATCGAGGATCTGCGCCTCGCCGCCGCGGTGGTCAAGGGCAGGCGCGTGGCGGCAAGCGTGCGCCACGCTCTGGTGGTGCCCGGCTCGGGCCTGGTGAAGGCACAGGCCGAGCGCGAGGGGCTGGACAAGATCTTCCGCGATGCGGGTTTCGACTGGCGCCAGCCGGGCTGCTCGATGTGCCTCGGCATGAATCCGGACCGGCTCGCACCGGGCGAGCGCTGCGCCTCTACCTCTAACCGCAATTTCGAGGGCCGCCAGGGTGAAGGCGGGCGCACGCACCTGGTAAGCCCCGCCATGGCCGCCGCCGCCGCGATTGCGGGACATTTCGTCGACGTTCGGGAATGGAGATAGCGCGCAGGGGCTGATCTCCCCCGCACCCCCTTATGGAAAAGTTCACCGTACTGAATGCCCTGGTCGCGCCGCTCGACCGCGCGAACGTCGATACCGACCAGATCATCCCGAAGGAATACCTGAAATCCATCAAGCGCACGGGCTTCGCCGACGCGCTGTTCGCCGCCTGGCGCAAGGACCCGGCGTTCGTGTTGAACCAGTCGCGCTTCAAGGGCGCGCAGATCCTGCTCGCGCGCAAGAATTTCGGCTGCGGCTCCTCGCGCGAGCACGCGCCCTGGGCGCTCATGGACTACGGCTTTCGCTGCGTGGTCGCGCCGTCGTTCGCCGACATCTTCTACAACAACTGCTTCAAGAACGGCCTGCTGCCGGTGCCGCTCACCGAGACCGAGATCGACCGCCTGTTCCACGAGAGCGCGGCGTTCCCGGGCTTTCGCTTGGTCGTCGACCTCGGCCAGCAGACGGTGGCGACCGCGGAAGGTGGGCAGGTGATGCGCTTCGACGTCGATCCCTTCCGCAAGTACTGCATGCTGAACGGCCTGGACGAGATCGGCCTGACGCTGCGTCACGCCGAAAAGATCCGCGCCTTCGAGGAGCGCCGGCGCGCGCAGCAGCCCTGGCTCTACCGGTGACGCCGTGAAGATCGCGGTGTTGCCCGGGGACGGCATCGGCCCCGAGATCGTCGCCGAGGCGCTCAAGGTCCTGAAGCGCCTCAAGCTGCCCATGGAGATGCAGGAGGCGCCGGTGGGCGGCGCGGGCTACGACGCAGCGGGCGACCCGCTGCCCGAAGCTACCCTGCGCCTTGCGCGCGAGGCCGACGCGATCCTGTTCGGCGCCATCGGCGGGCCGAAATACGATGCCCTGCCGCGCGACAAGCGCCCCGAGCGCGGCCTGCTGCGCCTGAGAAAGGAACTGGGCCTGTTCGCCAACCTGCGCCCTGCGCTCGTCTACGACGAGCTGGCGCGGGCCTCGACGCTCAAGCCGGAAGTGGTGAGCGGGCTGGACATCCTGATCGTTCGCGAGCTGACGGGCGACATCTACTTCGGCGAGCCGCGCGGGATTTCCACCCTTGCGGGCGGCGAGCGCGAGGGCGTGAACACCATGCGCTACCGCGAGAGTGAGATCCGGCGCATCGCGCGCGTCGCCTTCGAAGCCGCTCGCAAGCGCTCGCGGCGCGTGTGCTCCGTGGACAAGGCGAACGTGCTCGAGACGACCGAGCTCTGGAAGCAGGTGGTGACCGAGGAGGCGAAGGCCTACCCCGACCTCGAGCTCACGCACATGTATGTGGACAACTGCGCAATGCAGCTGGTGCGCAATCCCAAGCAGTTCGACGTGATCGTGACGGGCAACCTGTTCGGCGACATCCTGTCCGACGAGGCCTCGATGCTCACCGGCTCGATCGGCATGCTGCCCTCGGCCTCGATGGACGCGAACGGCAAGGGCCTGTACGAGCCGATCCACGGCTCGGCGCCCGACATCGCCGGCAAGGGGGTGGCGAACCCCCTGGCGACGATCCTGTCGGCGGCGATGATGCTGCGCTACTCGCTGGGGCGCCCGACCGATGCCGGGCGCGTCGAGACGGCGGTGCGCAAGGCGCTCGCCAGTGGTCTGCGCACGGCAGACATCTATACTGTCGGCTTGAAGAAAGCGGGGACCGCGGAGATGGGCGACGCGGTGGCCGCCGCGCTATAGGGAAGTCGCAATGCTGAGAGTCGGGATCGTCGGTTGGCGAGGCATGGTGGGGTCGGTGCTCGTGCAGCGCATGCGCGAGGAGCGCGACTTCGACCACATCGAGCCGGAGTTCTTCTCCACGTCGCAGGCGGGCGGCAAGGGGCCGGCGATCGGCAAGGACACGGGGCCGGTGCAGGACGCGCACGACGTCGCCGCGCTCAAGGCGCTGCCTGTGGTCATCGCCTGCCAGGGCGGGGACTACACCAACGAGGTCTACCCCAAGCTGCGCGCAGCCGGGTGGAAGGGCTACTGGATCGACGCCGCGAGTGCGCTGCGCATGAAGGATGATGCGGTGATCATCCTCGATCCGGTCAACATGCCGGTGATCGAGAACGCGCTCGCCAAGGGCGTGCGCGACTACATCGGCGGCAACTGCACGGTGAGCCTGATGATGATGGGCATGGCGGGGCTTTTCCGCCGCGATCTCATCGAGTGGATGACGAGCATGACCTACCAGGCTGCCTCCGGCGCAGGCGCCGCCAACATGCGCGAGCTGGCGCAGCAAATGGCGCAGGTCGGCGATGCCGCCAAGCCAGCGCTCGCCGATCCGGCTGCCAGCGCGCTCGACATCGACCGCCGCGTGACCGAGGCGCTGCGCAACGGGGTGATCTCCAAGGAGCATTTCGGCTATCCGCTTGCCGCGAGCCTGTTGCCCTGGGTGGACAAGGACCTGGGCAACGGCCAGAGCCGCGAGGAGTGGAAAGGGCAGGCGGAGACCAACAAGATCCTCGGTCGCAGCGAGCGGCCGATCCCGGTGGACGGAATCTGCGTGCGTGTTGGCGCGATGCGTTGCCACAGCCAAGCGCTCACCATCAAGCTGCGCAGGGACGTGCCGCTCGACGAGATCGAGGGCATGATTGCGGAAGGCAACGACTGGGTGCGCGTGGTGCCCAATCGCAAGGAAGAGACGCTGGCGGAGCTAACACCCGCCGCCGTCACGGGAAAGCTTGCGGTACCGGTGGGTCGGCTGCGCAAGATGCCGATGGGCGGGGATTACCTTGCGGCCTTCACGGTCGGGGACCAGCTGCTATGGGGTGCGGCTGAGCCCCTGCGCCGCATGCTGCGGATCCTGCTCGACGCCGGGGTGCGGGGGTAGAAAAATTCCTTGCCGACTGCGGCGCAAGGTCAAAAAACCGAGAAAAAGTCTCAGCTTGCAGGCCTAACGTCATGATGTTATGGTACTCAGCCGCATAAGAACGACTCAGGGTGGTGGGGGTGATTAAACCGATCGCGGTGCTTCGGCTCGTCTTGGTTGTGGCCTTCAGCCTGCCGCTCCTCGCGCAGGCGGCTGGCCTCGGCCGCCTGAGCGTCCAGTCGTTCCTCGGTCAGCCTCTGCGCGCCGAAATCGAGATCGTTTCGCTGCTGCCCGGCGAGGAGTCCTCACTCGAGGCACGCCTCGCGTCCGCCAACGCATTCCAGCAGGCGGGCATCGAATTCAGCCCGGCTCTGGCGGGCGTGCGATTCGAGATCGTCAAGGTGGGCGGCCGGCCGACGCTGCGCGTCACCACGCGCCAGCCCGTCAACGATCCGTTCCTTGACATCCTGATCGAGCTGCGCTGGGCCACCGGCCTGCTGGTGCGCGAGTACACCGTCCTGCTGGATCCTCCGGATTACCTTCCGCGGCAGCCTGCGGCCGCGGCCGCCGCGCCCGTGCCGCGTGCAGAGGCCCCCACAGCGTTGGCGCCTGGGGCGCCTGCGGCGGCTACGCCCGCTGCGCCAGCTGCTCCTGTGCCCGCTCCTCCCGCCGCGCCAGTGGCACCCGCCGCGGAGGCAACTGTGCCGCCGCCTGCAGCCGCCGCTGCACCCGCGCCAACCGAGGCGCCCGCGACACCGATCGCGGAAGCCGCGAAGCCCGAACCACGCCTTGAGGAACGACCGATCTCCGCCGCACCGGCGCCTGCCGAGCCTGCAGCCAAGCCCGCGCCCCAGGAGGCGACCTACGAAGTGAAGAAGGGCGACACGCTCGGGCGCATCGCCCTGCAGTACAAGCCGGAGGGCGTTACCTTCAACCAGATGCTGATCGCGCTGCAACGCGCGAACGAAGACGCCTTCATCCGCAACAACGTCAACTTGGTGCGCGCTGGCAAGATCCTGAACATTCCCGACCGCGAGGCGATCGAGGCGGTCGAACCCGCGGACGCGAACCGCCTGATCAGCGTGCAGATGGCGGATTTCGCCGAGTACCGCATGCAGGTCGCGGCCACGGTGGCTGGAATGCAGGCCGCGAGCCCGCCGGCGGAGCGCGCGGGTGCGGGACAGATCACGCCGCAGCCGGCCGAGCCCAAGCCGGCCGAGGCCAAGGACCAGCTGAAGTTGTCGCGCGCGGACGCCAAGAAGCCTGGCGCCCCCGCGGCGCGCGCAGCGCGCGAGGACGACCTCGCGGCACGCGAGCGTGCACTGAAGGAAGCCCAGGCGCGCACCGCCGAACTGGAGAAGAACGTCGCCGATCTGCAAAAGCTGATGGAGATCAAGAGCCAGCAGCTCGCCGAGCTCGAGAAGAAGGCCGGCGCCAAGCCGGCGCCTGCGCCCGCGCCCGTGGCCAAAGCGCCTGAGGCCAAGCCTGCCGCGCCGGCGCCCGTAGCGCCCGTCAAGCCGGTTGCCGAAGCGCCCAAGCCAGTGGCAGAGGCGCCGAAGCCCGCTGCAGAGGCGCCGAAGCCTGCGCCTGAAGCGCCAAAGCCCCTCGCCGAGGCGCCCAAGCCTGCCCCAAAGCCCGCGCCGGCGAAGCCCAAGCCGGCGCCACCGCCTCCGCCTGAGCCGAGCCTTGTCGATGAGTTCCTCGACAATCCGGTGGCGCTCGGCGGATTGGGCGGCGTACTACTGCTCCTCATCGGTTACGGCGCCTGGGCCTGGCAGCGTAAAAAAAAATCCGTAAATAAGTTCCAGGACAGCGTCATGGGCGCCGCGAGCGCCCCGGCGGCTGCGGCTGCGGCCTCCACGCCCCCCGTAAGCGGCCCCTCGAGCGTCTCCCAGGCCTCGGTCAGCCAATCCGCGGTCGGCGGCATGGAGACCGACGACGTCGATCCGATCGCCGAAGCGGACGTCTACATGGCGTATGGGCGCGACGCTCAGGCCGAGGAGATCCTCAAGGAGGCGCTGCAGAAGGACGCGAACCGCATCCCGGTGCATGTCAAGCTCCTCGAGATCTACGCCAGCCGGCGCGATGCGCGGTCGTTCGAGCAATCGGCGCTCAAAGTCAAGAACTTGACCAATGGCGCGGGTCCCGACTGGGACAAGGCGGCGGCGCTTGGACGCAGCATCGATCCGGGCAACGGCCTGTACGGCGGTGGTGGCGCGGTAGCCGCGCCGGTCGTGCCGGCCGTCGCGGCGGCGGCGGCCGCACCCTCGGTGGACTTCGATATCGGCGGGCAGTCCGTCGGCAGCAACGCAGCGGCCGCGGCGGCGCTCGACCTCGACCTGGGCAGCGCGTCGGTGCCTGCCAGTGAGAAGAGCGACTTCTCGCCTGGCGGCACTCTGATCATCGACGCGGAAGAGACCAAGGCGGCTTCCGGCGGGCTGGACTTCGACCTCGGGACCTCCGCGCCGGCGGCGAAAGTGGGCGCGGATACCACCGCTCTCAATTTCGAGCTGCCCGGCACGGCTCCTGCGGCACCTGCGCCAGCGGCCCCCGCGGCCGCCGTCCCGGCCCCCTCCAGCGGCGGCCTCGATTTCGACCTGAACCTGGGCGGTGAAGAAGCGAAGCCCGACACTACGGAACCCGCCGTGCCGGCAATGGACCTGTCGTCGATCACGCTCGACCTCGGCGCTCCGGGCGCGGCGCCCGCGGCGCCTTCGGGAGCCGATCCGAAATGGCAGGAGGTCGCAACCAAGCTCGACCTTGCCAAGGCCTATGAGGAAATGGGAGACAAGGACGGCGCGCGCGAGTTGCTGAACGAAGTGGTGAGAGAAGGCGACGCCGCCCAACAGGGGCAGGCGAAGCAGATGCTCGCGAAGCTCGGCTAGCGCCTCCTGACCCCCGAAGCCACGGCGGCGGCGCGCGATGCGCCGTGACCCGTGGCTTCGACTTTTCAAGCGCATGCGTATCGCCCTGGGACTGGAGTACGACGGCAGCCGCTTCCTCGGCTGGCAAACGCAGCCGGGCGGCGGTACCGTTCAGGACACGCTGCAGTCCGCGCTCGGTGTCATCGCCGGTATGCCGGTCGGGGTCACCTGCGCGGGACGCACCGATCGCGGCGTGCACGCCTTGGAGCAGGTGGTGCACTTCGACGTCGGTGTGGCGCGCCCCGAAAGCGCCTGGGTGCGCGGCGTGAACGCCTTGCTGCCCGATTCGGTGGCGGTGCAATGGGCGCGCGAGGTGCCGGGGGAGTTCCATGCGCGCTATGCGGCGCGAGCACGCACCTACCGCTACGTGTTGCTCAATCGCGCGGTGCGCCCGGCGCTCGCCGCGCGCCATGCGGGCTGGTTCCACGCATCGCTCGACATCCCGGCGATGCGCGCCGGCGCCCGGCATTTCCTGGGCGAGCAGGATTTCTCGGCGTTTCGCTCCGCCGAGTGCCAGGCGGCGACGCCGGTGCGCACGCTGCACTCGCTCGAGATCGAGGCGCGCGGCGAGCGCATCGACTTCGTGCTGCGCGCCAACGCCTTCCTGCACCACATGGTGCGCAATATCGTCGGCACGCTGGTCTACGTCGGCGCCGGCCGCCAGCCCGCCGACTGGGTCGCCGAGGTGCTGCGCTCGCGCGAGCGGGCGCGCGCCGCGCCGACCTTCGCCGCCGAGGGCCTCTACCTCGAGCGCGTCGAATACGAGCCGCACTGGAACCTGCCGCGGCGCTCGCTCGCCGCGTCGCTGCTGCCGGTGCTGCCGTGAGGACGCGAGTCAAGATCTGCGGCATCACGCGGCTGCAGGATGGCGTGGCGGCGGCGCGCGCGGGCGCGGACGCCATCGGCCTGGTGTTCTACCCGCCCAGCCCGCGCTTCCTCAGCGTCGAGCGCGCGCGAGAGATCCGCGACGCGCTGCCGCCCTTCGTGCAGGCGGTGGCCCTGTTCGTGAACGCCGACGCCGCGCAGGTCGCGCAGGTGATCGGCCGCGTGCACCCGTCCATGCTGCAATTCCACGGCGAGGAGACGCCCGAGTTCTGCGCGCAGTTCGGCGTGCCCTACGTCAAGGCCTGCCGCGTGGCGCCGGGGGTCGATTTGCTAAAATACCTGCGCGCATTCTCTTCCGCGTCGGGCTGGCTGCTCGACGCGCACGTGGAGGAGTATGGCGGCGTCGGCGCGAGCTTCGACTGGTCGCTGGTGCCGGAGAACCTTGAACGGCCGCTCGTGCTATCGGGAGGGCTGACCAGGGACAACGTGGCCATTGCGGTGCGCCGCGTCAGGCCCTGGGCAGTGGACGTATCGAGCGGCGTGGAATCGGCGAAAGGCATCAAGGACGCGGCGAGGATCGCCGCGTTCATCGCGGAGGTCAGGAATGCGGATGCATGACTTGCCCGACGCGCGCGGGCACTTTGGCCCCTACGGCGGCGTGTTCGTCGCCGAGACGCTCACCCATGCGCTGCACCAGCTGCTCGCCGCCTACGAGGCGGCGCGCAAGGATCCCGCCTTCGCCGTCGAGTTCCGCTACGAGCTGAAGCACTACGTCGGGCGGCCGAGTCCCGTCTACCACGCCAAGCGCTGGTCGGAGATGCTCGGCGGCGCGCAGATCTACCTCAAGCGCGAGGACCTCAACCACACCGGCGCGCACAAGATCAACAACACCATCGGCCAGGCGCTGCTCGCGCGGCGCATGGGCAAGCCGCGCGTCATCGCGGAGACCGGCGCCGGCATGCACGGCGTGGCGACCGCCACCGTGGCCGCGCGCTACGGCATGCAGTGCGTGGTGTACATGGGCTCGGAAGACGTCAAGCGCCAGGCGCAGAACGTCTACCGCATGAAGCTCCTGGGCGCGAGCGTGGTGCCGGTAGAATCCGGCTCCAAGACGTTGAAGGATGCGCTCAACGAGGCGATGCGCGACTGGGTCACCAACGTCGACAACACCTTCTACATCATCGGCACGGTCGCCGGCCCCCATCCCTACCCCATGATGGTGCGCGACTTCCAGTCCGTCATCGGCGAGGAGTGCAAGCAGCAGATGCCCGAGCTCGCCGGCCGGCAGCCCGATGCGGTGATCGCCTGCGTGGGCGGCGGCTCGAATGCGATGGGCATCTTCTATCCCTACCTCGAGATCGAAGGCGTGCGCCTTATCGGCGTGGAGGCCGCGGGCGAGGGGCTTGCCACGGGCAAGCACGCGGCGTCATTGTGCGCGGGCCGCCCCGGCGTGCTGCACGGCAACCGCACCTACCTCCTGCAGGACGCGAACGGCCAGATCATCGAGACGCATTCGGTATCCGCAGGCCTCGACTACCCGGGCGTGGGGCCCGAGCATGCGTGGCTGAAGGACGCGGGGCGCGCTGAGTACGTGGCGGTCACCGATGCCGAGGCGCTGCAGGCTTTCAGCGACCTGTGCCATTACGAAGGCATCATTCCGGCGCTGGAATCGGCGCACGCGGTGGCCTACGCGGCCAAGATCGCGCCGCAAATGGCGAAAGACCGTATCCTGCTCGTCAACCTCTCCGGCCGCGGCGACAAGGACATGCACACCGTCGCCGAGCGTGCAGGCCTCAAGCTCTAGCCGGCCAGCGCCGACCGTGTCGCGCATCCAGGCCCGCTTCGAGACGCTGCGCAAAGCCAAGCGCAAGGCGCTGATCCCCTACATCACGGCCGGTGATCCTTCGCCGGCGCTCACGGTGCCATTGATGCGCGGGCTGGTCGAGGCGGGATGCGACATCCTCGAGCTGGGGGTGCCATTTTCGGACCCGATGGCCGACGGCCCCGTGAATCAGCGTTCCTCCGAACGGGCGCTCAAGCAGGGCGTGAGCCTCGCCGATGTGCTGGGGCTGGTGCGCGATTTTCGCCACCACAACTCACAGACGCCAGTGGTGCTGATGGGCTACGCCAATCCGATCGAGGCCATGGGCGTCGAGAAATTCGTGGCTGCGGCGAAAGACGCGGGCGTGGACGGCGTCATCGTCGTTGACTACCCGCCCGAGGAGTGCGAGCAATTCGCCGCGCGCGCGAGGCAGGCGGGCATTGACCCGATCTTCCTGCTCGCGCCAACCTCGACCGACCAACGCATCCAGGAAGTGGCGCGCGTCGGCAGCGGCTACTTGTATTACGTGTCGCTGCGCGGCGTGACGGGCGCCGGCCACATCGACCTCGCCGACGTGGCCGCACATATCCCGAAGATCCGGGCCGCAACGCAGCTGCCGATCGGCGTCGGCTTCGGCATCCGCGATGCGGAGTCGGCGCGCCGTGTGGCGCAGACTGCGGACGCGGTCGTGATCGGCAGCCGCATCATCCAGGAAATCGAGGACGCCGGCGCCGGCCAGGCGGTGGCACGCGTCAAGGCGCTGTTGCGCCCTATCCGCGAGGCGCTCGACGCATGAGCTGGCTCCAGAAGCTGCTGCCTCCCAAGATCCAGCGCAGCTCCGGCCCCAAGCGCGCGGTGCCGGAAGGCCTGTGGACGAAGTGCCCGGCGTGCGACGCGGTGCTCTACAGCACCGACCTGGAGAAGAACCTTAGCGTCTGCCCGAAGTGCGGCTTCCACCAGCGCATCAACGCGCGCGCGCGCCTCGATGCGCTGCTCGACACGGACGGCCGCTTCGAGATCGGCGTCGAGGTACTGCCGGTGGACAGCCTGAAGTTCAAGGACTCGAAGAAGTACACCGAGCGCCTCGCGGAGGCCGAGGCGGAGTCCTCGGAATCCGAGGCGCTGATCGTCATGCAGGGGTCGATCAAGCAGATCGGCGTGGTGGTCGCGGTTCACGAGTTCGATTTCATGGCCGGCACCATGGGCTCGGTGCTCGGCGAGCGCTTCGTGCGCGGCGTGCGCGTGGCGATCGAGCAGAAGCTGCCGTTCATCGCCGTCACCGCGAGCGGCGGCGCGCGCATGCAGGAGGGGCTGCTGTCGCTCATGCAGATGGCGAAGACCACTGCGGCGCTCACGGACCTTGCGGCGCGCGGGCTGCCTTTCGTGACAGTGCTCACCGACCCGACCACCGGCGGCGTGTCGGCGAGCTACGCGATGATCGGCGATGTGGTGATCGCCGAGCCCAAGGCGCTGGTCGGTTTCGCGGGGCCGCGCGTCATCGAGCAGACGGTGCGGCAGAAGCTCCCCGAGGGTTTCCAGCGCGCCGAGTTCCTGCTCGAGAAGGGCGCGGTGGACATGATCGTGGACCGCCGCCAGCTGCGCGACAAGCTCGCGTCGCTCCTCGGCCTGCTACAGGGGATCGCGGTCGACCAGCCTTCGTGAGCGCGCGCACGCTCGCGGACTGGCTGCAGTTCATCGGGCGCCAGCATCCCGATGCCATCGCGCTGGGCCTGGATCGCGTGCGCGCGGTCCTCGAGCGCATGCGGGTGGCGATCGAATGCCCGGTGTTCACGGTGGCGGGCACCAACGGCAAGGGCTCGGTGTGCGCCTGCCTTGAAAGCATCCTGCGCGCTTCAGGCCGGCGCACGGGCCTCTACACCTCCCCGCACCTGCTGCGCTACAACGAGCGCGTGAGGGTCAATCGCCAGCGCGACGCG
>DASWBP010000333.1:0-5790 GCA_036390555.1 Burkholderiales bacterium | reverse complement strand
CCCCCCGGGGCGCGCACACGGATGGATACGCACACGGGAGGATTATGCAGCCCGACGAGACGAACGGGTAACGACACGACGGATTCTTACGAAGCTGAAGCTGGCCGCTGCGCTTGCCAGACTCTCAAGGGGTACAAATGTCAGGCTGCGCGTCGCCCCATCAGGCGAAAGACTGCTAGAGCACGTCCGAGTCCGGCGCGCCTGGGGCACCAATCAGTGACGCGCCGTCGGCACCGAGTAGCACGATGCTGACGCTCGCGACATCCGTGCCGCCATGCCCGTCGGCCACCGTGTATTCGAAGGTGTCGACCGCAGCCTCGCCTGGGGCGAGCAAAGGCAGGTCCATGCCGGTCGGATCGTATTTCAGCGTGCCATCCGGATTCTTGCTGATGATGGCCCCCATCGCGCTCGTGTCGTCGAAGCTCAGCAGTGCCAGGACGTCGCCGGCATCGACGTCGGTGTCGTTCGCCAGGACGTCGATGTCGACCGCCTGCGCGGCCGTCGCGCTGCTGACGCCAGCGCCTGCGTTCAGGGCGACCTGCAGGTTGTCGAGAAGCAGGTAGTCCAGGGAGCCATCATCGGTCTGCCCGTAGAAGCGCAGTTCATCGATGGCGCTCCAGGCCCCATCGAAACCTACCGACGCGTAGCCCGCGTTCACCATCAGGGTCTTGACTGCGCCCGCAACCGCCTCGCCATCGCGGTAACCCGCAATGGTGATCATGGGCTCGATGAAGAAGGAGGCGATGGACAGCGAGAGCAGCGAAAATTCCATGCCGTCTACGTGGGTGACGGCGCCGTCGGCGTCGAAGCCGCCGCCCGCGTTGTTGTTCGTCGTGCCGGCCGCCGCCATGTAGCTCATGTCCACGCCGAACATGTCGAAGATGCTGAAGCCTGAGAAGCTGAAGCCATCCACGCCGAGGGGATTCGTTGCCCCTTCGAAAGTGATCAGGCGCACCTCGGGTTGCCCGCCGCCGCTGCCGCTACCGAGCGGCAGCGTCACCGCGTCAGGCATCGCGACAGGCAGGTCGTTCACGCCCGTGACCGTGACCTCCATCCTGGCGGATGCAGTCGCGCCGCCGAGGTCGGCAATCGTGTAGCTGAAGCTGTCGACGGCGATCTTGCCTTCGGCGAGCTGCTGCAACGCGAGCGAGCCGCGCGGGTCGTAGCTGAGGCCGCCGTCCGCGCCGAGCTGGACCGCCGCACCCATCGCGCTCGTCGCATCGGCGCTCGACACGCCGAGCACGTCGAGGTGATCCGGATCGGTGTCGTTCGCGAGCAGGCCAGGCGCCGCGACCCGAAGCACGACGTCCGCGTCGGTGGCGGCGGCATCGCCATTGGCGGTTGGCGCGGCGTTCACCAGCTCGACCTTGAGTGCCTCGAAATTGCGTGCGTCGAGATCGAAGCTCTTGAAGTGGAAGGTCTTGCCGTGCTCGCTGTGCGGATTGGCCCTGCTGGCAAGGAACGCCTTGAAGGCGGCGATGTCCGCCTGCACGGAGTCCAGAAGGTTCTCCCCGTGGGTCAGCTGCAACTTCAGCGTATCGAAGCCCTTGCCGCCATCATAGACGTCGTGCGCGCCGACGTCTGCAAAACTGGCGCCCAGGTTGCCGGCCATGCTGTACTGGAGGACATCGTTGCCACGGCCGCCGAAGACCAGGTCGCTGCCGGCGCCGCCGTCAAGGAAGTCGTTGCCAGCGCCCCAGCCATGCCGCCAGCCGCCGAACTTGCAGCCCCAGAACTTGCCGCCGGAGATGTCGTCGCCGTACAAGACATCCCTGCCGGCGCCGCCCTGGATCGCGTCGTCGCCTGCACGACCCACCATGACGTCGTTGCCGGCGGAGCCCTTCAGGTTGTCGCTGCCCTTGCCGCCGATGATGTACTTGACCGAGTCTGCACGCTTCGTCATGGCTCCCCCTGGAACCGATCGTCAGAAGTCGTGAACATTCTGTTAGCGCGGAAAGCTCGGCAGCAATCGAGCGCCGTGTGAAAAGTCGCTTCGCGCGGCACAAATCGCGCCGCACTTCGCGGCAAATTGCTCGCAAAATCGCAGCGTGTGATTTTGTTGCGCGGCGCAGGCGTCGGTGCCGCGCGACACGCGCTATTCCGCGTGTCTTATCGCCTCGTACTGGCGCAGAGCGTCGCGCACGCGCAGCCTGCGTGTCGTCGCGCGCCGACGACGCCCCGCGCTTGGCGCGCGCCAGAGAAGGGTACAGTCGTCAGCCGACGACGAACGCCGCGCCCCCCGTGGCGATCAGCTCGCCTTCGTCGTTGGCGAGCTCCATGTGTGTGACGGCGATGCGGCTGCCGAGGCGCACGACGCGGCCGGTGGAGACGAAGTGCTTGCCGCGCCCAGGACGCAGGTAGTCCACGCGCAGGTCGATGGTGCCGATGTTGGGGAACTCCGGCTTTTCGCCGGTGTACGCGTCCTTGTAGAGCGCGAGCATGATGGCGAAGCCGGCCGTGACGTCGAGCACCGCGGCGATCACGCCGCCATGCAGGATTTCCCGGCGTGCGTTGCCAATGAGGTCGGGGCGCATGGCAAAGCGCAGCTGGGGCTTTGCCGGGTCGGTGGACTCGACCTCCACGCCGAGCACCCTGTTGAACGGGATGTTGTCGGCGATGATCTTCGCGATGAGCTTCTGGTAGTCCGACCTGCTCTTCATGGTGCGACCTCGTCTGCGGCGCTGCGGGAGTCGCCCTCAGTTCCAGCCCAGCTGCCTGGCGGCGAGTTCCTTCATGATCTCCTCGGCGCCACCGCCGATGGTCATGACCTTTACCTCACGGTAGACGCGCTCGGCGCGCGTGCCGCGCACGTAGCCCGCGCCGCCCAGGATCTGCACCGCCTCGTCGGCGCAGAACTGCATGGCGCGCGTGGCGAAGTTCTTCGCCATGGCGAGCTGCGCGATCGCCTCCGGGTCGCGCGGCACGAGGGTCAGCTTCCAGGCCGTGTCATAGACCATCGCGCGTGCAGCATGGATGCGCATCTGCATGTCCACCAGCTTGTGGCGCAGCGCCTGGTGCTCCACCAGCCGCTTGCCGAAGGTCTTCCTCTCCTTCGCCCAGCCAAGCGCATCGTCGAGGCACACCTGCGCGAAGCCCACGGCGGCGGCCGACATGCCGAGCCGCTCGGCGTTGAAGTTGCGCATGACGATGCGAAAGCCCGCGTTCTCCTCGCCGATCAGGTTCGCGGCGGGCACGCGTACGTTCTCGAAGTGCAGGCTCGCGGTGTCCGAGCACCACCAGCCCATCTTCTTGAGCGGCGCGCGCGTGAAGCCAGGCCGCTCGCGCTCGATCAGCAGCAGCGACACGCCGTCCGCCCCCGGCCCGCCGGTGCGCGCGGCGACGGTGTAGTAGTCGGCGCGCATGCCCGAGGTGATGAAGGTCTTCTCGCCGTTCACCACGTAGTCGGCGCCTTCGCGGCGTGCGCGGGTCGCCAAATTCGCGACGTCCGAGCCGCCCGAGGGCTCGGTGATCGCGAGCGCGCTGATCTTCTCGCCGGCGAGCACGCCCGGCAGCACACGGCGCTTGAGCTCGTCGCTGCCGGCCGAGGCGATGGGCGGCGAGCCGATCTGGTGCGAGAAGAGGCTCGCGTGCACGCCCCCCGAGCCGCAGAGCGCGATCTCCTCCGAGAGCACCACGTGCATGAGAAGATCGGCGGGCGTGCCGCCGTACTCCTCCGGAAAGCCGACGCCGAGCAGGCCCGCCGCCGCGGCCTTGCGGTAGAGCTCGCGCGGGAACTCGCCCGCCTCGTCCCAGGCACCCGCGTGCGGCGTGATCTCGCGCGCGACGAACCTGCGCATCGCATCGCGAAACGCCTCGTGCTCTTCAGTGAGGGCGGGATGTGCCTTCATGCGTGCTCGCGTGCCAGGGTGGTGCTCGCCGTCAGGTGCGTGGGCATAGCTGCGGCAGGCCGCGTCATACGGGCTCGAACTCCATGAGCAGCTTGCCGGGTGCCACCTGCGCGCCCTTGGCGACGTGCACGGCCTTTACGCGCACGGCGGCGGCGGCGGCGAGCGTGTGCTCCATCTTCATCGCTTCGAGCACCACCAGGGCGCGGCCAGCCTCGATGCGATCGCCCGGCTTTGCGTGCACCGCGACCACGCGGCCGTTCATCGGCGCGGCGAGCCTGCCGTCCGCGAAGCCCGCGGCGGCGCGCTCGGGCGGATCCATGGTGGCATCGCGCCAAGTATAAGAATGGCCGTCGCTCTGGAAGTGAAGTGCGTGGCCGTCCGGATCGAGCACGTGTGCATCGGATGCGGAAGGCGCGGGCGCTGCCTCCGGGCGGCGCAAGTTTGTCCAGCTTCCCCATTCGCCGTAGCCCGCCGCATCGGCGCGGGCCCGCGCGTAGAGCCTGCGTGCCGTCGCCTCGTCGGCTGCCGGCGGCTTCCATTCGGCGAGCCGCTCCTCGATGAACGCAGTAGTCGCACCTGGGCCGGCGAAGACCGGGTCGCGCAGCACTGCGGCGAGGAAGGCCTTGTTCGTGGGGATGCCGAGCGCGACCGTCGTGTCGAGCGCGGCAGCGAGTGTCTCGCGAGCTTCGTCGCGGGTTCGACCGTGCGCGATCAGCTTCGCCGCGAGCGAGTCGTAATGCGGCGGGATCTCGATGCCGCTCTCAAGCGCGTGGTCCACGCGCACTCCGGCGGCGGGCTGCCAGAGCGCAAGGCGCCCCGACTGCGGCAGAAAATTGCGCGCCGGGTCCTCGGCGCACAGGCGCGCCTCGATTGCGTGTCCGTCGAAGCGAATCTCCTTCTGCGCGAGCGGCAGCGCTTCCCCCGCGGCGACGCGCAGTTGCCATTCCACGAGGTCGAGGCCCGTCACTGCCTCGGTGACCGGGTGCTCGACCTGCAGGCGCGCGTTCGCCTCGATGAACCAGAAGCCGCCCGCCTCATCGAGCAGGAACTCGATCGTGCCCGCGCCCACGTACCCGGCGGCGCGCGCCACCGCCACTGCCGCCTCGCCGAGCTTCGCGCGGAGCTTCGCGTCCACGGCGGGCGAGGGCGACTCCTCGACGAGCTTCTGGTGGCGGCGCTGCACCGAGCAGTCGCGCTCGCCCAGGTGCACGCAGTTGCCCATGGCGTCCGCGAAGACCTGCACTTCCACGTGGCGCGGCGCGAGAATCGCGCGCTCGAGGATCACACGATCGTCGCCGAAGGCGTGCAGCGCCTCCGATTTCGCCGAGGCGAGCGCTTCGTCGAGCTCCCTCGCGGAACGCACCAGCCGCATGCCGCGCCCGCCGCCGCCCGCGACCGCCTTGATGACGAGCGGGAACTCGGGCTTGCCGTCGTAGGTGGGGAGCACCGGTACGCCGGCCCTGGCGGCGAGCATCTTGGCGTTCGCCTTGTCACCGAGCGCGCGCATCGCCGCGGGCGGCGGCCCGACCCAGATGCGGCCGGAGGCGATCACCGCTTCGGCGAAAGCCGGGTTCTCCGACAGAAATCCGTACCCCGGGTGCACCGCATGCGCTTCGGCCTTCAGCAGCGCGGCAATATTGAGATAGGACTCTCGAGGCGAGGCCGTGCCGATGTGCACCGCCGTGTCGGCCGCGCGCACGTGCGGCGCATCGCGGTCGGCGTCCGAGTACACGGCCACCGTGGCGATGCCCATGCGGCGCGCGGTGCGCGCGACACGCACCGCGATCTCGCCGCGGTTGGCGATGAGGAGGCTCCTGAACACTCAGTCCTTCTTGAGGTGCTTGGAGGGCAGGATGCCCATGTACTTGCAGATGATGCCGAGCATCACCTCGTCGGCGCCGCCGCCGATCGAGCCCAGGCGCCCGTCGCGGTAAGCGCGCGA
>DASWBP010000332.1:0-5538 GCA_036390555.1 Burkholderiales bacterium | reverse complement strand
TCACGCCGGGGGTCAGACCCCAATTCCGGCTCGCAAGCGAAATTGGGGTCTGACCCCAATTTACCGCCCGTTCAGAAACCTCTCCACCAGCGCGAACTGATCCTGGACGTTGAGCGCGGGGGCGTGCCCGCAGCCCGGGATCGTCACCACCACCGCGCGCGGGCCGCGCGAGCGCATCGCCTCCGCGGTGTCCGGCAGCAGCAGGTCTGATGCCTCTCCCCTGAGGCACAACGTCGGGATGTCGAGCGCGTCGTAAGCATCCCACTGGTCGTAGTCGTCCGGATGGTGCGTGAACTGCAGCACCATCTTCGGGTCGTAGTGCGGCGTCACCTTGCCCTCGGGCGTGCGCCGTGCCGAGGTCTCGGTGAGGCGCCGCCACTGCTCCTCCGAGAGCCAGCCATAAGGCTTGTAGATCGTGCGGAAGTACTGCTCGAGCTCGCTCATGCGGTCGAACTGCGCAGGACTGCCGGCATAGGTGCGGATCCGCTCCAATGCCGCCTCGCCCAGCTTGGGGCCGATGTCGTTCAGCACCAGGCGCCGGATGCGGCCCTTCAGGGCGCCAGCCGCCGCGTGCAAGCCGATCGCGCCGCCCATCGAGGTGCCGAGCCAGTGCGCTTCCTCGATGCCGAGCTGGTCCATCAGCGACACGGCGAGCTTCGCGTAGAAGGCGAGGCAGTATTCCCTCTCCGGCGCCGGGCTCCATTCCGAGAGGCCGCGCCCGATGGTGTCCGGGCAGATGACGCGAAAGCGCTGCGCCAGATGCGCGGCGATGTCGTCCATGTCGCGCCCGGTGCGCGCGAGGCCGTGCCAGGCGATCACCGCCTCGCGGTGCTGCGCGCCCCATTCCATGAAATGCAGCTCGCGTCCTTCGCAGGCGAGGTAGCGCGAGTTCACCGCGGCGCCCTCAGCTTGCCGACGATGCCGGTCGGGAAGTAGTACACGCACAGGATGAAGAGCACCCCGAGCCACAGCAGCCACCGGTCCGGGTGCAGCAGGTTTGGCAGCAGCGGCACGCCGGCGAGCGCCTCGCTCGCGTGCTTCATCAGTTCCTGCAGGTAGTTCTGCGCCACCACGAACAGCGTCGCACCGATCACCGAGCCGTACAGCGTGCCCATGCCACCGATCACCACCATCAGCAGGATGTCGATCATGATGTTGAAGGACAGCGTCGTGTCCGGCCCGGTGTAGCGCAGCCAGACCGCGTAGAGGATCCCCGCCACGGTCGCTCCCAGCGCGGCGAGGCAGTTGGCCACGGTGCGGTAGGTGACGATGCGGTAGCCAAGCGCCTCCGACCGGAACTCGTTCTCGCGGATGGAAAGCAGCACGCGCCCGAACGGGGAGTTCACCACGCGCAGCAGTACGAGGAACAGCACGAGCGCGACGCCAAACACCACGTAGTAGGACACCAGCCGGTCGCGCAGCAGCTCGGGCAGCCGGAAGGTGAGCCCGTCCTCGCCGCCGGTGAAGGCCGAGAGCTGCGAGGCGAGGATCTGGAAGAAGGCCGCCACCGCGAGGGTGATCATGGCGAAGAAGATCGCGCGCACCCGCAAGGAGAGCAGCCCGATGGCGAGCGCGATGGCGAGCGAGACGGCGAGCGCGGCGACGATCCCCACCGCGAGTGCGCCCCAGCCGGTACCCATCTTCGCCATGGCGATGCCCACGCCATAGCCGCCGATGCCGAAGAACATGGTGTGCGCGAAGGACACGATGCCCGTGTAGCCGAGCAGCAGGTCGTAGCTCGCCACCAGCAGCACGAACACCGCGACCTTGGCGGCGACGTTGAGCGACTTCGTGCCCGGGAAGATGAACGGCGCGAGCGCGAGCGCCAAGAGGATCCCGACCAGCACCACGGAGAGCGCGCGGCTGCGCGGCAAGTCGCCGGAGAGGAGGCGCGTCAGCATGGGCTCAGGCCTTCCCGATCGGATACAGGCCGCGCGGCCGCCACAGCAGGATCAGCACCATCAGCAGGATGTTCGAGCCCAGCGCGAGCTTGGGCGCGAGGTAGCCCGTGTAGTTCGCCAGGAGGCCCACGAGCATCGCGCCGACGAAGCAGCCGCCCACCGAACCCAGTCCGCCGATGATGACCACGATGAAGATCACCACCAGCACCTGCATGCCCATCTGCGCGGTGACCTGCTCCTGGTACATGGCCCACATCGCGCCGCCCAGGCCCGCGAGCCCCGAGCCGGCGACGAACACGCCGACGAACAGGCGCTTGATGCGGTAGCCGAGCGACTCGACCATCTCCGGGTTCTCCACGCCTGCGCGCACCAGCAGCCCGATCTTCGTGCGGTTGAGCAGCAGCCACATCGCCGCGAACACCGCGACGCCGACGATGACCGCGAGCACGCGATAGCGCTCGATCGCCGCCTCGCCCAGGATGAAGGCGCCGGTGATGGCGCCGGGGCGCGGCAGCGGGATGATGTCCGGCCCCCACACCACGTGGATCAGCTGCTCGAAGACGATCAGGCCGCCCATGGTGATGAGGATCTGCTTCAGGTGGTCGCCGTACACCGGACGGATCAGCACGCGCTCGAAGAACCAGCCAAGGAAGCCCGCGAGCGCGATCGCGGCGAGCACCGCGGGCACCATCGCCGAGAGGTCGGAGGCAAGGCTGCCCGCCTCCATCTGCGGCCGCATGCGCGTGAGCACGGTCGCCGCGCCGTAGGCGCCCACCGAGATGAAGATGCCGTGCGCGAAGTTCATCACGTCCATCAGGCCGAAGACCAGCGTCAGGCCCGAGGCCATCATGAAGATCATCATGCCCATGGCGAGGCCGGCGACGGTGAGCGTCACCCAGGTCGGCACGCTGCCGACAAGGGGCAGCGCCGCGAGCGCGAGCAGCGGCACGAGCGCGAGCGGGATCCAGTCGAGGGCGGCGCGCGCGCTGACCGGTGACGCGACTGGCGTGGCGGCTTGCGTGGTCACTGGTGGGAGTCCAGCGAAAGGCCGAGCAGCCGCGTCTGCAAGGCGCCGTCGGCGGCGAGCGCGTCCATGCGCCCGGTGTGCACGATGCGGCCCGAGTCCATCACCGCCACCGCGTCGCCCAGCGACCTCGCGAAGTGGAAGTTCTGCTCGACCACCAGGATCGTGGTGTCGGTGCGCTTGAGCTCGCGGAACGCTTCCACCATGTTGGCGATGATCGCGGGCGCGAGGCCCTTGGTCGGCTCGTCCACCAGCAGGAGCTTTCTGGGCTCCACGATCGCGCGTGCGATCGCCAGCATCTGCTTCTGCCCGCCGGAGAGGTTGCCGGCAAGCGCGTGCCAGAAGGTCTTCATCGCCGGGAACAGACCGAAGATCCATTCCAGGCGCTTCGCGTCCGGCTCGCCCGCGCGAGCCGCGAGCCGCAGGTTCTCCTGCACCGTGAGACCGGCGAAGATGCCCATGTTCTCCGGCACGTAGGCAATGCCCTGCCGCGCGATGTCGGGCGTCGGCGCGCGCGTGATGTCGCGCCCGTCGTAGCGCACCGTGCCGGCGGAGGCGCGCCACAGGCCCATGATGGTGCGCAGGCACGTGGTCTTGCCCGCGCCGTTGCGCCCGCGGAGCATGGTGAGCGAGTTGCGCTCGACGGCGAAGTCCACGCCCTGCAGGATGTGGTACTGGCCGATGTGCGTGTTGACGCCGGAAAGCGCGAGCAGCGGCTCAGGCACGCGCCACCCCCAGGTAGGCTTCCTGCACGATGGGCGAGGCGATCACCTCCGCAGGCGCGCCATCGGCGACGAGCGCGCCCTGGTGCAGCACGATGATGCGGTCGGCAAGCGACCTCACCACGTCCATCTTGTGCTCCACCAGCAGCACCGTCTTGTCGCCCTGCGCCTTGATGTGCTCGATGAGCGCGAGGATCACCGGCACCTCGTCCACGCTCATGCCGGCGGTGGGCTCGTCGAACATGAAGACGTCGGGCTCGAGCGCGAGCAGGATCGCCACCTCGAGCTTTCGCTGGTCGCCGTGCGGCAGGGTGGAGGCGACGAGCGCGCGCTTGTCGGCGAGCGCCACGCGGTGCAGGAAGTGCTCGGCCTTTTCGATCAGTTCGACGTGACGGCCCCACATCGACCAGGCATCGCGCCCGAGACCGGCGCGCGACTGCACCGCAAGGCGCACGTTCTCCAGCACCGTGAGGCGCGGAAACAGGTTGGTGAGCTGGAAGGCGCGGCCGATGCCGCGGTGCGTGCGCTGCGGCGCGGCGAGCCGCGTGATGTCCTCGCCAAAGAGCGAGACACGCCCGGCACTGGCCTTCAGCTGCCCCGAGATCAGGTTGAAATAGGTGGTCTTGCCCGCGCCGTTCGGCCCGACGATCGCGGTGAGGGTGCCCGGCGCGAACGCGCAGGACACCTCGTTCACGGCGACATGACCGCCGAAGCGGATCGTCAGCCCGTGCGTCTCGAGGACCGGATGCTCGGCCATTCCTGCGCTCCGCGTTCCAGGCGGGTCGGCGTTGTGCTGCAGCCCACGGCGGACAGAGATCCGCTTGCGTAGGGTGAGCGCTCGCTCACCCTAAAGCCGGCGTGCGCTCAGCGAGGTACGCGCACCGGGATCGGCAACTGCGAGGCCGGGATCTCGCGCACCAGCTCGAGCAAGTCCCACTCGTTCGCCTGGCTCTTCTTGATGCGGAAGTGGTACATCGTCTGCAGCGCCTGGTGGTCTTCCTTGCGGAAGGTCATCTTGCCTTTCGGCGTCTGGAACTCCATGCCCTCCATGGCCGCGATGAGCTTCTCGGTGTCGGTGCCGCCCGCCTTCTGGATGCCGGCGAGGACGGCCATGGCCACCGCGAAGCCGCCGCAGGTGAAGAAATCGGGCGGCTCGTTGAAGCGCTTCTGGTGCTCCCTCACGAGCCAGTCGTTGACCGGGTTCTTCGGGATCTCGTGGTAGTAGTAGGCGCCGCCCACCATGCCCTCGAGCCCCTGCGCCTTCATCGCCTTGAGCACGTCGAGCACGTTGCTGCCGCTCGTGAGCGTGATCCCGAACTTGTCCAGCCGGTTCGCCACGAGCTGCGGGAACGGGCCGCCCTTGCCGGCCCAGATCACGAAGACATACTTGGGCCCCGGCTTGTCCTTGAGGGCGCCGATGATCTTCTGGATGGGCGCGGTGAAGTCGGTGGCCTGCACGGGCGCGTACTCCTCGTGCACGATCTTGGCACCGTACTTCTCGACCACGGCCTTGTAGGCGGCGACGCCGTCCTTGCCGAAGGCGTAGTCCTGGGCGATGGTGGCGATGGACACGCCGGGCCTGGCGACGGCGAGCGCATTGGCGATGGCGTCCTGGCCCGAGCTGCGGCCGGTGCGGAAGACGTAGCGGTTCCAGTGCTCGCCGGTGATGCTGTCGGCCACCGCCGGCTCGACGACGAGGAGCTTCTTGAACTCCTGCGCCACCGGAAGGACGGCGAGGGCGGCGGCGCTCGACGTGGTGCCGACGACGAGGTCGACCTTGTCGTCGGCGTAGAGCTTGGTCACCTTCTGCTTGGAGACGTCCGGTTTGAGCTGGTCGTCCTCGACGAGCACCTCGATCTTGCGGCCGGCGACGTCCATCTTGCCGCCCGTG
>DASWBP010000331.1:0-1826 GCA_036390555.1 Burkholderiales bacterium | reverse complement strand
CACCAAGTGCACGTTCTGCGTAGAGCGCATCGACGCGGGCCTGGCAAAGGGCCTGAAGCCCGGCGTGGACCCGGAGGCGACGCCGGCCTGCGTCAATTCCTGCATCGCCAAGGCGCTGCACTTCGGCGACGTGGCGGACGCCACGAGCAACATCTCGGAGCTGCTCGCCGAGAACCAGCACTTCCGCATGCACGAGGAGCTCGGCACCGGCCCGCGCTTCTACTACCTGTGGGACAAGGCGCGATGAGCTTCGGACCCAAGGCCTGGATCCAGGAGCACTGGGACGCGCGCGCCGCGGCGAACTTCATGCTCGGCGGCGCGGGCGCGGGGCTGATGGCCGCGACCGCCCTCGCCTATCCGGACAGCCCCGTGCCGGTGCTGCTCTCGCTCGGCCTCATCGCCGCGGGCCTGGGCGCCGTGTGGCTCGAGATCGGCAAGAAGCTGCGCGCCATCAACGTGTTCTTCAACCCGTTCACCTCGTGGATGACGCGCGAGTCCTTCGCCGCGCTGCTGGTCTTCGCCTTCGGCGCGGCCGCGCTGTGGAAGCCGCAGCCCTTCCTGCCGCTTGCCGGGGTCGCCGCGCTCGCCTTCGTCTACTGCCAGGGAAGGATCCTGCACGCCTCCAAGGGCATCCCGGCGTGGCGCGCGCCGCAGGTGGTGCTGCTCGTCATCAGCACCGGGATCGCCGAAGGCGCGGGCATTGCGCTGTTCTTCACCACCGCGCCGCTGCTCATCACCTGGTTCGGCCTCGCGCTGATCCTGCGCACCTTCGCCTGGGTGCGCTACGACGCCGCCACCAGGAACTCCGCGCTCCTCGCGCCGGGCCGCGTGTTCACCCAGGTCGGCACCGCGGCCGGCCTGCTGCTGGCCATCCTGGGGTACTGGATGCCGCTCGCCGCGCCGCTGGCCGGCAGCGTCGTCGTCATCACGGGCCTGTGGCTCAAGTTCGCCCTGGTGACGCGCGCCTCGCTCAACCAGGGCTTCAACCTGCCGCAGCTGCCCGTGCGCGGCGTAAAGGGAGGGAACCTGACATGACCGCCGTGCTGCAACCGCGCTACGCCGCGAAAGTGCACGAGCACGCGCGCGCGAGCAAGCGCCGCTTCTTCTTCGACCGCGAGGCGGAGACGCTTTCGCGCGACGCGCTGCGCAAGCTCCAGCTGCAGCGCCTGCGCGCGACGCTGAAGAACGCCTACGACAAGGTGCCGCTGCACCGCGACCGCATGCGCGAGCTCGGCGTGCGCCCGCAGGACATCAAGACGCTCGAGGACGTGCGCAAGCTGCCCTTCACGCTGAAGAGCGACCTGCGCGAGCACTATCCCTTCGGCATGTTCGCGCGGCCGCGCGAGCAGCTCGCGCGCCTGCACGCTTCCTCCGGCACCACCGGCAAGCCCACCGTCGTCGGCTACACCGCGGGCGACCTCGACCGCTGGGCCGATCTGATGGCGCGCTCGATGTTCGGCGTCGGCATCCGTCCCGGCGACCTGGTGCACAACGCCTACGGCTACGGCCTGTTCACCGGCGGGCTCGGCGCGCACGCGGGCGCCGAACGCCTCGGCTGCCCGGTGGTGCCGCTGTCGGGCGGCGGCACCGAGCGCCAAGTCGCGCTGATGATCGACTTCGGCGCCAAGGTCCTGTGTGCCACGCCGTCGTACGCACTCGCGATCGCCGAGGTGGCCGAGCAGCAGGGCATCGACCTGGAGCGGCAGGGCCGCCTCGCGTACGGCCTGTTCGGCGCCGAACCGTGGAGCGCCGCGATGCGCGCCGAGGTGCAGGCGCGGCTCGGGCTGCGCGCCTTCGACGTCTACGGCCTGTCGGAGATCATGGGT
>DASWBP010000330.1:0-19113 GCA_036390555.1 Burkholderiales bacterium | reverse complement strand
GTCGAGCCAGTGCGGCAGGAGCTGTTCCGGCGGCTCAATTTCGCCCCCGGCGGCACGGCGGCGCTGGTGGAATTGCGCCGGCACCTGCTCCACGGGCTGCCGGAGCACCCCGCGTGGCAGTCGGTCGACGCGGACCTTCTGCACCTGCTGCGCTCCTGGTTCAACCGCGGCTTCCTGCGCATGGAGCGCATCGACTGGCGTACGCCGGCGCTGCTGCTCGAGAAGCTCATCGCCTACGAGGCGGTGCACGCGATCCAGGGCTGGCCGGATCTGCGGCGTCGCCTGCAGGCGGACCGGCGCTGCTTCGCCTTCTTCCACCCGTCCCTGCCGGACGAGCCGCTCATCTTCATCGAGGTCGCGCTCACGCGCCGCGTCAGCGGCGAAGTGCAGTCGCTGCTCGCGCCCGACGTGCCGGTCGCGGATCCGCGCAGCGCCCGCTGCGCGATCTTCTATTCGATCACCAACTGCCAGGAAGGGCTGCGCGGCGTCTCTTTCGGCAACTTCCTCATCAAGCAGGTCGCCGAGGACCTCAAGCAGGAATTCCCGCGGCTGCGCGCATTCGCCACCTTGTCTCCGATCCCGGGCTTTCGCACGTGGCTGGACGGCGTGCGCGGCAGAATCGCGGCCGGCCCGTCTGGAGAGGCTCGGCTCGCCCTGCTCGCCCGGCTGGACGGACCGGCCTGGCAGCAGGCGCCCGACGAGGGCCTGCGCCACCTGCTGCTGACTTTGTGCGCCTACTACCTGCTTTATGCAAAGCACGGCCGTGAGCCGCTCGACGCGGTGTCGCGCTTCCATCTCGGCAACGGCGCGTCGCTGGAGCGGTTGAACTGGATGGGAGACAACTCCCCTCCGGGAATCAGGCGCTCGGCGGGCATGATGGTCAACTACCTCTACCGGCTGGATCACGTCGAGCGCAACCACGAGCGCTTCGTCAACGAGCACGTGGTGGTCGCGGCGCGGCGCGTGCACAAGCTCGCCCGCGAGTGCCCGCTCGCGGCCGACCGCCGCGCCGTGCCGGCGCACTGAAATGCTGCCGGCACTCGACGCCGCCGGCTCGCGCGGCAAGCTCGTAGAGAACGTCATGCACTTCGCGCGGCTGCTGCGCGCTGCGGGCATGCGCGTGGGCCCGGACCGCGTCATCGACTGCGTGAAGGCGCTCGAGATCGCCGGCACGGAGCGGCGCGACGACTGGTACTGGACCATGTCGGCGGTGCTGCTCTCGCGCGAGGAGCAGCGCCCGGTGTTCGACCAGGCGTTTCGCCTGTTCTGGCGCGACCCCAAGCTCACCGAGAAAATGATGCAGCTGCTGCTGCCGAAGACCTACGGGCGCACCCCCAAGCCCGAGGAGCAGCAGAGCCAGCGCCTCACCGACGCGCTCTTCGGGCAGAAGAAGCCCGAGGAGGAGCGCCAGGAGCAAAAGGTGGAGATGGACGCGAAGCTCACCTTCTCCTCGCGCGAGGTGCTGCAGCGCATGGACTTCGACAGCATGTCGGCGGCGGAGCTGGCCGAGGCGAAGAAGATGATCCGCCAGCTGCGCCTGCCGCTGCCGGTGATCCGCACGCGTCGCCACGCGCCCGACGCACGCGGCGCGCGCGTGCACCTGCGCGCCACGCTGCGCGAGAGCCTGCGCGAGGGCGGCGACGTGATCCCGCTGGTGCGCGCGCGGCCGGTGGAAGTGCATCCGCCGCTGGTCGTGCTGTGCGACATCTCCGGCTCGATGAACCCCTACGCGCGCATGTTTCTGCACTTCCTGCACGCGCTCACCAACGACCGCGACCGCGTGCACACCTTCGTCTTCGGCACGCGCCTCACCAACATCACGCGCCAGCTGCGCCACCGCGACGTGGATGTGGCGATGACGCGCGTCGCCGACGCCATCAAGGACTGGTCGGGCGGCACGCGCATCGGCGTGTGCCTGCGCGAGTTCAACTGGCGCTGGGGCCGCAGGCTGCTGGGGCAGAACGCCTGCGTGCTGCTCGTGTCGGACGGTCTGGACCGCGAGGCGGGCGAAGGCCTCGGCGAGGAGATGGAGCGCCTGGCCAAGTCCTGCAGGTTCCTGGTGTGGCTCAACCCCTTGTTGCGCTACGAGCGCTTCGAAGCCAAGCCCGCGGGCGTGCGCGCCATGCTGCCGCATGTGGACCTCTTCCTGCCGGTGCATAATCTCAAGAGCCTGGTCGACCTGGCGCACACGCTTGGCCGGCCGCTGGCGCGCAAGACGGAGAAGAACAAATGGAAATGAGCGGCGAGGAGCGCATCCCGGCGTCGCAGGACGACACCTGGGCCGCGCTCAACGACCCGGAGATCCTCAAGGCCTGCGTGCCCGGCTGCGAATCGATCGACCTGCTCGCGCAGAACGAGTACCAGGTGCTGATGGTGGCGCGCGTGGGGCCGGTGAGCGCCAAGTTCAAGGGCAAGCTCGCGCTCTCGGACCTGATGCCCCCGCATTCCTACGCCATCGCCTTCGAGGGCCAGGGCGGCGCGGCCGGATTCGGCAAGGGCTCCGCGCAGGTTCAGCTGGCGCCCGACGGGGATGGCACGAAGCTCAGCTACCAGGTGAAGGCGAGCGTCGGCGGCAAGCTGGCACAGATCGGCTCGCGCCTGGTGGACGCGGCGGCGAGGAAGATCGCCACAGATTTCTTCGCCGCATTCAACGAGAAGGTGGCCGCGCTGCATGGCGCGCCGGCCGAGGTGCACGAGGAGCACCTTCCCGAGCCCGTGCCGCGCGACCCCGACCTGCCCACGGTCTCCGACGCCTCGCTTGCTTTCCTCGCCGCGGGGTCGCTGGTCGTCTGCGCGGTGGCGCTGATCGTGCTCTTCGGCTAGGTAAAGCCTCTGAGCTGCGCCCGCGTCCGCCCGTCCGCCATGGCGCGCCGCCCGTCCCGCCCTGGGCCGCCCTGGCCCGCCGGGCGGAACTATTTCCTCCACGGCCGCGGGCGCCCTGCCTAGCATGGCCGCATCGCCTTGCACGGGGAGCCAGGCATGGGAGCGCAGGCAGCAGCGGTCATGAACAGCAAGCAGAGCCGCCAGACGTCGGTGCGCGTGGATGCGGTGGTGCTGTTCGCCGAGCTGCGCAATTTCACGCGCATGTCCGAGATGCTCGAGCCCGATCGCGTGCTGGCGCTCGTCGACCAGTTCTTCGAGTGCGCCGCGCGCGCCGTGCAGGCGCACGGCGGCGAGACCCTGGAAGTGCACAACGATTCGCTGATGGCCGCCTTCCGCAAAGGCCAGGCGCCCGAGCAGGCGCGTGCCGCCGTGCGTGCCGCGCAGCAGCTGTTCGGCGATTTCGACGCCGTGGCGCAGGCCTGGGAACGCGACTACGGTCTGCGCGCGGCCGTCGCCGCCGGCATGCACCACGGACCGGTGGTGGTGGGCGAAGCCGGTCCCGCGTCGCGGCGCGGCCAGGCGGTGCTGGGCGACTGCGTGAGCATCACCGAGCGGCTGGTGCACCGCGCGCGCGCGGGCGAGCTGGTGCTGTCGGACGCGGTGATGGGCGTGGTATCGGTCTCGGAGCTCGAGCTCGATGCCGAGCCGCTGCCGCCGCTGGAGCTGCACCACCGGCCCGCCATCCGCATCTACGGCGTGCTGCGCGACGACCGGCTGGACTTTACGGCCTAGGCAGCTGCGGTCCGCGTCGCGGCGGCCTCGCGCATCGCCTCGGCAAGCGCCTCGGGCGGCTGCGCTCCCGAGACGCCGAACTTCCGGTCGAAGATGAAAGCCGGCACGCCGCTGATGCCGAGCGCCTTCATGCCCTCTTCCAGCGCCGCGACGCGACGCGCCTCGGCGGCATCCGCCCAGCGCGCCTCTACCTGAGCCCGCGCAAGCCCCGCGGCCTCGGCAATCTTGAGCAGCACGCCACGGTCGCCCACGTCGCGCGCCTCCTCGAAGTAGGCGCGGAACAGCGCGTCCACGACCGCGCCTCCCGCACCCGTTTCCTGCGCGAGATCGATCAGCTGGTGCGCGGCAAAGGTGTTCGGCGTGCGCTCGATGCGCTCGAGCGCAAACGCGATGCCTTCGCTGCGGCCCTCGGCCGCGACGCGCGCGTCCAGCTGCCGGCTGCGCTCCAGCGAGCCGAACTTCGCCCGTCGATACTCGGCGCGCGGCATCCCTGCCACGGGCATGTCGGGGTTGAGCTGGAACGGCAGCCAGGTGAGCTGCGGCGCGATTTCCCCGTCGACCAGCGCGAGCGCCTTTTGCAGCCGGCGCTTGCCGATGTAGCACCAGGGGCACACCACGTCGGAGACCACCTCGATGCGCAGCGGCGCGGCAGCGCTCTTCACGGTTGCGCCTTCCTGCGCTCGGGCACCACCCAGAAGTACACGGTGCGGCCGTCGGCTTCGAGCTTCTTCGCCGGCTTCCAGTCGCCCATGTCGAACTGGTGCGAGACGATGCGCGTGCCGGGCCTCAGCTCCGCGAGCAGGCGCGGCATCAGCTTGAGGTTGAGGTCGGGGAGCAAGTAGAGCGTCACCACCGACGCGTCCCGGAAATCCGCCTCGAACAGGTCCTGCTGGCGGAACTGCACGAGGTGCTCCACGCCGTTGCGCTTCGCGTTCTCCCGCGCTTCGCGGATGCGCTCCGGGTCGATGTCGATGCCGACAGCGCGCACGCCGTAGAGCCTGGCCGCAGTCACGGGGATGCGCCCGTCGCCCGAGCCGAGGTCGTAGAGCACGTCGCTTTTCTTCACGTTGGCGAGGCGCAGCATGTCCTCCACGACCTCCTGCGGCGTGGGTACGAAGATGACATCGGGCGTGCGATCGCCGCGCGCGATCTGCGCAAGCGTCGCGCCATCGAGCGCGGCCGCGGAGCCGGCAACCAGCAGGCCAATCGACAGCAGGAGAGCACGCATGGCGGGTCCAGTAGGAACGGCGCGCGCCGATTATGCCCGAACGCCAGGCGCGGCGAAGCGCTCAGCTCGAGAGCGCGCAGATCAGGGCGAAAAGGCCGTGGCCCAGCGGCTGGCGGCGACGGCGTCGTCCACCTGCTCGTCCTGCACCGACCTGTCGCGCTGGGCCGACGCTGGCGCGGTCTGCTCCGCCTGGGATGCAGGTTCGTCGGACAATGCAGCCTCGAGGTCGCTGGTGCCGTGCACGGCAACGCGCGCCCAGGCGATGGCGAAGATGGCCGCGACGATCGCGATCACCGCGACCCAGGCGACGAACGGGTGCTCGTGCTCGGGCGCCGGTTCTGGCTGGGGCTTGAGGGTCGTAAGCATGGCCGGTGTCATGCAATGTCCGTGCCGGTTGGACCGCGGCCCGGGCCGCGGGTTCGCGCGGGCCTATTCCCCGGCGATGGTCATATTCTGCACCAGGATCGAGCCGCAGGTGCGCGAGCCGCGCACCACCGTGTCGCTTCCCACCGCCGCGATGCCCAGGAACATGTCCTTGAGGTTGCCCGCAATGGTGATCTCCTCCACGGGGAAGGCGATCTCCCCGCCCTCGACCCAGTAGCCCGCCGCGCCGCGCGAGTAGTCGCCCGTCACGAGGTTCACCCCGTGCCCGAGCAGCTCGGTGACCAGCAGCCCCCGGCCGAGCTCGCGCAGCATGCCGCGGAAATCCGGCCCGCGGGACTCCAGCACCAGGTTGTGGTTACCGCCCGCGCTGCCCGTGCTGCGCAGTCCGAGCTTGCGCGCCGAGTAGCAGCCAAGGAAATAGCCCCGCAGCACGCCGTCGCGCACCACGCTGCGCGCCTGCGTGGCGACGCCCTCTTCGTCGAAGGGGGAGCTGGCGAGCGCGCGCGGCTCGTGCGGCCGCTCCTCCAGGTGGATGCCGCGCGCGAACACCTGGCGGCCGAGGGCATCGGCGAGGAAGCTCGCCTTGCGGTACAGGTTGCCGCCGCTCGCGGCCGACACGAAGCTGCCCAGCAGCCCGGCGGCAAGCGGCGCCTCGAACAGCACCGGCGCCTGGCGCGTGCCGATGCGGCGCGCGCCCAGCCGCGCGAGCGCGCGCTCTCCCGCGTAGCGGCCGAGCGCTTCGGGGCGCGCGAGCCGGCCCGGCAGCCGCGCCTCGCTGTACCAGTCGTCGCGCTGCATGCCGCCGCGGTCCTCGGCAATCACCGAGAGCGACAGAGAATGCCGTGAGGTCGGGAAGCCGCCCATGAAGCCCAGGCTGTTGGCGAACACGAATTGCGCGTGCTGCGCCGACACGGTGGCCCCCTCGGACTTGCGCACCTTCGGCGACAGCGCGAAGGCCGCCGCCTCGCAGCGGCGCGCGATGCCGATCGCCTCGTCCACCTCGAGGGCCCAGGGGTGATAGAGGTCGAGGTCGGGCGTCTCGCGCGCCAGCAGCTCCGCCTCGGGCGGGCCGGCGCAATCGTCCGGCGCCGTGTGCCGCGCGATGGCGAGCGCGGCCTGCACCGTGCGCTCGAGCGCGGCGGGCGAGAAGTCGGAGGTGCTCGCGTGGCCGCGGCGCGCGCCGGGCCGCTCGCCCACGTAGACGGTGACGCCGATGCCCTTGTCGCGGTTGTGCTCGATCGTATCCACCGCGCCCTTGCGCACCGTCACCGACAGGCCGTGGCCCTCGGAGACGTCGCACTCGCAGGCGCTCGCGCCGAGGCGCCGCGCGTGCGCGAGCACATCGGCGGCGAACTGTCGCAGCTCGCCGCTCGCGTAGCCGAAGCGGCCGCCGCTTTTCATGGCGCGCTATGATAGCAGCGCGATGCACGAGGAAATTCCCAGCAAGACGAAGAAGAAGCAGGAGATGCACGAGCTGCAGAAGCTCGGCGCCGCGCTCATCGGGCTGTCCAGCGCGCACCTGGAGGCGATGACGCTGCCCGAGGAGCTGGCGCAGGCGGTGCGCGAGGCGCGGCGCATGTCCAGCCATGGCGCGAAGCGCCGCCAGCTGCAGTTCATCGGGCGGCTGATGCGCGAGCTCGATGCGCAGCCGATCCGCGCGCAACTCGCCGCAGTGGCGGGCGGCTCGGCCGCCGAGCGCGCGCGCCACCAGCGCCTCGAGCACTGGCGCGCGCGCCTCCTGGAAAACGATGCCGCGCTCACCGAGTTTGCGCGCGAGCACGCGGCCGCCGACCTGCAGCAGCTGCGCGCGCTGCTCAGGAACGCGCGCAAGGAGCAGGCCGAGGGCAAGCCGCCGCGCGCCTACCGGGAGCTGTTCCGCGCGATCCGCGAGGCCGCCGGTGAGTAGCGAGCTGCGCGTCGGGCTGGTCTCGGCGAGCGACCGCGCCTCGGGCGGCGTCTACAAGGACGAAGGCATTCCCTCGCTGAAGGCCTGGCTCAGCCAGGTGATCCGCTCGCCGGCCATCGCCTTCGAGGAGCGTCTGATCCCCGATGAGCAGCCGGTGATCGAGGCGGCGCTGGTCGAGCTGGTGGACGTGAAGGGTTGCCACCTGGTGCTCACCACCGGCGGCACGGGGCCCGCGCCGCGCGACGTCACGCCCGAGGCGACGCTCGCAGTCGCCGACAAGGTGATGCCGGGCTTTGGCGAGCAGATGCGCGCGGTGAGCCTCAAGTACGTGCCCACCGCGATCCTCTCGCGCCAGGTGGCGGTGATCCGCAAGCAGGCGCTGATCCTCAACCTGCCCGGCCAGCCCAAGGCGATCAAGGAGACGCTGGATGGCGTGTTCGCCGCGGTGCCCTACTGCATCGACCTGATCGGCGGTCCCTACATCGAGACCGACGAGGCGCTGGTCAAGGCGTTCCGGCCAAAATCGGCGCAGCGGCCGAGGTCCGCCTGACGGAGGCAGAGGGCGCCCGCACGCGGAACCACGCCGCGTACAGCGCGGGCACGAAAAGCAGCGTGAGCACGGTGGCGACGATCAGCCCTCCCATGATCGTGTAGGCCATCGGGCCCCACAGCACGCTGCGGGTGAGCGGGATCATCGCCAGCACCGCCGCCGCCGCGGTGAGCGCGATCGGCCGGAAGCGCCGCACCGTCGCCTCGCGGATCGCCTCCCACACCGGCAACCCCGCGGCAACGTCCTGCTCGATCTGGTCCACCAGGATCACGGTGTTGCGCATGATCATGCCGGAGAGCGCGATGGCGCCCAGCATGGCGACGAAGCCGAAGGGCTGGTCGAAGACGAGCAGCGCCAGCGCCACGCCGATGATGCCGAGCGGCGCCGTGAGCACCACCATGACGGTGCGCGAGAAGCTCTTCAGCTGCAGCATCAGCATGGCGAGCATCAGCGCCACGGCGAAGGGCATGCCGGCGGCGATCGACTCCTGCGCCTTGGCATTTTCCTCGTAGGCGCCACCCGCCTCGATGCGGTAGCCGGGCGGCAGCTGCGCGCGCAGCTCGGCGAGCGCAGGCTCGATCGCCATGGTCACGTCGGGCGCCTGCACGCCGTCGACGATGTCGGCGCGCACGGTGAGCGTCAGCGCGCGGCTGCGCCGCCAGATGATCGGCTCCTCGAGCACTTCGCCGATGCGCGCCACCTGCTCGAGCGGCACCGAGCGGCCGCTCGCGGTGGGCACGGTGAGCTCGCCCAGCGCGTCGAGCCGCCCGCGCTCCGCGGCGGGCGCGCGCAGCACGACGTCGATCAGCCGGTCGTTCTCGCGGTACTGGCCGAGGGGGGTGCCGCTGACCACGCTCGCCACCGAGCGCGACACGCTGGCCGAGGAGACGCCGAGCGCGCGCGCCCTGTCCTGGTCCACGTCCACGCGCAGCGCCAGCACCTTGTCGCCCCAGTCGGGATGCACGTCCAGCGTGTGCGGGTTGGCGCGCATGCGCTCGGCGACGCGCTCGGCGATGGCTTTCAACTGCGCCGGGTCCTCGCCGCTCACGCGGAACTGCACCGGGTAGTTGACCGGCGGGCCGAGCGGCACGCGGATCACGCGGCCGCGCACGCCGGGGAAATCCGCCGCCAGCGCCTCGCGCAGCAGCGCCACCACGCGCTCGCGCGCGGCGATGTCCTTCGTCAGCACCACGACCTGCGCGAAGTTGGTGCGGAAAAGGTGCTGGTCGAGCGACAGGAAGAAGCGCGGCGAGCCGTTGCCGACGTAGCTGACAGTACTCGTGACGTCGGCGTTCTTCTCCAGCAGCGCCTCCACGCGCCGCGCCTCGCGCTCGCTTGCGCGGATCGAGGCGCCCTCGGGCAGCCACAGCTCGACCATCAGCTCGACGCGGTTGGAGGACGGGAAGAACTGCTTCTCGGTGAGGCCCATTCCTGCCGCGCCCAGCACCAGCGCGCCGGCGGTCGCGGCGAGCACCGTCTTGCGGTGCGCGATGCACCACTCGATCACGGCGCGCAGCCGCCGGTAGAAGCGCGTGTCGAACACGTCGTGCGCGTCGGCCTTGTGCTCCTTGAGCAGCCACGCGCCGATGAAGGGCGTCGCCGTCACCGCGGCCACCCAGGAGATCAGCAGCGCCATGGTGGTGACCGCGAAGATGCCGAAGGTGTATTCGCCGGTGGTGGACTGGGCAGTGGCGATCGGCAGGAAGCCGGCGACCGTGATCAGCGTGCCCGAGAGCATGGGAAACGCCGTCGAGGTGTAGGCGAAGGTCGCCGCGCGCAGCTTGTCCCAGCCCTCCTCCAGCTTGCGCGCCATCATCTCCACCGAGATCATGGCGTCGTCCACCAGCAGGCCGAGCGCAATGATCAGCGCCCCGGTGGAAATGCGGTGCAGGTCGATGCCGAACCAGCGCATGCCGAGGAAGGTGGCCGCGAGCACGAGCGGGATCGTCAGCGCCACCACCAGGCCGGTGCGCACGCCGAGCGACAGGAAGGAGACCGCCAGCACGATCGCCACGGCTTCGCCGAGCGCGCGCATGAATTCGCCCACCGACTGCTTCACCACCGCCGGCTGGTCCGAGACCTGCTCGAACTCGATGCCCAACGGCAGCTCCGTGCGCAGGCGCGCCATCTCGCGCTTCAGGTCGGCGCCGAGCTTGAGCACGTCGCCCTTGCGCGTCATCGACACCGCAAGGCCGATCGCGTCGCGGCCGCGGAAGCGCATGGTGGCCACCGGCGGGTCGGCGTAGCCGCGCGCCACGCGCGCGATGTCGCCAAGGCGGAAGGTCTGCGAGCCGGCGCGCAGCAGCAGGTCCTCGACGGCGCGCACGGAATCGAGCTGGCCCGTGACGCGCAGCGCCACCGACGATTCGCGCGTCTCGACGCTGCCAGGCGCCACCAGCGCGTTTTGCGCCGCGAGCGCCTGGCCGATCGCTTGCGGATCGATGCCGAGCGAGGCGAGCTTCTTGCTCGAGAGCTCGACGAAGATCCTGTCGTCCTGCACGCCGACCAGCTCGATCTTGGCGACGTTCGGCAGGCGCAGCAGCTCCTGGCGCACGCGTTCGACGTAGTCGCGCAGCTCCGAGAGCGTGAAGCCGTCCGCCGTGAAGGCGTACAGCGAGCCGAATACGTCGCCGAACTCGTCGTTGTAGAACGGCCCGAGGGCCTCCGGCGGCAGCGTGTGGCGGATGTCGCCGAGCTTCTTCCTCACCTGGTACCAGATCTCGGGCACGTCCTTCGGCGCGGCGGTGTCCAGCAGCTCGAGGATGATCAGCGACTCGCCCGGCTTGGAGTGGCTGCGCGTCCACTTGTAGTACGGCGTCTCCTGCAGCTTCTTCTCGATGCGGTCGGTGATCTGCCGGTCCACCTGCTCCGCGGTGGCGCCGGGCCACAGCGTGCGGATCACCATGGCGCGGAAGGTGAAGTCGGGGTCTTCGCGCTGGCCGAGCTGGAAGAACGCGGCCACGCCGCCGAGCGCCACGATCACCAGGAAGAACAGCGTCAGCTCGCGGTGCTTGAGCGCGAGCGCGGAGAGGTTGAAGCGCGAGGCATGCATGGCGGCTTGCCGCTACTGGCCGTTCGCCATCGGGCGCACGCGCTGCCCCGCGCGCAGCAGCTGCGCGCCGGCAGTCACCACCCGGTCGCCCGGCGCGAGGCCCGAGGCCACCACCACGCGCTCGCCCGACACGCCACGCGTGGTCACCGGCGCCAGGCGCACGGTGTTGTCCGCATTCACCAGCCAGACTTGTGGCGTATCCCCGCGCGAGTAGAGCGCGGCGATCGGCAGCTCCACGCCGGCCTGCGCCTCGAGGTCCGCCACGGCGACGCGGGCGCTCATGCCGAGATCGACGTCCTCTCCGGCGCCGAGCACGGTGATGCGCGCGGCGTAAGTGCGCGTCACCGGGTCGGCCACCGGCGAGAGCTCGCGCAGCCGGCCCTTCCACGTCTTGCCCGGCAGGGCGTTGAGGGAAACAGTGAAATCCCTGGCGCGCTCGAGGCGGGCGTGCTGCGATTCCGGTACGGCGATCACCACCTCCTTCTCGCCGGGCCGCGCGAGCCGCGCGACCGTCTGCCCCGCGGCGACGACCTGCCCGGCCTCCGCCTCGATGGCGGTGATCACGCCCGCCGTATCCGCCGTGAGGGTGGCGTAGGCAGTCTGGTTGGCGGCCTGCCGGTACTGCGCTCGCACCGCCTGCAGCCGCGCATCCGCCGTGGTGAAGGCGCTTGCGCGCCGGTCGAACTCCGCCTGGCTGATGAAGTTCTTCTCGCGCAGGTCGGTGTAGCGCTTGAGGTCGGCCGCAGCCAGCTCCCGCTCGGCTTCCACGCTTGCCACCTGGGCGCTGGCGCCAGCTGCCGCCTGGGCCAAGTCCTCCGGGTCCAGCCTTGCCAGGACCTGTCCTTGCCGAACGCGAGCACCCACTTCCGTGCTGCGCTCCACGATCTTTCCCCCCACGCGGAAGGCGAGCCGAGTCTCGTAGCGCGCTCTGACCTCCCCAGCGAACTCTACGCTGCGCGGCGACGGGCTCGTGGCCTCACCCAGCTTGAGGACCCGCACCGGACGAACCTCTTCGGGCCGCGTCTCCGGGGCCTTGCCACAGGCTGAAAGTGCGAGCACAACCGCCGTGGCCAACCACATCCTGTTCATCATGGATTGCCTCCCTGCTGGCTGACGGCGCCCGCCCAAAGGGCAAGCAGCGCCGCCGCCAGATGCTTGTCGTAATCGATGCGAAACACCGCGAGTTCCGGCCGTTGCATGGCCTCGCGCAGGCACTCGGGCGGATCCGTGATCTGCCACAGCCCGATCATCAGCGCGTAGGAGCTCATGAGCAGCGCCATGCCGTCGCCCTGCGCGAGGTCCGGGTAGATCTGCTCGATGCGCGCGCCAATCCGGCTGAGGTGCTCGCCCAGCGACAGCTTGAACTCGAGCGCTGCCTCCGCGCTCGTGTTGGTCTCGAGCATGCTGCGGCAGCCGGTGGCGAGCGGCAGGAACTCCGGGTGGGCGCCCAGGTAGCTCAAGGTGGCACGCACCGCGTGGTAGGCCGCATCGACCCGCGGCGCCTCGAGTGCAGCTTCCAGCTCATCGAACAAGCCGTGCAGGCGCGCCAGATGCACCTGCAGGAGCACGTCCTCGCGGGTGCGGAAGTAGAGATACACCGTGCCCTTCGCGAGGCCCGCGCGCCGCGCCAGGTTCTCCACCGTGATCGCCGCGCCGCCCGGGTCCAGATGCAGCAATTCCTCGGCAGCGCGAAGGATGGCGGTGCGCCGCTCGGTCTTTTCCTCGGGACCTACGGCGCGCGTGCGGGGCTTGGCTCTTAATTGACTCGTGGTCATTTAAAAAGCAGATTAAATGACCGTTGGTCATTTAGTCAAGTGCGGGTCGCGGATAGAATCCGGCCATGGCCACCCTGCCCGAAGCGATCGAGATCGAAACCGGCCCTTCGCCCGACAGCGCCGTCATCTGGCTGCACGGCCTGGGCGCTGACGGCCATGACTTCGAGCCGATCGTACCGGAGCTGCGGCTGCCGGCGCAGTTGCGTGTGCGATTCGTGTTTCCTCACGCGCCAGTGCGTCCGGTCACGCTCAACATGGGCATGCCGATGCGCGCCTGGTACGACATCCTGCAGCTGGGCGGCGGCAGGGAGGATGACGCCGGCATCCGCGCCTCTCAGGAGCTGGTGGAAGGCCTCCTCGCGCGCGAGCTCGCGCGAGGGGTGCCAGTGCGCCGCATCGTGCTTGCCGGCTTTTCGCAAGGGGGCGCGATTGCCCTGCATACGGGCCTGCGCTACGGGGAGCGCCTGGGCGGCATCATGGCGCTTTCGACCTACCTGCCGCTCGCCGGGTCGCTACAGGCCGAGCGCAGCCGGGCCAACCGCGACCTGCCCATCCTCATGGCGCACGGCACGCTTGACCCGATGATCGCCGTCGCGCGGGCACGCGAATCGCGGGCGGCCCTGCAGGCGCTCGGCTACGCGGTCGATTGGCGCGAGTACGCCATGCCGCACTCGGTGTGCGCCGAGGAAATCGCCGACATCGCGGCGTGGCTCCTCAGGACTCTCGCACCAGCTCCCTGAAGCGGCCGATCTCATAGTCCTCGCCGCGCTCGCCGAACCCGGTGGGCATGTAGATGTGGCGGCGCCCGTCACGCGTCGCCTCGAGGTTCTGACCGGGCGCGAACACGCCTGGCCGCAGCGCGATCTGCACGTCGCTCGAGCCGGGGTCGTTGCCGCGCAACAGCACGCCCTGTTCGGTGATGTTGCGCGCGCCGCTCACGGCGAACTGCGAAACCGCGGGCACGCGCGACAGCGTCTGGATGCCGACCCGCGCCTGCTGCCCCGCATTCTTGCTCACGCGGCGGATCATCCCCACCACCCAGTTGTTGCCACCCTCCGGCTGGATGGCTACCAGCGCACCGACGCGCAACCAGTCGCCCTTCACCTGCGGCACGAGCGCGCCGAAGCCGCCCGCGCTCACGTTCTCGATGACCCAGGTCTCGGCCGTGGACGCGGGAGCCGCGGCGAGGGTGTCCATCACGCCCTTCAGGCCACTGGCGACCGTAAGGAGGGAACTCACGCGGTGGCGCTGGTGCTTGCGTTCCGGCGACTGCGGCGACCAATAGAGCGATAGATGCTCGAGCACCTCGAGCACCATCTCCGGGCTGTCGCCTTGCACCAAGTTGAGGCCCGAAGGCAGCGCGTCGGTCGCGCGGATGCGCTCGGCGAGGAGCTTTACTTCCTCCAGCGCGGGACCGGCGCCGAAGCAGCGCAACCCGGGCGCCGGCGCAGGCGGCTGCAGCGCGCGCTGCGGCGCCATCGACTTGTCGAGGTCGGTCCAGTAGGGCAGGCCGGGGGCCGGCGCCGCGGCGATGGCAAAATGTCCTGCGAGCTCGCCGACGATGCGCTCCGCCAGGTCGATTTCGGCAGGCAGCAGCCCCTCGGGCGCGGCCGCGCTGAACAGCGCGGCGCGCGCAAACTCCAGCGTCGGCGTGGATTGCGCATTCAGGCCCGGATACAGCGTCACGCTCACCTGCGCCAGCCGGCGCGCTTCTGCGAAGGCATACACGCGGTTCAACACGCCCCAGACAGCGTAGTCATACGGGCCGTAGCGCATGTGCATCCACTTGATCTGCTGGGCGGCAGCACGCAGCGCCCGCGCGAGCAGCAGCGGCAGCGTCCCGCGCGCAGCCTCGGCGCCCTTCGCCCCCTGCAGGAACAGATCCACGCCGCGCGCGAAGGCAAGGCCCGCCTGGCGCCAGTACTCATGCAGCGCCGTCCACAGCCGGTTCTCCTGGAAGCGCGAGCCGAGCGCCTGCCCGAGGTAGTCGCGCGTGAGCTTGCGCGCGCGCGGCTGGGCGGCGTCATCCACCAGCACCAGCAGCTCGATGCGCTGCGCGGGCGCGAAGCCTTCGGCGAGCGACAGCGACTCGTGCCAGTGGGCCAGCTCGTCGAGCGCCTTGACCGCGTCCTGCGCCGGCAGCTGCTCGAGGATGCGCCGCGCGTCCTTGGCGTCGGCCATCGGGTGGTCGGGCTTGCCGCCGCCAAACAGCTTCATGCGAAAATCCTACCACGCAGCCTCTATGAGACTTCTCATCGTCGACGAGTCGCGCGAATTCCGCAGCACGCTCGCCGGCATGCTGCGCGCGCGCTGGCCCGAAGCGCAGATCGAGGAGTGGGACCCGCGCGAGCGCGGCAACCCGCAATCCGCGCTGCTGCACGAACACTACGACGCGGTGCTGCTCGACACCGAGCCGGCCGGCGAGGACGGCCTGTCCTGGGTCGAGGACATCCGCCGCGTTCCCGACGCACCGCCGGTGGTGCTGCTCACCGGCACCGGCAACGACAGTCTTGCGGTCAAGGCGATGAAGGCGGGCGCCGCCGACTTCCTGCGCAAGCCGGGGCTTGCCGGCGAGCGCCTCGCGCGCTCGGTGGAGGACGCGTTGATCGAGCAGGAAGCGCGGCGTGCCGAGGTCGCGGGCGCGCCGCCCGCCTTCCAGCGCACGGTGCAGCTGGACGTGCGCAAGATCGGCGCGCCGCTCAACTACGACGACCGGCCGATCCCGGGTTACCGCAGCCTGCGCCGCATCGGCGAAGGCGGCATGGCGCAGGTGTACCTCGCCGAGCGCGAGAAGGACGGCCTGCAGCTGGTGCTCAAGGTGCTCGACCCGAAGTTGCGCGAGGACCAGTCGTTCGTGCGGCGCTTCGAGCGCGAGTACCGCCTCGCCTCCGGCGTGCAGGACGAGTTCGTCGCGCACATCTACGACCACGGCTTTGCCGGCGAGCGGCCTTACATCGCCATGGAGTACCTGCCAGGCGGCACGCTCGCCGTGCGCATGCTGAGCAGCATGTCCTCGCTCGCCGCGCTGCGCATCTGCTCGCAGCTCGCGCGGGCCCTCGACGCCATCCATTCGCAGGGCATCGTGCATCGCGATTTCAAGCCGCAGAACATCCTGTTCCGCGACAACGGCCGGCCGGTGGTGGTGGACTTCGGACTGGCGAAGAGCGTCGGCGCCAAGACCACCTTCACGCGCCAGGGGGAAGTGATCGCGACGCCGCGCTACATGAGCCCGGAGCAGTGCCTGGGCAAGACCGCCGACAGCCGCTCCGACCTCTACAGCCTCGGCGTGATCTTCTACGAGATGCTCACCGGCACGAAGCTCTACGAGGCCGAGGGCGCGGCGGGCCTGGTCTACCAGCACGTGCACGGCCCGCTGCCGCGCCTGGAGGGCCGGCTCGCCGGCTACCAGCCGATCCTCGACCGCCTGCTCGCCAAGAATCCGGAGGAGCGCTTCCAGAGCGCTCGCGAGCTGTTTGCCATGATCGCGATATGAGCGCGGCGCTCGGCGAGCAGCAGTATCTCGACCTGCTCTCGGAGGTACTCGAGCGCGGCGCGCTCAAGTCCGACCGTACCGGCACCGGCACGCGCTCGGTATTCGGCCGGCAGATGCGCTTTTCGCTCGGCGACAGCTTCCCGCTGCTCACCACCAAGAAGCTGCACCTGAAATCGATCATCTACGAGCTGCTGTGGTTCCTGCGCGGCGACACCAACGTGCGCTGGCTGCAGCAGCACGGCGTCACCATCTGGGACGAGTGGGCGGACGCCAACGGCGAGCTCGGCCCGGTGTACGGCTACCAGTGGCGGCACTGGCGCACGCCGGACGGCCGCGAGATCGACCAGCTGCGCCAGGTGGTCGAGCAGATCAAGGCGCGGCCCGACTCGCGCCGGCACCTGGTCAGCGCATGGAACCCGGCCGACGTGGACAAGATGGCGCTGCCGCCGTGCCACGCGTTGTTCCAGTTCTACGTCGCCGAGGGGCGGCTCTCCTGCCAGATGTACCAAAGAAGCGCCGACCTGTTCCTCGGCGTGCCCTTCAACATTGCTTCCTACGCGCTGCTCACGCTGATGATCGCGCAGGTCGCGGATCTCGCGCCGGGCGACTTTGTGCTCACGCTGGGGGACGCGCATCTCTATCTCAACCATCTCGCGCAGGCGCGCGAGCAGATTGCACGCGCGCCGCGCCCGTTCCCGCGTATGCGGCTCAATCCGGCGGTGCGCGACCTCTTCCAGTTCCGCTACGAGGACTTCACCCTCGAGAGCTACGATCCGCACCCGGCGATCAAGGCGCCCATCGCCGTCTAGGGGCGGAGGGGCGCTGCGGCGCCCCTAGGGTCCGGGGCCGAGGCTCCCGGGCAAGGTCAGGCCATCCCGCACCCCTCGGTGCCGGCGCAGGATGCACGACCGGCTGCAGAAAAAAAGAAGGCCCGCCTGTAGGGGGAAAGGGCGGGCCCGGGGGAGGGGCGAACAGCTTGGCCGGCGGCGGGAGCCCTAGAAACTCCCGCTCGCGAGCAACTTGCCGAGAAAAAGCAGCCCGGCAGCAGCGAATCCGTAGACCACCACGTCGGCGATGCGCGCGCGCTGCGTCGGCATCCAGCCCGGCAGCGCCCAGACCAGGGCCGCCGCACCGAGCAAAGCCGCGAGCAGCGACGCGCCCAAACCGAAGCTGTGTCCGAAGGCCTGCACAACCCAGCCCTCGGGGGCGACCAGCTTGTAGATGCTGCCGCTGATGCCGATCAGGACGAGGGCGCTGATGGCAAAGCCGAACAGCGTCTGGGCCAGCAGCGGAACCTCGACCTTGGTCTTGACGTGGTCCATGTCCCACAGTTCCTTGCAATCCGCATGCCAAGGCACGTTCTTCTCATCTAATCAATCAGTTGTGAAGATTACGGCTATCGTGGGCGGCGTCGGTCTGTCTGCTTTCGACGACAAACCAGTTCACAGCCACGCCAAGGGCCTGAGGCCGAAGGGCTTTCGCTGTCGCCGGGTGGCGACGTAGCGGACAGCGCCACCAACCGGCTGGCGATCCGCGGCCGCGCGGCCGTCAGGACGACTCGGCGGCGACCTTCGCCTTGAACATGGACGGCTCGAGCGCGTGCCGCTCGAGCAGGCGGTAGAACTCCGTGCGGTTGCGGCCCGCCAAACGCGCGGCCTGGGTCACGTTGCCGCCGGTGATCTTGAGGATGCGCACCAGGTACTCGCGCTCGAAGGCGCGGCGCGCCTCGTCGAGCGGCGTGAGCGAGCCCGCGCCGGCATCGAGTGCCTGCCGCACGAGCGAGGCCGGGATCACCTCGGTGGCGGTGAGCGCCACCGCGCGCTCCACGACATTGAGCAGCTGCCGTACATTGCCCGGCCAGGCCGCGGAGACCAGCAGCTCCATCGCCTCCGGCGAGAGCGCCAGCCGCGAGCGGCCGTAGCGCTCGGCAAGGCGCGCGAGGAAGTGGCCGGCGAGCAGCGGGATATCCTCGCGGCGCTGCGCGAGCGCAGGCAGCTCGAGCTTGACGACGTTCAGCCGGTAGTAGAGATCCTCGCGGAACTCGCCCGTGGCGATGCGCTCCTCGAGCTTGCGGTGCGTCGCCGAGATGATGCGCACGTCCACTGCGACGTCGTCGTTGGCGCCAACCGGGCGCACCACGCGCTCCTCGAGCGCGCGCAGCAGCTTCACCTGCAGCGGTGGGGGCATGTCGCCCACCTCGTCGAGGAACAGCGTGCCGCCTTCGGCAGCCTGGAAGAGGCCGCGGCGGTCCTGGATCGCGCCGGTGAAGGCGCCCTTCTTGTGGCCGAAGAGCTCGGACTCGAGCAGGCCCTCCGGGATCGCGCTGCAGTTGACCGCGACGAAGGGCGCGCCCGCGCGCCGGCTCGCGCGATGGATGGCGCGCGCCAGCAATTCCTTGCCGGTGCCGCTCGCGCCGAAGATGCACACGCTCGCGTCCGAGGCCGCCACGCGCTGAGCCTGGGACAGCACCGCCTCCATCGCCGCCGAGCGCGTGATGATCTCCGAACGCCAGGTCTCGCCCTCCCCGCTGGGCGCGGTCGAGAGGCGCAGCGCGTCGGCCACCGTCTCGAGCAGCACCTTGGGCTCGAACGGCTTGGTGAGGAAGCTGAAGACACCGCGGCGCGTGGCCGCCACGGCGTCGGGAATGGTGCCGTGCGCAGTCAGGATGACGACCGGCAGCGACGGCGCCTGGCGATGGATCGCGTCGAACAGGCCCAGACCGTCCATGCCCTGCATGCGCAGGTCCGTGATGACAAGTTGCGGCCGCTGGACTGCCAGGCTCGCCAGCGCGGCATCGGCCGACTCCACTGCCGTGACGCGGTAGCCGGCCGCCGTGAGGCGCATGGAGATCAGCTGCAGCAGGTCGCGGTCGTCGTCGACCAGGAGTATTGCGGGGGATTCTTGGCTCATGGGATCACCGCTTGGTTGTGCGCCGGCGTTCCTCGCGCTCGAGGATGCTGCGCTCGATCGATTTCAGGGCCTCTACCTGCTGGCGCAGGGTGTTGGCGCGCTCTTCGGCCTGCTCGGCCTGCGCCCGCGCGGCCTTGGTGCGCTCCTCGGCCTCCTGCTCGCGCCGCTCGGACGCGCGCAGCTCGCGCGCGGCGCGCGCG
>DASWBP010000329.1:0-8565 GCA_036390555.1 Burkholderiales bacterium | reverse complement strand
CGGCGGCCTTGGTTGCAGCGGGCGTTGCCGCAGCCGGCGGCGGCGCGACCGGTTTGGCCGGCGCCGACTTCTCAGGCAAGCCGCGCGAGGGGCTGAAGTCGAGGTTGATCAGGTCGCCAAGCGCGTCCGAATAGGTGTCGCGCACCTTCTTCATCACCGGCAGCGCCTTTTCGAACGCCTCCTGGAGCGACGGATCGAAGAGCGTGCCGAAGCCGTCGCGGATGGTCTTCGCAGCCTCGTCCGTGGTGAACGGCTTCTGGCGGTAGAACTGCGTGGTGGTCATCGCTTCGAACGTATCCACGATGCCCATGACGCGGCCCGGCCAGGGGATCTCGCTTCCCTTCAGCCCCTGCGGGTAGCCGCTGCCGTCCCAGCGCTCGTGGTGCGTGAGCGCGAGCAGCCGCGCGAGCGCGAGCACCGCGTCCTTGTGCTCGCCGATGATCTCGGCGCCAAGTTGCGGGTGGCGCCGCACGCGCTCCAGGTCCGGCGCCGAGAGCGTGCCGGGGTTGCGCAGAATCTCCGACGGCACGCCGATCTTGCCGATGTCGTAGAGCGGCGCCGCCTTCTGCGTCAGCTCCACGACGTCGGGCTTCATGCCTGCGGCCTGCGCGATGAGGCGCGCGTACTGCGAAACGCGGATCACCTTGTTGCCGGCGGCGGCGCTCTCGTGGAATTCCATCGCGCGCCCAAGGCGCCGGATCACCTCCGCGCGCGCCTCCTCGAGCTCCGCGGTGCGCATCTGCACCTCCTGCTCGAGCCCAGCCTGGCGCCCGGCCAGCGCGACGTGCGTGCGCACGCGTGCGAGGAGCAGCCGAGGATTGATCGGCTTGGTCAGGTAGTCCACCGCGCCGAGGTCGAGGCCCTCCAGCTGGTCCGCGGCCTCCGACTTGCCCGTGAGGAAGATCACCGGGATGCGCCCGGTGGCCGGATCCTCCTTGAGAAGCCGGCACACCTCGAAGCCACTGGCGCCGGGCAGGCCCACGTCGAGCAGGATGAGGTCTGGTTGCGGTGCAGCAGCAGCGATTGCGAGCGCATCCCCGCCGTCGCTCGCGGTCTTCACTTCGTACTGGGAGGCAAGGACCTTGCTGATGAGACGGAGCAGGTCCGGATCGTCGTCTACCGCGAGAATGACCGCGCGCGCGGTCTCTTCCTGTGCCATGGCGGCGAGTCTATCGCGTTGCGTTCGCGCCTGCTCTTGACAGAGTTGGCACTCGTGTATAATGCGCGCCGCTGGTTTCCTCAAGCAGTTCCGCTGGTCCTAGACAGTTCCCGCGTCTTCTTGGTGTTCCGGCAAGTGGGCGAAAGCCCGTCATCAAATCTTTTGAAAGGCAACAAGACATGGCAACTGGAACAGTCAAGTGGTTCAACGATGCGAAGGGCTACGGCTTCATCACCCCCGACGGTGGTGGCAAAGACCTGTTCGCGCATTTCTCCGCGATTCAGGGCTCGGGCTTCAAGAGCCTGAAAGACGGCCAGAAGGTCTCCTTTGACGTGACCACCGGTCCCAAGGGCGATCAGGCGACCAACATCAAGCCGCTGTAAGTCCAGGCGGCTCAAAATCAAGGCCCGCGCGAGCGGGCCTTTTTTTTACCAGAGTCCTTTCTTGCGCGCCTTGTGCGCGGCGAGGGCGATCACGGTTTCCAGGGTCGGCGCCGGCACCTGCGCGGCGCGCGCGAACCACAGCGGCGCCATGAGGATCGCGGCCACCTCCATCGGCCGGCCCTGCTCGTAGTCCTGCAGCATCGAGCTCTTGTGCTGCGGCCCGCCGGAGGGCTGCTGCGGCGGCAGCGGCGCGCCCTCGGTGTTCACGCCGTGCGCGGCCGCGATCGCGCGCGCCTCGCCCTGCATGACCGGCCGCAGCGCCTCCAGCGCCGGGTCGGCGCGGTTCTCCCGCACCGTGCCGCCGGTGACCACGCCGATCGAGGAGCTCCACAGGTTGATGACGAGCTTAGCCCACACCGAGCGCCGGATGTCGGACTCGACCGGCGCCTGGATCTCAGACTTCTCCAGCGCCGCCGCGAGCACGCGCAACCGCGCGCTTGGCCGGTCGTCCGGCGCGCCGAGCACGAGCACGTTGCGCTCCGGCGCGTTGCTGCGCACCACGCCCGGGGAGACGACCTCGTTGGCCGAGTACACCACCGAGCCCACCACCCGCTCGGGCGCGATCGCGCGCGCGAGCTTGCCGCCCGGGTCGAGCGCCGAGAGATCCGGCGCCGCCGGACGCGCGGCGGAAAGGCCGAGCGCGTACCACCACGGAATGCCGTTCTGCGCGAACACCACCGGCGTGTCCTTGCCGAGCAGCGGCGCCGCCGCATCGGCGAAGTCCGGCAGGCTCGTCGCCTTGAGCGTGACGATGACGTAATCCACCTGCCCGATCTCGCGCGGGTCCTGCGCTGCCTGCACCCTGCCGGTGATGCGCCGCTCGCCCTTGAGCAGCGTCACGCCGTGCGCGCGGATCGCCGCGAGCTGCGCGCCGCGCGCGATCACGCTCACCTCGTGCCCCGAGGCGGCCAGCTGCGCGGCAACATGCCCACCCACGGCCCCCGCGCCGAAAACGCAGATCCTCACGCCCGAACTCCGCTAGAGTCCTCGTCCATGACCACCTTCACCAAAGTGATCCTCTACACCGACCGCGACGGCCGCGCCAGATTCCGCGAGGAAGCGGTGCCGCTCACCGAGGGCACGCCGCAGGCGATGCTCTCCGCAGTGCTGCCCGCGTCAGGCTACCAGCTGCGCCACAGCCCGGTCGGCTTCCGCAGCCAGTTTCACTGCACGCCCAAACCGCAGTGGGTATTCATCCTTCAGGGCGGCATGGAGATCGGCCTGCAGGATGGCAGCTCGCGCGTCTTCGGCCCCGGCGAGCACTTCTTCTCCACCGACACGCTGCCCGAGGGCGCGACCTTCGACGCCAAGGTGCACGGCCACTGGAGCCGCCAGATCGGCTCGCAGCCGCTCATCACCCTGTTCCTCAAGACCTGAGCCGGACCGCGAGCGGCATGCCGCCGCGCGGCACGAGCGTCACCCGCGCCACGGGCTCGGGCTCGCGCCCGTCCACCAGCGCAAAGCGCGCCCGCGCCATGAAGGTCGCCAGCATGGCGGTCGCCTCGAGCATGGCGAAGGCCTGGCCGATGCAGATGCGCGGTCCCGCGCCGAAGGGCATGTACTGGTAGCGCGGGATGCCCGCCTCGCGCTCCGGCGAGAAGCGCGTCGGGTCGAAGGCGTCGGGGTCTTCCCAGCGCCCCGCGTGGCGGTGGATGGCGTAGATCGGCACGACCACCGCAGTGCCCGCGCGCACGGGGTGCCCGCCGAGTGACGTGTCGGCAATCGCCTGCCGCGTGATGATCGGCACCGGCGGAAAGAGGCGCATGGACTCCTTGAGCACCTGCTGCGTCAGCACGAGCTTCTCGATGTGCGCGGCCTCCACGTCGCCGCCGCCCGTGACGCGCATCGCCTCCTCCCCCAGCGCCGCGCTCCATGCGGGCGCGCGCGCGAGCAGGTACAGCGTCCAGGTCAGCCCCTTGGCGGTGGTCTCGTGGCCCGCGAGGTAGAAGGTGAGCAGGTTGTCCACGAGCTGCTCGTCGTTCATCGCCTGGCCGGTTTCGGGATCGCGCGCCGTCATCAGCCGCCCGAGCAGATCATCCGGCGCCGCGCGGTGCGTGCGGCGCTCGGCGATCACGCCAGCCACCGCCCCGCGCAGCGTGCGCACCGAGTGCGCGAGCATGCGCCGGCCGGGCTGCGGCACCCACTTCGGGAAATTGGCGACGGCATAGAGCTGGCCCCAGGCGCCCGCGCGCTGGAACTCTGCGGTCGAGCGCTCGACGGCCTGCGGCATCGCCACGTCCGCCGAGGGCAGCAGCGTCCCCGTGATCACATCGAAGGTGGCCTGTGTCATGTCGTGGTCCACCGCCTGCACGCCCGGCCGCGCGCGCCAGCGTGCCACCGTGTCCTGCGCCGCCCGCACGAAAGCCGGCACGAAGCTCATCAGGTCCTGGTGGCGGAACATCGGCGCGACGGCCTGGCGCTGCCACTTCCAGTCCGCGCCCTCGCTGGTGAGCACGCCCTTGCCGAGCAGCGGGCTGAGCAGCCGGATCTGCGAGAGCTTCTGGAACTTCTCGCGCTCGTCGAGCAGGACCTGACGGATCATGTCAGGCGCCGTGATCCAGGCGATCCTGCGCCCGCCCGGCTCGTAGCCGGCGAAGTCCGCTTCGTAGGCCGCCTGCGGCACCACGCTGATCGGGTTGCGCACGAAAGCGGCGAGGAACGACAGCCCGCGCAGCGGCTGCGCCGGGGGCGTGACGCGGGGCGGTACCAGCCGGTCCGTGACGGCCTGCACGGCGCCTACTATAGGCATTGGGCCACCCAAGACAAGCGCCCTGAACAGGGGACCCGCCGGCGTGTTTTTGCTTTTTGTGCAGGCGCCGCTCCATTACAATCCCGCGCCATGCACATGTCGGCCGAAGAGGTGAAGCAGTTCTGGCGCGGCTACTGCCAGCGCCGCAAGGTCGCCCCGGAGATCATCAAGAAGGGCGAGCAGGAAATCGACAAGGATCCCGAGTACTGGGCCGACCAGACGATGGACCAGCTGCTCGCGCGGGTGTCTGCTCCTTGAAATCGGGGTCAGACCCCAATTTCGCTTGCGAGTCGAGTTGGGGGTCTGACCCCGGCTAGCGGCGCTTGAAGAGGTCCAGCAGGGGCTTGGTCTGGTCGAGCGCCTTCTGCGCCTCCTGCGGCAGCAGGCCCTGCTTTCGCAGCAGATCAATGCGGTCCAGGCGCATCTGCGGGATCGCGTCCTTGAGCTGCAGCGCGCGCTGCACGAATTGCGCCTCGTTGCTCCCCGGCTTGAAGAAGCCGGGAATTGCCGCGAGCAGCTGCGGCACGCTGCCCGAGGCGAGCGCCTGGAACGCCGCGGTGTTCGCGGGGATCTCCACCGTCCCCTGCTTTGACTCCATGAAGGCGCGCCCCTCGTTCACCTTGTCGTAGCTGCCGGGCTGGCCGCGCGGGTCGCCCTCCAGCAGGTGCGTGGGCTCGTGGTCGGTGCCGCGCACGCCGATCGTGACGAGCGGCGTGCGGATGCGGTAGTTGCTGCGGTTGTAGGCGCCGATCCACCCCGTGACTGCGCGCAGCGCCCCTTCTGCGAGGTCCATCAGGCTTCTGTCGCCGCCACCGCCGTCGGCCACGTACTCGGTGATGCGCACGCGCGTGCGCTCGCGCACGATGAAGGAGGCACCGTCCGTCATGTTGAGGTGGACTTCCGAGCTCGAGAGCGTGGTGATGGTGTCGCCCTCGAGCACGCTCTCGCCGACGACCGGCTGGCGCATGCGCTTGTCCCTGCTTTCGACGCGCGCAAGGCCCTCGGCGAGCTCGATCTTGCCCGCGACGCGCGGCTGCGCCGGCGGCTTGGACTGCGCGCGCGCGGCGCCGGCAAAGCCAAGCGCAGAAAGGAGGAGGAGAAGCTCGCGACGGGTCGGCATGGCGCAGGAATGCTACCCGATCCCCCCGCGCGCAACCTGCGCGCGGCGATGTGTCCCGCGCGCCTGCCTGGCGCCCGCCCTCGCCCTAGCCCTTCGGCTGCGCCGGTTTCCTGGCCGGCCGCTCATCGCGCTCGGGCCGGTTCGGCTTCTGCCCCGCGCGCGCATCCTTGGGCGGGCGTCCGTCGGCCTGCGTTCGTGCGGCCGGCTTCTGCCAGTCGCCGTCGCGCGCCTTGTTGCCCTGCGTCTTGTCGGCCGGCCGCCTTTTCGCCGCGTCCGCCTTGTCTTGCCACTTGTCCGCGGCTCGTGCTTTGGCCGCCGCGTCGCCCGGCACCGCGCCGTGCATCGCGGGAGCGCCTGCCTTCGCGCCCTGCCGGCGCACGGACTCCTGCCGCTCGAAGCGCCGCTGCGGGATCGTGCGCCGCACTTCCTGTGAGCGCGCAACGAAGCGCTGCTCGTGCCGCCCGGCGCGGAAGAACTTGGGCGTTGCCTCGAGGAGCCGCGGCGGCGCCTTCGCCGAAGCCGAGAGGTAGACCACGCGGCTCCTAGGTACCTCGACCCTGCCGGCCTTCGTTTCCATGAAGGCGGCGCCCTCGTTCACCTTGTCGTAGCTGCCCGGCTGGCCGCGCGGATCGCCGATCGGGATGTGCGTGGGCTCGTGGTCGGTGCCGCGCACGCCGATCGTGACGAGCGGCGTGCGGATGCGGTAGCTGTTGCGGTTGTAGGCGCCGATCCACCCGGTGATCGCGCGCAGCGCCCCTTCGGCGAGGTCCATCAGGCTCCTGTCGCCGCTGCCGCCGTCGGCCACGTACTCGGTGATGGTGACGCGCGTGCGCTCGCGCACCATGAAGAGCGCACCGTCGGCCATCTGCAGGTGCACCTCGGAATCCGAGAGCGTGGTGACGGTGTCGCCCTCGAGGACGGTCTGCCCGGCGGCCGGCGTGCGCACGCGCCGGTCCTTGCCCTCCACGCGCGCCAGGCCTTCCACGAAATCGATGGTGCCCGCCACGCGCGGCGGCGGACCGGGTTGCGCGGCCGCTGGCGTGTCCGTCTGCGCCCGCAGCGGCGCAGCGAACCCCATCGCCGCAGCCAGGCAGAGTCCGGCCAACAGGCGCGCACATCCCATGGCAAGTGGCATGCGGTGGAGAGTGTACTCAAAGCGCGCGAATGCGTTGCCGCGCCGCAGCAGCCTGCGGAACGGCTTCCCGGCGTTGCGCGACGGGGTGTAGGCTTCCCGTTCCATTCAAGGAGAGAAACGCCATGGGCCAGATCAAGCGCAGGGACATCCTCAAGCTCGGCGGCATCGCTGCCGCGGGCGCCGCAAGCGGGCTGGGCTTTCCCGCGATCGTGCGCGCGCAAGCCAAGGAAATCGTGATCCTCGGCCTGTGGGACCAGACAGGCGCCTTCGCCGACGTGGGCCCCTTGAACGACCGCGGCATGCGCATGGCGCTCGAAGAGCGCGGCATGCAGATCCTCGGCCGGCCGATCAAGTACGTGACGCGCGACGGCGGCACGCAGGCCGGCACCTCCACGCGCCGCGCGGAGGAAGCGATCGACGGTGAAGGCGCGCGCTTCATGATCGGGCCGTGGTCCTCGGGCGTGGCGCTCGCCGTGTCGGAAGTGGCCAAGCGCAAGAAGGTGCTGCACTTCTTCAGCGGCGGCACCGAGGACATCTCGGGCAGCCGCTGCCACCGCTACTCCTTCCAGTGGGCGGCGAGCCCCTACACCGCGGCGAAGACCGTGGTGGACAACTTCATGAAGGCCAACCCCAAGGCGAAGCGCTGGCACCTGCTGGTCGCCGATTACGCCTTCGGCTGGTCGCTGGAGAAGTACATCAAGGAAGTCGGCAAGAACCACGGCCTGGAATTCGTCGGCGCCGACCGCCACCCGCTCGGCGAGCGCGAGTTCTCCAACTACGTGCAGAAGGCCGCCGCCAACCGCCCCGACGCGGTGGCGATGATCAACTTCGGCGGCGACGCGGTCGCCGGCGCGCGCGAGATCTTCAACTTCGGCCTGACGCCCAAGGTCCCGCTCATCATGTGCTGGTCCTCCGGCGTGGAGGAGCTGATCCAGCTCTCCCCCGAGATCCGCGACAACCTCTGGGTCGGCACCAACTTCTACTACACGGCGGATACGCCGGTGGCGAAGGAGTTCGTCAAGAACTACCGCGCGAAGTTCGGCACGCCGCCGGGCTACGCGCCCTCGGCCGCCTACTCGATGACGCGCCTGATGCTGGCCGGCTTCGACAAGGCGAAGTCGGGCGAGGTGCAGGACGTGATCAAGGCGCTCGAGGGCATCGAGGTGAACGACCTCCTCGGCCGCATGCGCGTGGATCCGGCCACGCACCAGACCCTGCGCCCCTACTTCTTCCTGCGCTGCAAGGCCAAGGGGCAGATGAAGGAATCGCTCGACTTCGCCGACGTGATCGCCACCGGCGACACGCCGCTGCCGAAGGAATACGCGGCGTGCAAGGACATCGGCAGCTTCTGAGCCAGCGGCTCTGAGCCTCCTCCTCGCTCAGATCCTCAACGGGATCGCGACGGGCATGCTGTATGCCCTGATGGGGCTCGGCCTGTCGCTGATCACCGGGATCCTCAACATCCCGAACTTCGCCCACGGCGCGCTCTTCGCCGTGGGCGCGTACCTGCTGGTCACGGCGGTGAACGCGATCGGCAACTTCTGGATCGCGCTCATCGTCGCGCCGCTCGGCGTGGCGCTGATCGGCCTGGCCATCGAGTACGCGGGGATCCGGCGCCTGTACGCCGCGGGGCACGACTACCAGCTGCTGTTCACCTTCGGCCTGGCGCTGATCCTCAGCGAATCCATCATCCTGATCTGGGGGCCGATCGGCTACAGCCACCTGCCGCCCGAGATCCTGCGGGGCGGCATGGACCTGGGCTTCACCATGTACCCGAAGTACCGCCTGTTCGTGATGGTGGCGGCCGGGCTGCTCGTATTCGCGACCTGGCTGTTCCTCGAGAAGACGCGCTACGGCGCGATCATGCGCGCGGGCATCGAGAACAAGGAGATGGTGTCGCTGCTCGGCATCGACATCCAGATGCTGTTCACCGTCGCTTTCGCGCTGGGCGCGTACCTG
>DASWBP010000328.1:0-3705 GCA_036390555.1 Burkholderiales bacterium | reverse complement strand
ATGGACAGCCACGGCGGCAGCCGGTATTCGCGGGTGCGGGAGGCGTCCCGCGCGCGGCGCGCGGAGGTCTTGAAGCGCCTCGGCGTGCGATAGAATTCCCCCGTTCCAGCACAAAAACCCCAGCCAGGAGGAGGACATCATGAATAGGCTCGTGCGCATTGCTGCGCTCGCCGCCGCCACGTTCGCCGCGGCGGCACAGGCGCAGAACCTGTCGATCGCCACGGGTGGCACCGGCGGCGTGTATTACCCGCTCGGCGGCGGCATGGCCGCGGCGCTCTCGAAGTACGTGCCCGGCATGCAGGCCACCGCGGAGGTGACTGGCGGCTCGGTCGCCAACCTGCAGCTGATCGGCACCGGCAAACCCTACATCGCGCTCACCATGGCGGATGCCACGCTGGACGCATACAAGGGCCAGGACAAGTTCACCGGCAAGCCGGTCCCCGTGCGCACGCTGGCGGTGCTCTACCCGAACCGCATGCATGTGGTGTCGATCACGGCCACCGGCATCAAGAAGATGGCCGACCTGAAGGGCAAGCGCGTCTCCACCGGCTCGGGCGGCAGCGCCACCGAGGTGATGGCGTTCCGCGTCATCGAGGCGGCGGGCCTGGACAAGGACCGCGACATGACGCGCGAGCGCCTGGGCGTGGCCGAGTCCGTGAATGCACTGAAGGACCGCAAGATCGACGCCTTCTTCTGGGTCGGCGGCCTGCCCACCGCGGCAGTGACCGACCTGGCCAACTCGCCCGGCGTGACGATCCAGATGATCGACCACGCGGAGCTGGTGCCGGCGATGAACCAGAAGTACGGCAACCTGTACGTCAAGGACCGCATCCCCAAGGAGATCTACAAGGGCATGACGGTGGACAACCAGCAGGCGACGGTGATGAACATCCTCGTCGCGCACGAGAAGATGGACAACCAGACCGCCTACAACATCGTCAAGACCCTCTTCGAGAAGCGCGACGACCTGATCCGCGCGCACAAGGAGGCGGAGAACATCAAGCTCGAGAACCAGAAGACCGAGGCCTCCTCGGTGCCCTGGCACCCGGGCGCCATCAAGTACTTCGCGGAGAAAGGCGTCAAGATCGGCAACTGAGGCGCCGAAGCACCAGAGCCCCGTCCAGCCTGCTGGCGGGGCTTTGCGTTTGTAGGGGGGACTGATGAGCGAAGAGATCGCGCGGCTGCACCAGCCCGCGCAGGAAGTGAGCGCCGAGGCGCTCGCGCGCGCCGAGGAGATGATCGAGCGCGAAGAAGGCGTCCACAACAAGCTCAAGGGCTGGCTCGCCGCCTTCGTCACGACGGTCGCGGTGGGCACGTCGCTCTTCCACCTGTACACCGCCTACGCCATCGTGCGTCCGGAGCACCTGCGCGCGACCCACGTCGCGCTGGTGCTGTTCCTCACCTTCCTCATCTTTCCGCTGGCGCGGCGCTACCGCAACCGCGTCATGTGGTGGGACTGGGTGCTGGCAGCCGGCGCCATCGCCACCGCCGCCTACCTGATCGCGGGTGGCGACGACTTCTTCGACCGCTCGATCGTACCGAACCAGTGGGACATCGTGTTCGGTGTGGGGCTTGTCCTGCTGATCCTGGAGGCGATGCGGCGCACGACCGGCTGGGTGATGCCGATCGTCACCACCTGCTTCCTGCTGTACGCGTTCTACGGCGAGGTGCTGCCGGCGCCCTGGACGCACAAGGACTACGAGATCCCGCGGCTGGTCGGTCACATGTACATGACGCTGGAGGGCATCTACGGCACCGCCATCAACGTGTCCTCCACGCTGATCATCCTGTTCACGATCTACGGCGCGTTCCTGCAATTCTCCGGCGCGGGCAAGTTCTACATCGACTTCTCGTTCTCGGCGATGGGCGGCAAGCCGACCAGCGCCGGGCGCACGGTGGTGCTGTCGTCGTTCCTGCTCGGCGGGCCCTCCGGCTCGGGCGTGGCGACGACGGTCACGCTCGGGGCGGTGGCGGCGCCGATGCTCGCCAAGGTCGGGTACCGCAAGAACGAGGCGGGTGGCTTGCTGGCGGCCGGAGGGCTGGGCGCGATCATCTCGCCGCCGGTGCTGGGCGCGGCGGCGTTCCTGATCGCGGAGTTCCTCAAGATCTCCTACCTCGACGTGCTGCTGATGGCGGTGATTCCCACCTGCCTGTACTACCTCACGCTGTTCCTGATGGTCGAGATCGACGTGCGCAAGTTCGGCATGAAGAGCGCGGTCTTCGATAGCGTCGAGTCGGCCTGGAGCCTGACCAGGAAGTACTGGTTCCACTTCCTGTCGCTGGTCTCGATCATCGCCTTCATGCTGCTGGGCTTCTCGCCCGAGCTCTCGGTGTTCTGGGCGACGGTGGTGTCGTTCGTGACCAGCTTCCTGCACCGCGACTGCGCGCTGTTCTCCTACGACTTCCTGCGCGGGCGCGAGGGCTTCGTGAAGGGCTTCTTCGGCTCCCCGTTCTTCCAGGCGCTGGACGGCGGCACCAAGGCCGTGCTCAACGTCGCCGCCACCTGCGCGGGCGCGGGCCTCATCGTCGGCGTGGTCACGCTCACAGGCCTCGGGCTCAAGTTCAGCTCCATCGTTCTCGCCTATGCGGGCAACTCGCTGCTGCTCACCGCGATCTACACGGCGCTCATCGTCTGGATCGTGGGGCTCGCCGTGCCGGTGACCGCGAGCTACATCATCTGCGCGGTGATCGCGGCGCCGGCCCTCATCGCGCTCAAGGTGCCGGAGTTCGCGGCGCACATGTTCATCTTCTATTACGCGGTGCTCTCCGAGGTGTCGCCGCCCACGGCGCTTTCCCCCTTCGCGGCGGCGGCGATCACGGGCGGCGATCCCTACAAGACCACGCTGCAGACCTGGAAGTACACGACGCCGGCGTTCCTCGTGCCCTTCATGTTCGTGCTCGACCCGAGCGGCACGGGCTTGCTGCTGACCGGCTCCTTCAAGACGCTCGCCAGCGCCAACTGGGGCTCGATCGCGCTCGTCACCTTCACTGCGGCGGTGGGCATCATGGCGCTCGCCGGCGCGTTCCAGGGATGGCTGTTCAAGCGCACCACGGTCTACGAGCGCCTCATGCTGTTCGTCGCCGGGGTGATGCTCGTCTACCCCAAGACGCTGTTCGACGCCATCGGCTTCGCGCTGGTGGTGGTGGTCCTCGCTTCCCAATGGCTGCGCCGGGATGCGGCGACGCCGGGACCTTCGGGGTCCGGCCCCGATCGCGGGATGACCGGCGCCTGATCTCAGCGTGCGCGAGCACTCCACCGACATCCTGATCCTGGGCTCGGGGGGCGCGGGGCTGTTCGCCGCGCTGCACGCGCACCAGGCGGATCCCTCGCTCGCCATCACCGTCGCGGTAAAGGGGCTGCTCGGCAAGTGCGGCTGCACGCGCATGGTGCAGGGCGGCTACAACGTCGCGCTCGCCAAGGAGGACTCCGTCGAGCGCCACTTCATGGACACCATCGAGGGCGGCAAGTGGCGGTGTTGCTGGCGGTGGCGGTGGCGGGGATGGCCCCAAAGGATCCTACACGACCAGTAACGGCGTGACTTACAACATGACGCAGTGCACACGCACGAATCAGCCATCTATTTCTGGAACCTCCACATTTAAGCAGTTTTTCAGCGTGCGCAATCCTCCTCTGCCCTGGGGGAATGTCAGCGGCTCTATCAACGTGAAGGAGCACTTTGATAAATGGGCGGCCGCCGGTATGAG
>DASWBP010000327.1:0-18599 GCA_036390555.1 Burkholderiales bacterium | reverse complement strand
TGCTTGACGACGTCGCGGCCCTTTTCGCGCACGCCGCTCGTCGGGTCGCGGTCGTAGAACTTGTTCAGCTCCTCGCCGGTGACGCCGACGATCACGGCCCAGGTCGTATGGTTGTGCGCCGGCGTGCCGTAGCCGCCGAGAGAGGCGTTCGCGTAGAGCGCAAAGCGGTGGTCGGCGTCCTCGGAGATGCGGTACAGGCACGAGCGCAGCTTCTGTCCCGGCGCCGGCGGCGGGTAATCCTTGGGATCGAAAAGGTCCGTGCGGGCCGCGAGCTTGATGAGGCGCGCCTTGATCTTCTCCAAGCTCGCCCGGTTCACGCCTGCGCGGCGCTCGATGTCGCGGATGTCCGCGACCGCGGCGTCGATCGCTTTCCTTCTCTCGCCAGCCCGATCCATCCGGAAATGCTACTGCCAAAATTGGGGTCAGACCCCAATTTCCGCGTAATTGGGGTCTGACCCCAATTTTCAGTCCCTGACTTTTGTACGCAACGCCTTGATCTTCGCGCGGCGCAGCTTGCCTTCGAGGCGCCGTTGCTTCGATGCCCGGGTCGGCCGGGTGGCCTTGCGCTTCTTCGGCACGAAGGCGGCGGCCTCCACCAGCGCATGCAGGCGCGCGAGGGCCTCGGCGCGGTTCATTTCCAGGCTTCGGTGCTGCTGCGCCTTGATGACCACCACGCCCGTGCGCGTGATGCGCTTGTCGCCGCGATGCAGCAGCCGCTGCTTCACCTCCTCGGGAATGCTGGACGCGCCAATGTCGAAGCGCAGGTGCACGGCGTTGGAGACCTTGTTGACGTTCTGGCCGCCCGCGCCCTGCGCGCGCACGGCGACGAGCTCGATCTCGTTCTCCGGGATGCGGATCACCAGCCGCTACCTCCGCCGCCGCCTCCGCCGCCGCCCGAGGAGCCGCCGCCTCCGCCCCCGCCGCCCGAGCCGCCCGAGCTCGAGCCCGGCGGCGTAGAGGCCGAGCTCACGGTGTCGCTCAGGCCGCCGATCGAATTCGACAGGCCGCTGCCCGAGAATCCCGAGCCGTTGCCGGAGGAGTAGAACGCGCCCGCCGCCGCCGCCACCGCCGCGGCGCCCAGAACCTGCGTGAAGCGCCGGGTCCACGCCTCCTCGACGTCGAGCGCGACTGCGTAGGGCAGGAACCTCGTGAACTCCTCGGCCGTCTGCGGCGGCGCCTTCAGGCGCGCGAGGTCTTCCTTCTCGGCAATCGACAGGTACTGGCGCAGGCCGACGATTGCGTCCTGCAGCTTGCGCCCCTCCACGCTGTAGGCCGGCAGGAGCCTGGCGAACACCGCGAGCACGACCATCATCACGACGATCACCGGGATCATCAGCGATGCCGGGGTGTCGGTGATCACCATCGCCGCGACGCCCGCCACCGCGATGCCGATGCCGGCGACGTGCGAGCCGCGGTTGCGCGAGAAGAGCCTTTCCTCGTAGAGCACGGCGAGCTCGCGCTCGACCATGCCGGAGACGGTCTGCACCGCCTGGTTGTGCGCCTTGGCGAGCGCCACCGGCGTGCCGGGCTTGCCGGGCAACAGCGCGGCGAGCGAGCGCTCGCCCGGGAACCACTCGGCGGGCTCCTGGCCCGTGCGCTCGATGAGATAGGCATCGCCCGCCTGGCGGATCTTCAGGAAGCCGCGCGCGCCGAGGCCCACCAGGCTCGCAGCCATGCACTTGGTGTCGTACTTCATGCGATCGATGAAGCGCACGCCCGCGGGCCCGAGCCCCGGCGGCGCCACGTAGCGCGGGAACGCCGGGCCCGCGCGCGGGTCGCGCCCCACGAGGCTCCAGCGCCACCAGAGGAACCAGAACAGCGCGAGGAGCGCGCCGATGCCCGTCGCCGCGCCCTTGTTGTCGCCGATCCACCAGCCGAGGCGCTTGAGCATCCCCGGCTCCGCGACGACGCCCTTCGGAAACATCACCACGATGGTGAGGCCCTGGCTGGCGCCGAGCGCGCGCGTCGTCTGGAAGCTCGCGCCGCTGTCGCGCGCCTGCGCCTCGTAGTCGCGCCCGCGCGCGCCCTGCAGCCCGGTGTAGGCCTCGAGCTGGAGCTTCTCCGCGGGCACCGCGGCGGGCAGCGTCACGTCCGCGCGGATGCGGTCCATGGCGAAAGTCCAGCCGTTGCCGTTCACGTTCCAGTAGAGCTCGTCGTGCTTGCCGAAGAAGCCGAGCTGGCGCCAGGTGCGGTAGCTGACCTCGTAGACGTGCCGCCCGTGCGGCAGGATCACCGCAGCGTTGCCGATGCGCACGCGCTCGCCATTGGCGAGGCGCTCCTGCCGCCATGGCTCCAACGCGCCGTTGCGCGTCACGCGCAGGACCTCGAACGGCACGCGTACGCGCGCGCCCGAGCGGTCGCGGTAGTCGGTGGGGAAGTCGCGCAGGATGCCGCGCTTGATCTCGCGTCCTTCGACCTGCACGTCGATCCTCTCGGTGACGGTGAGCGTGCCATCGCGCGCGATGCGGATGTCGCTGTGGAAGTCCACCACCCGCTCCTGCGCCGCCGCCGGCAGCGCCAGTGCAGCGGCCAACAGCAGAAGGACTCTCACAGCTGCACCTTCACCGGCGCGCGGTCGTCGGTCTCGAAGAACGGCAGCGGCTGGAAGTTGAAGAGCCGCGCGATGAGGGTGTCGGGGAAGGTCTCCAGGCGCGTCACGTACTGCTTCACCGCGCCGTTGTAGAAGCGCCGCGCAAACTGCAGGTGGTCTTCCACCTCCACGAGCTTCGCCTGCAGGTCGAGGAAGTTCGCGTCCGCCTTCAATTGCGGGTAGTTCTCCTGCAGCAGCAGGAGCTGCCCGAGCCGCTCGCCGAGCTGCTTCTCCAGCGCAAAGCGCGCGGCGCCGCCCTGGGCGGCCAGCGCATTGGTGCGCAGCTCGGTGACCGTGGTGAGCAGCGCCCGCTCGTAGCCCGCGTAGCCCTTCACCGCTTCGACAAGCTGCGGCACGAGGTCGGCGCGGCGCTTCAATTGCACGTCGATGTCGGCGTAGCCCTGGCGCGCGAGGTTGCGGTCCGCGATCAGCCGGTTGTAGAGGAAGATCGCGCCCACGAGGAGCGCCGCCAGGATGATGGCCAGCGTCCAGCCCATGTCATCGGCCTCCTTGCGTCATTTCCGCGCCACGATGAACAGGCGCCGGAAGGGAAACAGGGTACGGCCATCGGGCTCGGGCGGGTAGTGCGGCGCGACGCGCCGGCGGTAGTCGGCCTCGAAGGCGTCGCGCTCGGCAGGCTCGAGCCGGTCGAGGAACTGCTTGAGCCACGTGCCCTTGGTGTACTCGGCCACCGGGTTCATGCCCGGGAGCACCTGCAGGTACTCCGTCTCCCAGATCTCAAGGCTCGCGGCGCGGTTCTTGAGGAGCCGCCAGTAGTGCGCGGGCTCGGGTACCGGGTCGCGGCGCAGGACGGGCTCGAGCTTGGAGCGCCAGGGGCCTTTCTCGATCGTCTCCACGATCATCGCGTGCGAGGGCGCGCTGAAGTTGCGCGGCATCTGGACGGCGAGCGCGCCGCCCGGCGCGAGCGCCTGGAGCAGCGCCACCATGAGCGCACCGTGCCCCGGGACCCAGTGCAGCGCGGCATTGCTGTAGATGACCTGCACGGGCCCGGCCGGGCGCCAGCGCGCGATGTCGGCCTGGACGAACTCCGCGTGCGGATGCTCGGCGCGCGCCTTGGCGAGCATCTCCGGCGAGCTGTCCACGCCGGTGAGCCGCGCCTTGGGCCAGCGCGCGAAGAACAGGGGCGCGAGGTTGCCCGCGCCGCAGCCGAGGTCTACGACCGTGGCGGGCGCCTCGAGGGGGATGCGCGCGAGCAGGTCCACCGCCGGGCGCATGCGCTCGCCGGCAAACTTGAGGTATTGCGCCGGATCCCAGCTCATGCGGCGCCCGCCGGCATTACGCGCCCAGCGCCCGTCGGCCCGGCCGCGCGTGCCTCACGTGGCCACCCGGTTCCGACCGCCCTTTTTCGCGCGGTAGAGCGCCTCGTCGGCGGCCTTGAGCACCTGCTGCGGCGTGTGCGCCTCCTCGCCCGGCTCCGCGCCGCCGATCGAGATCGTCACCGAGAGCACCTTGGTGGGGATGCTGTCGCCGCGGCGCCGGATGCCCGCCTCCTGCTTGCGCGGGCGCTCGTCGCCGCGCATCGCCATCTTGTAGCGCTCCACGGCAACGCGCAGCGCTTCCAGGTGCGGCAGCGCCTCCTTCAGCGTCTTGTCGCGGTAGAGCACCGTGAACTCCTCGCCGCCGTAGCGGAAGGCTTCGCCGCCGCCACCGCCCTCGGCCAGGCGCGCGGCGACGAGCTTGAGCACCTGGTCGCCGATGTCGTGGCCATGCGTGTCGTTGAAGCCCTTGAAGTGGTCGACGTCCGCCATGGCGATGACGTAGCGCGGCCCGAGCGCGCGCAGGCGCTCGTCCAGCGCGCGGCGGCCGGGCAGCCCGGTGAGCTCGTCGCGGAAGGCGAGGCGGTGCGATTCCTGCACGAAGGCGATCAGCACGATGACGCCCGCCGCGCTCATGAACATGCCGAAGACGTTGGGCGATTGCGCCCACTCGGCGGCGATGAAGAAGGCGGCGAGCGCCGCGGCGATGCCGATGTCGAGCGGCGAGTGCTTGGGCCAGGCGCGCCACACGGCGGCCACGAAGGCGGCGCCGAAGATCAGGCGCCCGGCGAGCGGCGTCGGCGGCGAGCGGAACAGCCAATGGTCGAGCAGCCCCTGCCAGGCGAGGCCCGAGAGGGCGCTCCGGCCGGCGGCGGCGATCCAGAGGACCAGCAGCGCCTCGCCGCCGATCAGCACCGCCCAGCGGTAGCTGCCGTAGTACAGGACGCCGCGCTCGGGCAGCGCCATCGCTGCGAGCGCGTTGATCGGCACGATCACCACCAGCGCCGTGTACACCGCCTTCTGCGCGAAGCCGCCGAGCGTGAGCGCGTACTGGTAGCCGGCGTAGGCGGCGAACAGCGACGCGAGGATGATGAGCGCGCGGCCGCGGTTGAAGTGCAGCGCGAAGGCGACGCCGATGGCGAGCACGATGTAGGGCCCGAGCGTGCGCATCCCGGCGAGCGACTCCGGCAGCGCCGGGCCGAACGCGGCGGCGAGCGCCGCAATGGCGAGGATCGCCGCCGGCGCCGCGGCGGGCCGCAGGTCCCTAAGATCCAATGCGATCGGGGCGGAAGCCTGCATCGCAGACCTTGCCGCGCTGCGCGCGCTTGCCCATGTGTTCCGCGAGCTGCTTGGCGTCCAGTGTCGCCTCGGCGCGATTCTTGCGCTTGATGCCCGAGACGACGAGCGTCTTGCCGTCCGAAACGGCGACCGAGGCGAGCGTCACCTTGTCGGGGAGCGCGATGAGCTGCACGCCGACGCCGCCGTTCGGGCGCACCGGCACTTCATCGAGCGGGAAGAGGAGCAGCCGCGCGTCCGACGAGAGCGCCGCCACATGGCGCGGCGCGCCGCCCCGGCCCGCCGCGCTGCCGCCCTTCGCCTCGCCGCCTGCCGCGGCCACCTCCAAGGACGCTGGCGCCTGCGCGCGCGCGCCCTCGGAGACGCTCATGAAGTCCTTGCCCTGCTTGGTCTTCGCCACCAGGTCGCCGAGCTTGCAGACGAAGCCCAGGCCCGCGCTGCTGTTCATGAGGAGCGCGCGATTGAGGTCGCCCGTGCCCATCCAGACGATGTCGTCCGACGAGGAATTGACGAGCGTGTTGACCGGCGAGCCGTCGCCGCGCCCCGCGGGGATCGCGGCGGCGTCGATGGTGAAGCTCTTGCCGGAAGCCGAGAGCACGATCACCAGGTCGGTGGTCTTGCACTCGAGCGACTGCAGGAGGCCATCGCCGTCCTTGAAGGTGAGCGTCGTGAGGTCGATGCCGTGGCCGCTCCTCGCGCGGATCCAGCCCTTCTGCGAGAGCACCACCGTGATCGGCTCCTCCACCACGGTGCGCTCGACCTGCGCGCGCTCCTCGGCCTTGATGAGCGTGCGCCGCTCGTCGCCGTACTTCTTCGCGTCCTCGTCGAGCTCGCGCACGACGAGCTTCTTGAGCTCCTTCTCGTCGCCGAGGATCTCCTTCAGGCCCTTGCGTTCGGCTTCCAGCGCCTTCTTCTCGTCGTTCAGCTTCACGCCGTCGAGCCTGGTGAGCTGGCCGAGGCGGATGTTGACGATGTCCTCGGCCTGGCGCTCGGAGAACTTCCACTTGGCCATCATCTTCTGCTTGGCCTCGGCCTGGTCCTCGGCCGCGCGGATCAGCTTGATGATCTCGTCGATCCTCACGTAGGCGAGCAGCCGTCCCTGCACGATGTGCAGGCGCTCCTCGCACTTCGCGAGGCGATGCTCGGTGCGACGGCGCACCGTGTTGACCCGGAACTCGCCCCACTCGCGCAGGATGTCGGCGATGCCCTTCGTCTCGGGCAGGCCGTCAAGGCCCAGCCAGGTGAGGTTCACCGGGAAGCGCGATTCGAGGCTCGTATTCACGAGCAGCGCCGCCATCGTCGCCTCGGGATCCTGGCGCGAGGAGCGCGGCTCGATCACCAGGCGCAGCTTCGACTTGCGGTCGGATTCGTCGCGCACCGCCTCGACCTGGTCGAGGATGAACTGGCGCAGGCGCTTCTGCTCCTGGCCGACCTCCTTCTTGCCGGTGGCGGGCTTGGGATTGGCGAGCGCCTCGATCTCCTCCATCACCTGGCGGCAGGAGACGCCGTGCGGCAGCTCGGTGACAACGATGCGCCACTGCCCGCGCGCGAGCGGCTCGACCGCCCAGCGCGCACGCATCGCAATCGAGCCGCGGCCCGTCTCGTAGGCCTGCCTGATCTCCTCCGCGGGCGAAATGATCTGCCCACCGCCGGGGAAGTCGGGGCCGGGCAGCTTCTCGAGGATCTCCTCGAGCTTCGCGCGCGGGTGCTTGATGACGAGCGCGGCGGCCGCTGCCACTTCCTTCAGGTTGTGCGACGGAATGCGCGTGGAGAAGCCCACCGGGATGCCGAAGGAGCCGTTGAGGAGCCCGAAAGGCAGCCGCGCGGGCAGCAGCACCGGCTCGTCGAACTTGCCGTCGTAGTTCTTCTGGAAGTCCACCGTGCCCTCGCCGATCTCGGCGAGCATCAGCTCGGCGTAGCGCGAGAGCTTCGCCTCGGTGTAGCGGTAGGCCGCCGCGGCGTCGCCGTCGCGCGAGCCGAAGTTGCCCTGCCCGTCGATGAGCGGGTAGCGCATCGAGAAGGGCTGCGCGAGGTGCACCATCGCCTCGTAGGTCGAGGTGTCGCCGTGCGGGTGGTACTTGCCGAGCACCTCGCCGACGTAGCGCGCGCACTTGGCGAAGCCTTGCGTGTTCGCATCGCCCATCGCGTAGAGGATGCGGCGCTGCACCGGCTTCAAGCCGTCGGCGATCTCCGGAAGCGCCCGCGCCTTGACGGTGGAGACCGCGTAGCCGAGGTAGGCCTGCGAGGCGTGGCGCTCGATCGGCGCCGCGTCGTCGCCGTTTTCGGGGGTGAAGAGGTCGGGGGTTCGCGTGTCCATGGTCACTTGAAGAGATCCAGTTGCTTGTCGCCGATCGTCACGGCGAGCTCGACGGCCTTCTTGGCCTTGGCAAGGTCATCGCTTGCGCCCGTCCTGCCCGCCGCTTCCCAGGTGTAGCGCCCCTCCCCCGCGAGGCTCACCTTGCCGAGCCTCTTCTTCCCCTGCCACAGCACGTGCCCCTTGTAGGCCCGCTCCCACGCCGGCTTCACCTTCTTGGCCATGCCACCTCCCGAAAATTGGGGTCAGACCCCAATTTCGCGGAAATTGGGGTCTGACCCCAATTTTCAGACGTCGGCTTCAACGCTCTTCCAGTGCTCGCGCATCCAGTTGCGGCGGCCTTCGGCTTCGCCCGAGTCCATGAGGAGCTCGAAGGTGGCGCGCGCCTTCTTCATCTGCTTGGCGTCGAGCTGCATGCGCACCAGGCGCCGCGTGTCCGGGTTCATCGTCGTTTCCCAGAGCTGCTCGGGGCTCATCTCGCCCAGGCCCTTGAAGCGCGAGATCTCCCAGGAGCCTTCCTTCACCTTCTCCTTCTTGAGCGCCGCGAGCGTCTCCTCCAGCTCGTCCTCGTCGAGGCAGTAGGCGCGCCGCGCCGGCTTGCCTTTGCCCTGCGCGGGGATCTCCACCTTGAAGAGCGGCGGCTGCGCGACGTAGACGTGGCCCGCTTCGACGAGCTTGGGCGCGTGCATGAAGAAGAAGGTGAGCAGGAGCGCCTGGATGTGCCCGCCGTCCACGTCGGCGTCGGTCATCAGGATCACCTTGCCGTAGCGCACGCCCGAGAGGTCCACCTCGTCCTCCGCCCCGTGCGGGTCCACGCCGATGGCGGTGGCGATCGCCTGCAGTTCCTTGTTGGCGAGCACCGTGCGGCTGTCCTTGGACATGGTGTTGAGCACCTTGCCGCGCAGCGGCAGGATCGCCTGCGACTCCTTGTCGCGCGCCTCCTTCGCCGAGCCGCCGGCGGAGTCGCCCTCGACGAGGAACAGCTCGTTGCGCGTCACGTCGCCGGAGGCGCAGTCCACGAGCTTGCCGGGCAGCGTGGCGATGCCGGAAGACTTCTTCCTCTCGACCTTCTTGCCCTTCGCCAGTCGCGCGAGCGCCTGCTCGATGGCGAGCTCGGCGATCTTCTTGCCTTCGTCCGGGTGCTCGTTCAGCCACAGCTCGAAGGCGTCCTTGACGCAGAGCTCGAGGAGCTTGGCCGCGTGCCGCGTGGTGAGCTTTTCCTTGGTCTGGCCGTGGAACTGCGTGCGCACGATGCGCGCCGAGAGCGTGAAGCAGGCGCGCGCCCAGACGTCGTCCGCGATCAGCTTCACGCCCTTGGGCGCGAGCGCGCGCGTGTCCATGAAGGCGCCGAGCGCGTCGAAGATGCCGGCGCGGAAGCCCGCCTCGTGCGTGCCGCCCGAGCGCGTGGGAATCAGGTTCACGTGGCTGTCGGCGAAGATGTCGCCGTCGGCCACCCAGCCGATCGCCCAGGCCGCGCCCTCGCCCGCTTCGATCTCGCCGAGCGTCGCGGCGCTCTTCTCGTCGAAGTGGCGCTCGCCGGTGAACAGCGGCGCCACGAGCTCGCGGCCCGCGAGCATGAACTCGAAGTACTGCGCCATGCCGCGCTCGTACTTCCAGGTCTTCTTGTCCTTGCCTTCGACGTCGAGCACCGTGGACAGGCCGGGCAGCAGGTAGGCCTTGGAACGCACGAGGTGCTCGAGCTCCGCCATCGGGATGTTCGCCGAGTCGAAGTACTTTGGATCCGGCCACATGCGCACCACGGTGCCGGTGCGCCTTTCCTTCGCCTTCTCGCTCTTCAGCTTCTGCTTGAGCTCGCCGCCTTCGAAGGCGATGGTGTGCTTGCCGCCGTCGCGGTAGACGGTGACTTCCAGGCGCCGGGAGAGCGCGTTGGACACCGCGACGCCCACGCCGTGCAGGCCGCCGGAGATGTGATAGACGCCCTCGCCGGACTTCGCGAACTTGCCGCCCGCGTGCAGCATGCCGAAGGCGACTTCCACCGCGGGCTTCTTCTCCACCGGGTGCATGTCCACCGGGATGCCGCGGCCCTCGTCCTCGACCTCGACCGAGCCGTCCTTGAAGACGCGCACGGTGATGCGCTTGCCGTGGCCGGCGAGCGCCTCGTCCACCGCGTTGTCGAGTGCCTCCTGCACGATGTGCAGGGGATGCACGGTGTGCGTGTACATCCCCGGCATGCGCCGCACCGGCTCCAGCCCTTTCAGGGCCTGGATGGCGGAGGCGTCGTAAACCTGTTGTTTAGCCATATATCTAGTAGCGGCTCAAGGCCGGACAACTAGGTATTGTAGGCCAATTGCCTCAGGCGCTCCCAGTCCACCAGCCCTGACAAATCCGTCACGTCCGGCAACTCGATCCGGCCATCCCGGATCTGCGGCACGTGCGTGCTCACCTGCTCGGTCATCGTGAGGAAGAACGTCTGCTCCGCCGCCATCGAGCCGGGCTGCTGCAGGTTGATGAGCGTGCCGAGCGCGCTCTCGGCGTAGATGCCGACTGCCGTCCTCGCATGGCGCAGTGCCGCCATCGCCGCGATGGCGCGCGTCTCGGCAAGGCCCACGCGCCCCGGCTTGGTCGAAAGCGCCTGCGCGCCGCGCTCGAGGTACAGCGCCGCATCCTCCTTCGAGGCGCAGGTCCGGTCCACGAGGATCGGGATCGGGCTCGCCTTCTGCAGCGCCTCGAACTCGCGATCCGGCTGCAGCGGGCACGGGTCCTCGGCCACCGTCACGCCCGCGGCCGCGAGCTTTCTCACGTAGTCCACAGCGTCGCCGCGCGCATAGTGGCTGTTCGCGTCCACATAGAGCTCGACCTTCGGTCCCACTGCGGCGCGGATTTCCTTCAGCGCCTGCAGGTCCACCTCCACGCCCTGCCCGCCCTTCACCTTCAGCACGCGAAAGCCGTGCTTCGCGCAGACTTCGGCGGACTCGGCGGCCATCTGCGCGGGTGCCTGCCGGGTGACGGTCCAGGCCACCTCGCGCACATGGCCCGCGTCCCACAGCTTCCACAGCGGCTCGCGCGCCGCCGCCGCGCGCAGCGTCCAGCAGGCGCTCTCGATCATGCCCTTGGCGAGCCGGTTCTCGGGGATGCCGGCGAAGGCCTTCGCCACCACGCGCTCGTCGGTGAGGTCCACCTCGCGCAGGCGCGGGATGAGGAAATCCGCAAGCGCTGCGGCGAGCGACTTCGGCGACACGCCGCTCCAGGTGTCCTTGAGAGTACCCTCGGCGATGCCCTTCGCGCCGTTCGCCTCGAGCACCAGCAGCGCGAAGAGCCCCGAGCTCTCGCGCGCGTTCGCCCACACCACCTCGCGCGCGTAGGGCAGGCGGTAGAAGTGCAGCGACCAGCGCTCGAGCTTCATCGGAGCTGGTGCAGCAGCGGCTCGCTGCGCGCGAGGGAGTCGAGGTTGCGCGCGATCTCGCTCCAGCGCCGGTCCACCATGCCGGTAGTCCACGCGGCGATGTGGGGCGTCATCCAGACGTTGTCGAGCTCGTGGAACGGGTATTTCGAGGGCGGCACCTCGAGGTCGTCCTGGCGCGGATAGGCGTACCAGACATCGAGCGTCGCGCCGCGGATGCGCTTTTCCTTGAGCGCCGTCCAGAGCGCGTCCTCGTCGGCGATCGGGCCGCGGCCTACGTTGATGAAGACCGCCGAGGGCTTCATCGCGGCGAAGCGCTGCGCGTCGAACAGGCGCTCGGTCTCGGGCGCGAGCGCCGCGGCGACGACGACGTAGTCGCACTTCGCCAGGAACTCGTCGATGCGATGGAGCGGATACTGTGCCTGCACGTTCGGCACCTCGCGCAGCGTGCGGTTGCAGCCGATGACGCTAACGCCGAAGCCCTGCAGGCGCTCGGCGACCGCGCGCCCGATCGCGCCCAGGCCCACGATGCCGACCGTGCTGCCGTAGAGCTCCCCCATGATCGGGCCGTTGACGCGCCCGCTGTAGCGCCAGCTGCGCTCGTTGCGGAAGCTCGCGTCGGAGGGCACGAAGGAAGTCTGGCACCAGAGGAGCAGCGCGAGCATCACGTACTCGGCCGTGCCCTCGGCGTGCCCGTAGCAGTTGCACACGCGCACGCCCGGCGGCACGGCGGTGAAATCGATGAAGTCGACGCCGGTGCCCGGCGACTGGATGAGCCTGAGCCGCGGCGCAGGCGGAAACGCCTTGTTCCAGACCATGGAGATCAGCACGTCGGCGTCGGCGAGCGCGCGCGCGAAATCCTCCTTCGGGTCCTTCTCGAGAAAGCGCTCCGTGGTCCAGGGCGTCTTCACTTTGCCGAGCAGCGTCGGCGGCAGGTGATGGATCAGCGAGCCGTAGAACACGACTTTCATGGCGTGCTATCGTGCCTTCAGGGAGAAGAACCGGCAATGGCGTTTCAGGTGGAGGTCGCGGCGCGCGGCGCCGATCGCCTCGGCGAGTGCCCGCTGTGGGACGAACGCCAGAAGATGCTGTGGTGGGTCGACAGCCGCTGGCCTGCGGTGAAGCAGCTCGAGCCCTCGAGTGGCGCCGTGATGATGCTGGTGCTGCCCGAGGTGATCGGCAGCATCGCGTTGCGCGCGCAAGGCGGCCTGCTCGCCGCGACGAAATCGGGGATCCACCTGCTCGATCCTTCGAGCGGCACGCTCGAAGCGCGCGCCAACCCCGAGGCGCTTCTTCCCGAGAACCGCTTCAACGACGGGCGCTGCGACCGGCAGGGGCGCTTCTGGGCGGGCACCATGTGCGACGTGCGCCGCGATCCGACCGGCTCGCTCTACCGCTTCGATGCCGATTTCGGCTGCGCGAAGCTGCGCAACGCGATCATCATTCCCAACAGCCTCGCCTTCAGTCCCGACGGACGCACGATGTATTTCGCCGACACCAACCGCCACACCATCTGGGCATACGACTACGACCCGGCGAGCGGCGCAGCGTCGCGCGAGCGCGTCTTCGCGGATACCGGCAGCGGCCGGCCGGATGGCTCCTGCGTGGACGCGGAGGGCTGCCTGTGGAACGCGGAGTACGGCGCCTGGCGGCTCGTGCGCTACACGCCCGCGGGCAAGGTGGACCGCGTGCTCCAGTTGCCGGTGGCGAATCCCACCTGCTGCGCGTTCGGCGGCGAGGATTTCGGCACGCTGTACGTCACCACGGCAACGCAGCGCCTGACGCCCGAGGATCTCGCGAAGCAGCCGCTTGCCGGGAGCCTGCTCGCGCTGCGCCCCGGCGTAAAAGGGCTGCCGGAGTCCCGCTTCGCCGGCTGAGCTAGAGGCCGATTTCCCTGAGGTATTTGCGGACGCCCGGGTGGATGAGCTCGGGCTTGGGGGCAGCGTCGAGCGTGTTGCGCATCGTCGTCTCGCGCGCCTGCGCGAGACGCGCGGCGAGCGGCGCTTCCGCCCAGTGGATCGCGCGCGCGAGCTTGTAGGCGACGTCCTCGGGAAGCCCGGGCTTCGCCAGCACGAAGCTCCACGAGCCCACCGTGCGCAGCGGCGCATCCTGCCCCGGATAGCTGCCCGCGGGCATGGTGAGCGCCTTGAGAGCGGGGTTCCCCGCAAGGATCGCCGCGATCTCGGCCTCGTTCGGCGCGACGAAGCGCCCGCCCGCCTTCGCCAGCGCGTTGAATCCCGGCCAGCCGACGCCCGCGCCCCACAAGGCGGCGGCGCGGCCATCGAGCACCATCGCCGGGCCGTCGGCGGCCTTCTCGAGATAGATCGGCTTCACCTCGATGCCCAGCGCTTCCAGCACGCTGCGGCCCATCACCGTGAGGCCCGAGCCCTGCGTGCCGAGCACCACCGGCTGGCCCCTGAGGTCCGCGATCGTGCGCACCGGGCTGTCGCCGCGCACCGCGAACATGCCGGGCGAGGAATACATCGCCGTGACGATGCGCAGCTGCGCATCGGGCTTGGCGAGCGCCGCGGTCGCGATCTCGCCCGCGACCAGCCCCAGGTCGAGCTTGCCCGCCTCGAGGAGCGGCACGTTCTCCGCGCTGCCCTTCGTGTTCTGCGTCTTGATGGCGAGCTTCGGGTCCTGCGCGTTCACCATGTCGGCGAACGCCTCGCCGTAGACGGGAAATCCGCCGCCGGGCGTGGCGGTGCCGAGGATGAGCGTCACGATCAGCGGGTTCACCGGAAATTGGGGTCTGACCCCAATTCAGCCCAGGGTGGGCATGTGGAACCCGGGGGCCGGCGTGTCCTGGTGCGGCCAGCGCGTGGTGATCACCTTGGTGCGCGTGTAGAACTTGACGCCTTCCAAGCCGTGCACGTGCAGGTCGCCGAACAGCGAGTTCTTCCAGCCGCCGAACGAGTAGAACGCCACCGGCACCGGGATCGGCACGTTGATGCCGACCATGCCGACCTGCACCTCGTTCTCGAAGCGCCGCGCCGCGCCGCCCGACTCGGTGAAGATCGCCGTGCCGTTGGCGTAGGGGTTGCGGTTGATGAGCTCGATCGCTTCCTCGAGCGTCTGCACGCGCAGCACGACCAGCACCGGCCCGAAGATCTCGTCGCGGTAGATGCTCATCTCCGGCGTCACGTGGTCGAAAAGCGAAGTGCCGAGGAAGAAGCCCTCCTTCAGCGGCGGGTTGCTGCCGTCCACCACGAGCGTTGCGCCCTCGGCCCTGCCCTTGCCGATATAGGAGGCCACCTTGTCGCGATGCTGCGCGGTGACCAGCGGGCCCATGTCCATGCCGTCCCTGTCGCCCGGGCCCACCTTGATCGCCTTCGCCTTCTTCTCGAGGAGCCTGACGAGCGGATCGGCCGCCGCGCCCACCGCCACCACCGCCGAGATCGCCATGCAGCGCTCGCCCGCCGAGCCGTAGGCCGCGCCCGTGAGCGCTTCCGCCGCGAACTCCAGGTCCGCATCGGGCAGCACCACGGCGTGGTTCTTCGCGCCGCCGAGCGCCTGCACGCGCTTGCCATTCCGCGCGCAGGTCTCGTAGATGTACTTGGCGATCGGCGTGGAGCCGACGAAGCTCACCGCGGCGATGCCCGGGTGGTTGAGGATGGCGTCCACCGCGACCTTGTCGCCGTGCACGACGTTGAACACGCCGTCGGGCAATCCGGCCTCCTTGAACAGCTCGGCCATGCGCACCGCGGCCGAGGGCACCTTCTCCGAGACTTTCAGGATGAAGGTGTTGCCGCAGGCGATCGCCATCGGGAACATCCACATCGGCACCATCGCCGGAAAATTGAACGGCGTGATGCCGGCGCACACGCCCACCGCCTGGCGCACGGTGTGGGTGTCGACCGCCGTGCCGACGTTCTCCGAGTACTCGCCCTTCAGCAGCTGCGGGATGCCGCAGGCGAACTCCACCACCTCGATGCCGCGCTGCACCGAGCCCATCGCATCGGGCAACGTCTTGCCGTGCTCTTCCGTGATGAGGCGCGCGATGTCCTTCTGGCTTGCCTGCAGGAGCGCGAGGAATTTCTGCATCACGCGCGCGCGCCTCAGGATGGAGCTGTCGCGCCACTCCGGCAGCGCCGCGGCCGCGGCCGCCACCGCGGCATCGATCGCGGCCGCATCGCAATAGGGCACGCGCTTGGTCACTTGCCCCGTCGCCGGGTTGTAGACCTCGCCAAATCGGCTGTGATGAGGGCCGGCGGGCACCACGGGCTTGCCCCCGATCCAGCAGGGAACGGTGGCGAGTTTCAGTTCAGCGGGCTTATTCATACGGATGGCTCCATGCAACGACTGCGATAATGTAAGCCAAATGCGGGTCGTCGTCGCCATCAAGGACTTTCTCGCGCTGGAATCGGCCGGCGGCATCCTGCTCGCGTGCGCCGCGCTCGCGGCGATGCTGCTCGCCAATTCGCCGCTCGACCATCTCTACCTGCGCTTCCTCGATACGCCAGTCGAGGTGCGCATCGGCAATTTCGAGATCGCCAAGACGACCCTGCTGTGGATCAACGACGGCCTGATGGCGGTGTTCTTCTTCCTCGTCGGCCTGGAGCTCAAGCGCGAGGCGATGGAGGGCGAGCTTTCCAGCCGCGCGCAGATCATGCTCCCGGCGCTGGCGGCGGCGGGCGGCATGGCCGCGCCGGCGGCAATCTACGCCTGGATCAACTGGGGAGATCCGCTCACGCTGCATGGCTGGGCCATCCCCGCGGCGACCGACATCGCGTTCGCGCTCGGCGTGCTGTCGCTCTTCGGCAACCGCGTGCCCGTTGGCCTCAAGGTGTTCCTGCTGACCCTGGCGATCCTCGACGACGTCGGCGCGATCGTGATCATCGCGCTGTTCTACACCGACAACCTGGTGCCGGGCTCGCTCGGCATCGCCGCCGCCGCGCTTGCCGCGCTCCTGGTCCTCAACCGCGCGGGCGTGCAGCGCGCCGCGCCCTACCTGCTGGTGGGCCTGGTGCTGTGGGCCTCGGTGCTCAAGTCCGGCGTGCACGCGACGCTCGCGGGCATTGCGCTCGCCTTCTTCGTCCCGCGCAAGGCGGGGCGCATGCTCGAGCACGACCTGCACCCGCCGGTGGCCTACGTCATCCTGCCGCTCTTCGCCTTCGCCAACGCCGGCGTGCCGCTCGCGGGCCTGTCGCTCGATTCGCTCATGGCGCCGCTGCCGCTTGGCATCATTGCGGGGCTGGTGCTGGGCAAGTCGCTCGGCATCTTCGGCGTGTCCTGGCTCGCTATCCGGGGCGGCCTCGCGCCCATGCCCGCCGGCGCAACCTGGGGATCGCTCTTCGGCCTGTCGCTGCTCTGCGGCGTCGGCTTCACCATGAGCCTGTTCATCGGCGGCCTCGCATTCGAGGGGCTCGGCCCCGAATACGCCGTGATGACGCGCCTTGGCATCCTCGCCGGCTCGCTCATCGCCGCGCTCGCCGGCTACGCCGTGCTGCGCGCCACGCTGCGCGCCTGACCCTTTACTGCCGCCACTCAACCGGGGAGATACCGCAATGGAAGAGCAACTGAAGGCCATCGACCAGGTGACCGCCACGGGCATAGACCTCGCCATGCGCTTCGGGCCGAAGGTCCTCGTCGCGACCCTGATCCTCGTCGCCGGCTTCTACGCCGGCCGCTGGGCCGGCCGCGCCACGCTGCGCGCCATCGAGCGCCTGCAGCTCGAGCCGCCGGTGAAGAATCTCCTCGAGCGCATGGTGCGCATCTTCGTGCTGGCGCTGTTCGGCATCGTCGCGCTGCAGAACCTCGGCGTCGAGCTGCTGCCGCTGATCGCCGGCCTGTCCATCGCCGGCGCAGGCATCGCGCTCGCCATGCAGGGCGTGCTGGGCAACATCGTCGCCGGCCTGACGATCATCTTCACGCGTCCCTACCGTGTCGGCGACTTCATCTCGATCCAGAAGGAGGAAGGCGAAGTGCTGGACATCAGCCTGTTCGCCACCGTGCTCGGCCACCCCGACCTGTCGCGAGTCGTCATCCCGAACCGCAAGATCGTCGGCGAGATCCTGCACAACTTCGGCAAGCTGCGGCAGCTGGATGTCGAGGTCGGCGTCGCCTACGACACCGACGTCAACGCGGCGCTGCGCCTGGTCGAGGAGACGCTGCGCGCCAACGCGCGCGTGCTGCAGGACCCGCAGCCCGTGATCGGCGTGGCGCGGCTCGCCGAGTCGAAGGTGTCGATCGCAGTGAAACCCTGGGTGCAGGTGCCGGATTACGCGCCCGCGACCGCCGAGGTGAATCGCGCGATCCTCGAAGCCTTCCGCAGCCGCAACATCGTCATCCCGTTCCCGCAGCGCGAAGTGCGCATGAAGGCGGCGTGAAGCGCGCGACCCGGCGCCGGGGGCACGGCCCGCAGCGGTGCTGAGCGCACGCGGCGCCTCGCCCGCCGGCTGACGAGGATCAAAGCGCACCGCCGCGACAGGCTGCAGAATCGGGCCGATGGCTGAAGTCCTGACCCCGGCGCGGCTGGCCTACGCCGACGACGGCACGCCGTTCTCGCCCGACTACGGCGACCTCTATCACAGCGCGCAGGGCGGCCTCGCGCAGGCGCAGCACGTCTTCCTGCGCGGCAACGGGCTGCCGGAGCGCTGGGCGGGCGCGCCGCGCTTCACCATCCTCGAGGCGGGCTTCGGCTTCGGCCTTGCCTTCCTCGCCGCCTGGCAGGCCTGGCGCGAGGACCCGCGCCGCTGCGCGCGCCTGCATTTCGTCTCGGTGGAGAAGCACCCGTTCGGCGCGCAGGACCTCGCCGTGCTGCATGCGCCGCACGCCGAGCTTGCGCCGCTGTCCGCGGAGCTGCGCGATGCCTGGCCGATGCTCGTGCCGGGCCTGCATCGCCTCGAGTTCGAGCAGGGCCGCGTCGTCCTGACGCTGGCCTTCGGCGACGCCACGCGCCTGCTGCCGCACCTGCGGCTTGCCGCCGACGCGGTGTTCCTCGACGGCTTCGCGCCGGCGAAGAATCCGGAGATGTGGTCGGCGGAGCTGTTGAAGGCGGTGGCGCGACTTTGCGCACCGGGCGCGACGGCGGCCACCTGGAGCGTGGCGGCCGCCGTGCGCGACGCCTTGCGCGGCGCCGGCTTCGCCGCGGAAAAGCGCCGCGGCTTCGCCAGGAAGAGCGAGATGCTGGTCGCGCGCTTCGTGCCGCCGCGCAGCCTGCGGCGCCCGCAGGCGCGTCCCGCCGAGAAGAGCGCCGCCGTGGTGGGCGCCGGCATCGCGGGCGCGGCCGTCTGCGAGCGCCTCGCCGCGCGCGGCGGGGAAGTGACGCTCGTCGAGCGGCACCACGCCCCCGCGCAGGAAGCCTCGGGCAACCACGCGGGCGCCTTCCATCCAATCGTCACCATCGACGACAGCCACACGGCGCGGCTGTCGCGCGCCGCGTTCAGCTGGCTGCTCGAGCACTGGCGCCAGCTCGACGCGATCGGTGCCTCGCCCGAGTGGGCGCGCTGCGGGCTGCTGCAGCTGGCGCGCGACGCACGCGAGGATGCCGCGCAGCGCGCCGCCCTCGCCGCGCTCGCGCTGCCGCGCGAATATGCGCAGGCGCTCGATGCCGCGCAGGCGAGCGCCTGTGCCGGCGTGCGCCTCGCCGCCGGCGGCCTGTGGTTTCCCGAGGGCGGCTGGATCCGGCCTGCGAGCCTCGCAAGCGCGCTCATCGAGCTCTCCGGGGCCCGGGCGCTCTACGGCCGCGAGGCCGCGGCGCTCGAGCGCGCGGGGCCGCGCTGGGTGCTGCACGATCGCGCGGGCGACACGATCGTGGAG
>DASWBP010000326.1:0-11294 GCA_036390555.1 Burkholderiales bacterium | reverse complement strand
TGGCGAGCGCCTTCGCCGCCATGATGCGGCGTGTGAAGCGCATGCCGTCCACCGCGACCTTGCGGTCTTCGGGCGTCGAAAGGTAGTTGAGCTTGATCTGCGGATAGGTCGCCGGGTCGGGCGACTGGATGCGCACCCAGCCGCGCGAGCTCGGGCGCAGGTTGCACACGCTCGGCGTGATGGCGGGAAAGGGGTGCAGCGGATCGCCGAACTTGTCGAGCGACAGCGGTTGCACGTGCCACTCGATGTTTGCGGTGGGCTGCGCAGGATCGCTCCTGGCAAAGGCGCCCAGCTGCGAAGGCGGCATGGTGAGCGGCCCGGTCTTGAACAGCAGGTACTCCAGGCCCATCACCGCCTTGCCGACGAGGCTGTTGGCGGCCGCGTTGAGCGTCTTTACGCCGCTCACTTTGTACTGCATGCGGATCTGCAGGTGATCGTGCAGGTTCTCGCCCACGCCGGGCAGCTCATGCACCAGCGGGATGCCGAGGCCTTGCAGCAAGGCGCCTGCGCCGACGCCTGAGAGCTGCAGCAGCTGTGGCGAGCCGATCGCGCCCGCCGCGAGGATCACCTCGCGCGCAGCCTGCGCGAAGCGCGCCTCGCCGCCCGCGCGGAACTCGACGCCGGTCGCGCGCCGGGCCTCGCTGCGCACGCGCGTCGCATGCACGCCTGTCAGTACCGTCAGGTTGGGCCGTTGCATCACCGGGCGCAGGAAGGCGCGCGTGGCGCTCCAGCGCACGCCGCGCCGCTGGTTCATCTGGAAGTACGCGCAGCCGCTGTTGTCGCCGGTGTTGAACACCTTGATCGGCGCGATGCCGCATTCCTCGGCCGCCTTGCGCCACGCGTCGAGGATCTCCCAGCGCACGCGCGGATCCTCGACGCGCACTTCGCCTCTCGCGCCGTAGGAATCCACCGCGCCGTGCTCATAGTCCTCGAGCTTCTGGAACAGGGGCAGAACGTCGTTCCAGGACCATCCGGGGTTGCCGAGCGATGCCCAGTAATCCCAGTCCTCCTTCTGCCCGCGCATGTGGATCATGGCGTTGATGGAGGAGCAGCCGCCCAGCACGCGGCCGCGTGCGTAGTGGATCGAGCGGCCGGCGAGGTGCTCGTCCGGGGCCGTCTTGTAGCACCAGTCCGTGCGCGGGTTGGCGATCGTGTAGAGGTAGCCGACCGGGATGTCGATCCAGAACCAATCGTCCTGGCCGCCCGCTTCGAGCAGCAGCACCGTGACGGACGGATCGGCGGATAGCCGGTTGGCGAGCAGGCATCCCGCGCTGCCCGCTCCCACCACTACGTAGTCGGCTACGTATTGATCCTTAGCCATTTTTGCCTTGCTGCCGCGTCTAAGTTGCAAGTGCGGCGCATGGAGCGCCGGACTCCCTAACCCGACTAAAGGAGATTTACCATGAAACGCATCCTGATCGCTTCGCTGTTCAGCCTGGCCGCCGCACCCGTGCTCGCGAGCGCCTACAACGACTTCCCCGAGCAGGGCAAGCTGGAAGCCAGCCGCGCCACGTCCGTGACCTCGCTGCCGCAGCCGTCCTTCAATGACCAGGCCGACCTCGAAGTCCTCAAGATCAACGCCGGCCTCGCGGGCCGTGCAGCGTCGGAAGTCGCCCAGCCCGTGAACACGCTCTGGACCCCGGCGTACTAAGCTTCGCCTAGTAGCTGGGAGTGGAGCCACCGGCCGCTACCGCGGCCGGTGGCTTTTGCCGTTCGACGAAACCGAATTCCGCCATCACTTCCGTGACCAGGGGCTGCAGCGCCGCCGGCGTGCGCGCCCGCCACTGCTCGAGGTAGTCGCGGAATTCCGCGGGCGGCGGCGCATCGGTGGCGTTCAGGTACGCGAGCGCGCGCAGGCGCGCGCCGCGGCCGAAGATGTCCAGCAGGCGCACCGTGACCACCTCATTGCGCGTGCGCTGGTAGGGATCGGCGCGCAGCGAAGCCTCGTTCGACCGCAGCCACGCGGCGAGATCGAGGCCGAGCGCGGCGCGCCGGTGCGGCTCGCCGAGCACCAGGTCCGCGAAGCCCGCGTAAGGCGTGCCGAAATCGTCGGGCACGCGCGCGGCGAGCCGCCGCAGGGCGTGCACCGACAGCATGTCGCACACGGCTTCCTCGAACCATTGGTGCGGCGCCGCGCGCGGCACGCGCGCGTGGCGGCTGTAGTTGGTCAGGATGTGGCCGAGCTCGTGGGCAAACTCGTAGGCGTAGTGCGCCCAGTTGCTGCCGCGCGCGCGCAGCAGCACGTGGTGCTCGCCACGCGCCGTGCGCTCGAAGAGCACCATGGGCATGTGCGGCGTCGGCGATACCAGGATCTTGACGGGCTCGCCGTCGGGGAAGAGTCCCTCCAGCTCGCGCGCCGTGTCCTCGAGGACCACCATGATGCGCGCGGGATCGGCACCCCAGTCGGCGTCCGCGACGCGCAGTTCCAGGCCGCCGGTGGCGCGCGCCGGCGCAGCAGCGAGGAGAAGAATCGCGAGCGCGGCACCTTGCAGCTTCACGCCCACATTCTATACAGCGAACCGGGGGCGCGGCGGCGGCGTCAGACCGGCTGCAACGTCCCGCCGCGGCGCCGAAGCGCGGCCTCCTAGGCGCGCATCAGGCCGCAGAGAATCGCCATGCGCACCAGCTCGGCGAGCGAGCGCGCCTGCATCTTCTCCATCACCTTGGCGCGGTGCACTTCGACGGTGCGCGTGGACAGCCCGAGACGCGTGGCGACCACCTTGTTCGGACGGCCCTCGACCACCAGCAGCAGCACTTCGCGCTCACGCGGCGTGAGCGTTTCCAGTCGCGCCTCGACTTCAGCACGGCCAGCGCCCTGGCCGCCGCGTGCGCGTGCGAGCGCGCGGTTCACCGCGTCGAGCAGGACCTGGTCGTTGAAGGGCTTCTCGATGAAGTCGCTTGCCCCGGCCTTCATGGCGCGCACCGCCATGGCCACGTCGCCGTGCCCGGTGATCAGCACCACCGGCAGGTTCGCGCCGCGCGCATTGAGCGCTTCCTGGAGCTCCAGGCCGCTCATGCCGGGCATGCGCACGTCGCACACCAGGCACTCGGCGGCCTGGGGGTGCCAGGATTCGAGGAATTCCTGGGCGCCCGCGTAGGCACGGCTTTTCAGGCCCACGGAACGCAGCAGCATGCCAAGCGAGTCCCGGATCGCCGACTCGTCGTCCACCACGTGCACCAGCGGCTCAGGCGTCGGCATGCTCCAGCTCCTGCGCTGCGGGCAGCACCAGGTGGAAGGCCGCGCCTTCGCGCTCCGCGCTCGCCCAGAGGCGGCCGCCATGGGCGTCGGCGATCGAGCGGCTCAGCGGCAGGCCGATGCCGATGCCGTCGGGCTTGGTGGTGTAGAAGGGCTCGAAGACCTTGTCGAGCGCACCCGGCGCGAGCCCCGGGCCGGTGTCGCGCACGGTGAAGTGCACGCCCCCGTCGGCCGCGCGTGTTGCCGTCAGCACCACTTCCCGGCGCGGGCCCTCGCTGCCGTCCACCGCCTCGACGGCGTTGCGCACCAGGTTCAGCAGCACCTGCTGGATCTGGATCGAGTCGGCGAGCACTTCGGGCAGGCCCGGCTCGACGTCGCTCTTGAGCTCTACGCCGCTCTGGCGCGCCTCGGCTGCGGCCAGCCGCATCACCTCGGCCGCAAGGAAGCCCGGCGCGACGAGCGCCATCTGTCCTTCCTCGCCGCGCACGAAGCCGCGCATCTTGCGCACGATCTCGCCGGCGCGCTCGGCTTCCGCAGCCACGCGCTGCATGGCTTCCTGCGCTTCTCCCGCCTGCGCCTGGCCCGAGCGCAGCAGGCGCAGGCAGGCGGAGGCGTAGTTGGCGATTGCGGTAAGCGGCTGGTTGATCTCGTGCGCAATGGCGCTCGCCATCTCGCCCATCGAGGAGACGCGCGAGACGTGCGCGAGCTGCTGCAGGTGCTGGCGCGCCTGCTCCTCGGCGCGGCGCCGGTCGGTGATGTCGCGCGCCACCGCCACGACGAATTGCGGCTTGCCGTCGGCGCCTAGCACCGCGCGGCTCTGCACCGCCACCCAGCGCCAGCCGCGCGGCGTGAGCACGCGGTGCTCGTGGCTGGTGAGGTAGGGGGGCTTGAGCATCTCCTGCCACGCGTCGCTCACGCAGCACAGGTCCTCGTCGTGCACGCGCACCGCTTCGATGAGCGTGTGGCCGAGGAACTCCGCCTCGGGCTTGCCGTAGAAGTCACGGTGCGAGGGGCTCACGTACTGGATGCGGCCGTCGATGCCGATCTTCGCCACGAGGTCGGTCTGGTAGTCCACCAGCAGGCGGTACTTCTCCTCGCTGTCGCGCAGGGCGCGCTGGCTGACGACGAGTTGCTGGCGCCCGGTAGCGAAGATGAGCGAAGTGGCGCCCAGCACGAGCAGGAAGAGGTAGAGCTCGGCGAGGTTGGCGTAGGCGCCGCCAAAGCCGATGTAGGACTCGCCGAAGGGGCCGCGGCCGAACCCGGTGCCGCCGACGGCGACCAACCCGATGAGCAGGTACAGCGTCGCCGCCTCGCGCGGCCCGAAGCGGGCGGCGGCCCAGAACAGCACCGGGAACATGGCGTAGGGCAGCGACGCCACCAGGATCATCGGCTGCAGCATGCTGCCGAAGACGCCAAGCGCCGCGGCAAGGCCGGTGGCATAGAGCAGCGAGGCTTCCGCGCGCTCGGGCCAGCGCAGGCGCTCGGCGCGCGCCTGCGCCCACCCGAGCACGGCCGGCACGAGGAGCAGGATGCCGGCCATCTCGCCGAGCAGGGCCGCCTTGACGAGCGCGTGCGTGGGCATCGGCAGCGCGTCCTCCACCACGCGGCTCTCGATGTAGATGCGTGCCGCATTGGCGAGCGGCGAGACGGTGGCGCCGATGAAGAGGAGCTTCACCATGTCGCGCACGCGCTCCAGCCGCCGGTCAAAGCCGGCGACGCGCACGAGCAGCCACCAGGTGAGCCAGATCTGGCCCGTGATGAGCGTCGACTGGAGCAGCACCATGCCCGCGGGCTTCTGCGCGAGGATGCCGCACAGCAGCGTGCCGAGCAGCACGCCCGGCAGCGCGCGCGTGCCAAGCAGCAGCATGGCCGCGAGGCCCACGCCGGAAGCGAACCAGACCACCGCGGTCTCTGCCGCATAGCGCAGCAGATTGAGCGCGATCTCCGAAGCGGCGGCGTAGAGTGCGCCGACCGCCAGGGTCGGCAGGACCCACTTCTTCAGCATGGCCGCTACGCTAGCAGCAATCGCGCGCGCGTTCATTAGGTAGTACTACCTAGCGCGGTCGGTAGCGGCACGGATTCTCGGCGGGCGCGCCGTCCGCCATCATGCCGGCCATGATCGAAGCACTCTCCCTGCCGCGCCACGCCGTTGCCGGCGGACGCCGCTACCGCGTCGCGGTGTCGCCCGCCGTGCTCACCCCAGAGCTCCTCGCCGAGCTGGCGAACGGCGAGCGCTTCTGGAGCGAAGCGCAGGTGTTCCTCGCCGACACGCTGTTCGAGGGTTGCTGCGCGACCCCTGCAAATTCACGCGAGCGGTTCGCGGCCCTTGCGCTGCGGCCCGGCCAGCTGCACGCCGAGGTCGCCGACCAGAGCGACCCGGTGCGGGCGGCCGCCGCGTACGAGCAGCAGCTGCGCGCGGCGTTCGCCCTCGGGCCGCAGGACGTGCCGCGCTTCGACGCCATCATCCTGAGGCCCGGGGCGCTCGCCGAGCTGCCCGACGAGACCGGGCGCCTCGCGGTGGCCGCCTGGTCGCCGGCACGGCGCCGCCGCTACGTCACGCTGACCCCCGCGGTGATCCAGAACGCCGCGCTTGTCGTCGGAGGCTGAAGCCATGCCCATTGCCGTATCCGAGCTCGAGCAGCACCGCAGCTACCTCACCGCCTACGCTGTGCGCCGCGTGGGCGACAGTGGCCTCGCCGAGGACCTGGTGCAGGACACGTTCGTCGCGGCGCTCGGCGCCGCGCAGGATTTCCGCGGCGATTCGAGCCTGCGCACCTGGCTCACCGGGATTCTCAGGCACCGCATCGTCGACAGCTACCGCGCGCCCGAGCGGGCGGTCGAGAGCCTGGACGAAGGCGACGAAGCCGCCACCGAGATCGCGGCGCCCGATGGCGATCCTGCGGTCGACCTCGAGCACGCGCGCCTGCGCGAGGCGCTGCAGCGCCAGCTCTCGCGACTGCCGCCGCGCGCCGCGCGCGCTTTCGAGCTCTCCGAGCTGGAGGGCCGCGATGCCGCCGAAGTCTCGCGCCTGCTCGGCGTGACGCCGAACAACGTCTGGGGAATGGTGCGGCGCGCGCGCAGGGCGCTGCAGGCATCCATGGGTCCGGTACTCGCGTAGCGCGTGACGCGCCTGCGGGCGGCGCGCACTCCTCGCTAGAATGCGGCCAGCCATGGCCGAGCGTCCCAGCCGCAGGATCGGCATAGACCTGGGCGGCACCAAGATCGAGGCGCTCGCGCTTGATGAGGCCGGGCGCGAGGTGTTCCGCAGGCGCATCGCCTCGCCGCGCGGCGACTACGCGGGGACGCTCGCTGCGGTCGCGGGCCTGGTGCGCGAGGCGGGCGAGGGCACGGTCGGCGTGGGGATTCCGGGGGCGCTCTCGCGCGCGACCGGCCTGGTCAAGAACGCGAACTCCACCTGGCTCATCGGCAAGCCACTCAAGCAGGACCTCGAGCAGGCGATCGGGCGCGAGGTGCGCCTTGCCAACGACGCCAACTGCTTTGCGCTTTCTGAGGCCGTGGACGGGGCCGGCACCGGCGCCGAGGTCGTCTTCGGCGTCATCCTCGGCACTGGCGTGGGCGGCGGCATCGTGGTGCGGGGGCAGGTCCTCACCGGCCCGAATGCCATCGCTGGCGAGTGGGGCCACAACCCGCTTCCGCTTCCGCAGGCCGAGGACCTGCCGCTGCGCGCCTGCTACTGCGGCCGGGCGGGCTGCATCGAGACCTACCTGTCAGGTCCGGCGCTCGAGCGCGACGGAGGCGAAGCGGCGCTCGACAGGTACGAGGAGCGTCTGGCGCGCGCCCTGGCGGGGGTCATCAACCTTCTCGACCCGGAGGTGATCGTGCTGGGGGGCGGGGTCTCGAAGGTCGCTCGCCTTTACGCGAACGTGCCGCGCCTTTGGGGGCGGTACGTGTTCTCGGATCGGGTGGACACGCGCCTTGCTCCGCCCAGGCACGGCGACGCGAGCGGGGTGCGGGGTGCCGCCTGGCTCTGGGGCGGGCCGCCGCAATGCAGATAGGCGGTAAGGCCCCTGCCGGATGAATCCGCCGGCCCGCGCTGTTCGTATGAAGCTCGACCAACCAGGACGGAGGCGAAGATGAAAAGGACGGCGATGGCGGCGGCGGTGGCGGCGGCAGGCCTCACGGGGTCGGCGATTGCCGGTCCCGACCTGATCAAGTTTCCCGCCGATTACCTCAAGGGCACGCTCTATGCGACGGTGGACCGCGCGGACGTGAAGCAGTACCGCGAGCTCTACACGCAGGCCGGAGTGGTAGAGGCAGTGCGCAAGGGAAAGCCCATTCCGAGCGGGGCGGTGATCGTACTCGTGCAGTGGAGCGTCGAGCAGGACGACAAGGGCGTGCCGAAGAAGGGCCCGGACGGCCGTTTCATCAAGAAGGAGATCCTTGCGCATACGGTGATGGAGAAGCGCACTGGCTGGGGCACCGAGTACCCGGAGAGCCTGAGGAACGGCGAGTGGGAATACTCGGTGTTCAACTCTAAGATGGAGTTCAACCCGAAGGCGAACTTCAAGGGCTGCTTCGAGTGCCACAAGCCGCACGAGAAGCAGGACTACGTCATTTCGCTTGCCAAGCTCGCAAACACATTCCCGGGCGCGCAGGTGGTGGCGAAGGCGCCCAAGGGCGACGTGCAGATCGTGAGCTTCGCTTTCGCGCCGGCCAGGATCACGGCGGCGGCGGGCAAGCCGCTCACGTTCCTGAACGCCGACGACTCGCCGCACCAGATCGCGGTGACGGGCGGCGGGCCGAAGACGGCGGTGCTGCTGCGCGGCCAGCGCGCCTCGGTGACGCTCGACAAGCCCGGCGAGTACGGCTACATCTGCAGCCTGCATCCGACGATGAAGGGCGTGATCGAAGTGAAGTAGAATCGGAGCATGCGTGCACTGATCGCACTTGCGCTCCTCGCCGCGCTCGCCGGCTGCGCCACCGTTACCAAGGGCCGCGAACGCTGTGCCGACCTGCTCGACACGGCGTGGAAGGAGCTCGACCTTGCCAAGGCACAGGGCTTCTCCGGGACGGTGAGCTATGGCAAGGCGGCGGCGCTGCTCACGCGGGCGAAGACCAACCAGATGGTCGAGGACTTCCCCGAGTGCGTGGACACCGCGGAGCGCGCGCGCTTCTACATTTCCGAGTCGCGCCAGGGACGTTAGCCGGGTGGGTGGGCCGTCGGCCCGCCGTACGGCGTTCGCGCGCCCTGGCGATGCCTCAAGCTTCCGGCCGCCGCCCCTCGCTGATGACGATGCGCGCCGAGCGCTCGAAGGTCCAGTAGGCCCAGGCCCAGTCGATCAGCACCACCAGCCGGTTCCTGAAGCCGATCAGGAAATAGATGTGCGCGGTGAGCCACGCCACCCAGGCGAGCCAGCCCCAGATGCGCACGCGCCCGAACATCGCCACCGCGGCGCTGCGGCCGATGGTGGCGAGCTGGCCGTAGTCGCGGTAGCGGAACGGCTGTGCCGGCTTGCCGGCGAGGCCGGCAAGGATGTTGCGCGCCGCATGACGGCCCATCTGCTTGGCGGCGGGTGCCACGCCCGGCACGGGCGGCTGGTGAGAGGGCAGCAGCGCCAGATCGCCCACCACTTGTACTTCCGGATGCCCGGGCACTGACAGGTCCGGCTCCACGATCACCCGGCCCGCGCGGTCGAGCGGCACGCCGAGCGTCGCGCCGACCGGCGAGCCGGCGACGCCCGCGCACCAGATCACGGTGTTCGCTTCCAGCCGGTCCCCACCCATCTGCACGCCGCGCGCGTCGATGCCGGTGACGCGGCGGCCCAGCCACACCGTGACGCCGAGGCGCTCGAGCTGCACGCGCGCGCGCTCGGAGAGCTCGGGCGGGTAGGGCGGCAGCACGCGGTCCATGCCCTCCACCAGCACCACGCGCGCGTTGCGCGGGTCGTAACGCCGGAACTCGCCCTTCAGGGTGTGGCGCGCGATCTCGGCAAGCATGCCGGCCATCTCCACGCCGGTGGCGCCCGCGCCGATGACGACGAAGGTGAGCCAAGTGGCGCGCTTCGCGGGATCGGCTTCCCGCTCGGCGTGCTCAAACGCGAGCAGCACCCGGCGACGGATGTCGAAGGCGTCCTCCAGGGTCTTCAGGCCCGGTGCGTGCGCCGCCCAGTCGTCGTGGCCGAAGTAGCTGTCGCGCGCCCCGGTGGCGAGGATCAGCCGGTCATAGGCGAGCGCCTCGCCGTTCTCGAGAATCACCTTGCGCCCGGCAAGGTCAATGCGCTGCGCCTCGCCATAGAGCACGGTGGTGTTCTTCTGGCGGGCGAGGATGCGCCGGATCGGCTCGGCGACCGCCGGGGCGGCGAGCCCCGCGGTGGCCACCTGGTACAGGAGCGGCTGGAACAGGTGGTGGTTGGTGCGGTCCACGACCGTGACCTCGACGGGCGCCTTGCGCAGCGCGCGCGCCGCGAACAGGCCGCCGAAGCCGCAGCCGAGGATGAGTACGCGAGTCGTCATGGCGCTCCGTTGCTGGCGGTACAGATAATGAACTTGCGTCCGCGGCGCCCCGGGTCTAGCGTCACCGCCATGAGACAAGGCTATGGACAGTTCTGCCCCGTCGCGGTGGCCTCCGAGATCTTCGCCGAGCGCTGGACGCCGATCATACTGCGCGAGCTGGTGCTCGGCAGCCGGCGCTTCAACGACATCCACCGCGGCGCGCCGCGCATCTCGCGCGCGTTGCTGGCGAGCCGCCTGCGGGCGCTGGAAACCGCCGAGGTGATCGAGAGCATCGCGCGCCCGGACGGCAAGGGCCGGGAATACCGCCTGACCGAGGCCGGCAAGGAGCTGGGCGAGATCGTGGTGCAGCTCGGCACCTGGGGCCAGCGCTGGACGGCGCGCGTGGTACGCAGGAATCTGGATACAGGACTGCTCGTCTGGGACATGCGCCGGCGCATCGCCGTCGAACGCCTGCCTGCGGAACGCACGGTGGTGCGCTTCGATTTCCGCGGCGTGCCCGCCACGCACCGCCGCCCGAAGACCTACTGGATGGTGATGACGCGCCCGGACGTCGATCTGTGCGTGACGGAACCGGGCTTCGACGTCGACGTCTACGTCGACGCGGATCTCGCGACGCTCTCGCGCGTGTGGCTGGGGGATGAGGCGCTCGCGCACGCGCTGCGCGCTGGAACGGTGAAGCTAGGCGGCGACCCGCGCCTCGCGCGCGCGTTCCCATCATGGTTGATGTTGAGCACGCTCGCGGCGGTGCCGCGGTCCACGGAAGACATGCAAAGGAGAGTGGCATGAATGCAGCCGTACTGAAGCAGGGCGGCGCGCCGGCAGGCGCCGGTGAATGGCGCGACCACGTGCAGGCGCTGTCGGCGGCATTTGCGGCGCGCATCGCGCAGCTCGACGAGCGGGACGAGTTCGTCGCCGAGAACTATGCGGACCTCAAGGCAGGCAGCCTGATCGCGGCCGGCGTGCCGGAGGAGCTCGGCGGTCTCGGGCTCGAGCTCGCGGAGCTCTGCGAAATGCTGCGTACGCTCGCGCATGGCTGCTCCAGCACGGCGCTCGCCTTCTCCATGCACACGCACCAGGTGGCGGTCAACGCCTGGCGCTGGAAGCACCAGAAGGCGCCGGTCGCGCCCATGCTAGAGCGCGTGGCGCGCGAGCGCATTCTCCTGGTCTCTACGGGCGGCGGCGACTGGCTCGAGAGCTCTGGCGAGGCCGTGCCGGCCGAAGGCGGCTTCCGGGTGAAGGGGCGCAAGGCGTTCGCCAGCGGCTCGCCCGCCGGGGACGTGCTGTCAACCTCTGCGGTGCTCGGCGACGAAGTGATCCACTTCGCGGTGCCCATGTCCGCCAAGGGCCTGCGCATCGAGCCCACCTGGCGCACGATGGGCATGCGCGCCACCGCCTCGCACGAGCTGATCCTCGAGGACGTTTTCGTCCCCGAGGCCGCGGTGGCCATGCGCCGGCCGCGGGGCAAGTGGCACCCGCTGTTCCATCTGCTAACCATGATCGCGCTGCCGCTTGTCTACTCCGTGTACCTCGGCGTAGCCGAGGCCGCGCGCGAGCGCGCGCTGGCGTTGGTGCGGCGTCGCCGGTCTGACAGCCACCTGCTGCAGCTGGTCGGTGAGCTGGAGAA
>DASWBP010000325.1:0-1698 GCA_036390555.1 Burkholderiales bacterium | reverse complement strand
AGCCAGGAAAGCGCGAGCATCAGCACGCCCACGCCCACCATCAGCCGGAAGGCGAAGAACACCGGCGCCACGGGCGGAATGTCCGGCGCAAACTCCTCAAGGCCCTTCAGCTCGCCCTCGAAATCGTGCTTGAGGATGAAGCTCGCGAGCTTTGGCACCTCGATCGCGTAGTCGTTGCGCCCCGCGGTCTCGTTCGGGACGGCGAAGAGCACGAGCGGCACCGCCTTGTCGGTCTTCCAGATCGCCTCCATTGCCGCGATCTTCGCCGGCTGGTGCTCGAGCGTATTCAGCCCGTGCAGGTCGCCGACGAAGATCTGGATCGGCGCGAGCACCGCGGCCACGAAGGTCCCGGCGCGCAGCGTCTTCATCGCCCCCGCGTCCTGCGGCGCCTTCAAGAGCCGCCACGCCGAGAGCCCCGCGACGAAGAACGACGCCGTCAACCCGCTCGCGAGCAGCATGTGCGTGAAGCGATACGGAAACGACGGGTTGAAGATCACCTCCAGCCAGTCGCCCGCGATGATCTCGCCCGCGTCGATCACGTGCCCGGCGGGCGTCTGCATCCAGGAGTTCAGCGCGAGGATCCAGAACGCCGAGAGCGTGGTGCCCACGGCCACCATCACCGAGGAGAGGATGTGCACGCGCGAGGAAACGCGCTCCATGCCGAAGAGCATCACGCCGAGGAACGTCGCCTCGAGGAAGAACGCGGTGAGCACCTCGTAGCCAAGCAAGGGCCCGGCGATGTTGCCCACCTTCTGCATGTAGCCCGGCCAGTTGGTGCCGAACTGGAAGCTCATGGTGATGCCCGAGACCACGCCCATGGCGAAGGTAAGCGCGAAGATCTTCACCCAGCGCCGGTAGGTGGCAAGCGACTGCGGATCCCGCGTGCGCGCATAGCGCACGCGAAAGCCGATCAGGTACCAGGCGAGCGCGATGTTGATGGTGGGAAACAGGATGTGGAACGCGATGTTCAGGCCGAACTGGGCCCGCGCGAGGAGGAGGGCGTCCCCGGCATCCATGAAGTTAATTTTCTCCCCGCGCCGTTTCCCGGCGCAATAGCGCGTATGCTCCGGAACCCCCGGGAGAGTCCAATGGAGTACGTCTGGTTCGTGGTGATCGGCCTCGGCGTAGGCACGGTCGCCGGTCAGTTCCTGCAAGGCAACAACTTCGGCATTCGCGGCGACATCGCATTCGCCGTAGGCGGCGCGCTCGTCGCCGGCATCGCCCTCGGCGCCTCGGGCATCGCGCCCGAAGGCGGCATGGCGGGAAAGGCGGTGATGGCATTCATCGGCGCGTTCTTCGCCTTGTTCCTGCGGCGGGTCCTCAAGGTGGCGTAGCGCCATGCGGGCGCGCCGGCGTTAGTCAGCACGGCCCGCCCTTGCTCTAAACTCCCGGCGCATGTCCTTCGCGCCGGTCAGCAAGTCCGATCTCCTCGCGCGCCTCGCCGAAGGACATGCGGCGCGCGTCACCGTCGTCACGCCCAACGCGCGCCTCGCGCGCGAGCTCGCGCGCGAGTTCGACCAGGGCCAGATCGACAAGGACCTGAAGGTCTGGGAGACGGCGGACATCCTGCCGCTCGGCGCCTTCATCGAGCGGCTCTACGAGGACGCGCTCTACTCGGATCTCGCCGCCGAACTGCCGCTGCTGCTCACGCCGGCGCAGGAGCAGGCGATGTGGGAAGCGCAGATCCGCGCGAGCGAG
>DASWBP010000324.1:0-11048 GCA_036390555.1 Burkholderiales bacterium | reverse complement strand
CGCGGGCGACGGCGCGCGCCCACCAGCGGCATCGCGCTGCCGGTCCGCCGCGCCCGGTTGGCCCGCGCCCGCGCGGTCGGCAGTGCTGGGCCCGGCGGGCCGGTCTCGCGCCCCCGCGGCATCGCGCTGACGGTCCGCCGTGCTCGGTCCGGCACCATCGCGCCCGCGATACGCCTCGCGCGTGCCCGCACCGGGCCGCTGGCTGCCGTATTTCTCGCGGCTGCCCTGGTCGCGATACTCGACGCCCTTGCGATGCTCGGGCCTGTGCTGCCAGTCACCCCCGCTGATGTTGGTCTTGTTGAAACTGTTGTAGTTGTAGTGGTTGATGTAGACGTTGCCGCCGCCCCAGTGGCAACCGCCCCACCAGGCGCTGCCGATGACGATGCCCACCGAGAACGCGAAGAACACGCCGCTTGGGGGAGGGTAATACGGCGGATACCAGTAATAGGGCGGGTAGTAAGGGTACGGCCAGGGCCCGTAGATCACCGTCGGGTTGTAGACCGGCACGTACACCACCTCGGGATTCGTGGGTTCGATCTTGATGACCGTGGTGCTGCCCTCTTGTTCGCTGGTGACCTTCTGCTCCTTGCCTGACTTGAGGTTGCCCGCCTCGAGCGCCTTCTTGCGCAGGCGTTGCACAGCGTCGAGCACGTCCTTCTGGCCCGCGAGGAAGGCGTCGCCCAGCTTCTGCGTCCAGTCGAGCTTCTCGTTCATCATCTCCAGCACCTGCGGCGTGGCCGTGAGCGACTTCACGCTCGGGTCCCAGGGCTGCTTCTGCATCGCCTCCTCGAGCGCCTTTTCCTTGACCTTCGGGTTCTGCTTGGACCAGCGCGCGGCCTGCACGACTTCCAGCGGGTAGGTCGAGGCCATCAGGACTTGCGCCACGAGCGCGTCGGGATACAGGGCGATCGGTGCGACCAGCTGCTCGATTTCTTCGGTGCTGAACGAGGCACCGGCCTTTGCGGTGGCGGCACCCTGCTGCGGCTGGGCCTCAGCCCCGGGCTTCTGCTGCGGCGAGACGAGGTCCGGCGACACCTGCAGTGCGGGCGGCGACTGCGTGCCGGGTTGCTGGGCGCGCAGCGGCAAGGCGAGCGCCACCAGCAGGGCCGCGAACCAAGCGAGGGCAACGCCGGGAGTGATCTTGCGCTTCATGCGGTAGGAAATCTGCGCTCCGGCAGGATACTACGCCATGATGTGGACGCCACCGTCCACGTAGAGCGTCTCGCCCGAGAGGCGGCGCGCGTACGGCGTGGCGAGATAGGCGCAGGTGAAGCCCACGTCCATGATGTCCACCAGCTCGCCGAGCGGCGCGCGCTGCGCCGCCTCGTTGAGCATCAGGTCGAAATCCTTGAGGCCGGAGGCGGCGCGCGTCTTGAGCGGCCCGGGCGAGATGGCGTGCACGCGGATGTTCCTGCCGCCGAGTTCGTAGGCGAGATAGCGGCAGCTCGCCTCGAGCGCGGCCTTCACCGGGCCCATGACGTTGTAGTTCGGCACCACCTTGTTCGCGCCGTAGTAGCTCATGGCGAACAGCGTGCCGCCGTTTTTCATGAGCGGCGCCGCCAGCTTCGCCATGCGGATGAACGAATGGCAGGAAATGTCCATCGCCTTGGAAAAACCCTCCGCGGTGCAATCGAGCAGCCCGCCCTGCAGGTCGTCTTTGGGCGCCCAGGCGATCGAGTGCACGAGGATGTCGAGCTGGCCCCACTGCTTGCCGATCGACGCGAAGACCGCCTCCAGCTCGCCAGGGCGCGAGACGTCGAGCGGCAGGAAGATCGGCGCCTCGAGCTTCTTGGCCAGCGGCGCGACGTAGGACTTGGACTTCTCGTTCAGGTAGGTGATCGCCAGTTCGGCGCCGAGCTCGCGGAAGGCGCGCGCGCAGCCGTAGGCGATCGAATGCTCGTTGGCAATGCCGACGACGAGTGCTTTCGTGCCCTTCAGGACCGGGCGGGGAACGTCCATTGTCATGATGTGCTGTCCTTCAAGTGCTGCGTGTGGCGCGCGATCATCTGCTCTTCGTTGGTCGGGATGGCCCAGGCCGAGACGCGGCTCGACGCAGCGCTGATGCGCGGACCGCCTTTCGTGTTCGCGGCGCCGTCCAGCTGCAGGCCGAGCCACGCCGCCTCGCGGCACACGCGCTCGCGGATCGGCGCCGAGCGCTCGCCGATGCCCGCCGTGAATACCAAGGCATCGAGGCCGCCGAGCGCCGCGGCGAGCGAGCCGATCTCGCGGCAGATGCGATAGATGAAGAGATCGACTGCCAGTTTCGCGCGCGGATCGGCGCTCTCCAGCAGCGCGCGCATGTCGCTCGAGACCCCCGACACGCCGAGCAGCCCGGACTGCTGGTAGATGAGCTTTTCGATGGCGCGCGCGTCCATCTTCAGCTCGTCCATCAGGTAGAGGATGACCCCCGGGTCGATGGCGCCGCAGCGCGTGCCCATCGGCAGGCCGTCCACGGCGGTGAAGCCCATCGTGCTCGCGACGCTCTTGCCGGCCTTCATGGCGCAGAGGCTCGCGCCGTTGCCCAAGTGCGCGACGATCACGCGCCCCGCCGCGGCCCTGGCATCCATGACCGGGAACGCGCTCGCGATGTACTCATAGGAAAGCCCGTGGAAGCCGTAGCGGCGCACGCCGCGCTCGGTGATGGACTTGGGCAGCGCGAAGGCCTGCGCCAGCTCGGGCTGCGCGCGGTGAAATGCCGTGTCGAAGCAGGCCACCTGCAGGATCTGCGGCAGGCGCTCGGCGACCAGGCGGATCGGCGCGAGGTTGTGCGGCTGGTGCAACGGCGCGAGCGGGATGAACTTCTCCAGCTTCGCGATCACGTCGGCGTTGAGCGTGACGGGCTCCGAGAACTCGAGACCACCGTGCACCACGCGGTGTCCGACCGCCACCAGGCGATGGTCGGCGCGCTGCGCGTCCAAAAACTCGACCAGGTGGGCAATCGCGCCGTCGTGCCCGAGGCGCTTGCCCTCGCCCCACGCGTGCTCGCCCATCTTCTTGCCTTCCGCGTCCTTCGCCGTGAAGCGCGGCGCGGTGTACAGCCCCTCGAGCAGGCCGCTCAGCCGCGGCGCGAGCTCACCGCCCTTTTCGAGGAACAGGGAGAACTTGATGCTCGAGGAGCCGGCGTTGAGGACGAGGATCGCGTCGGCCATGGCGTCAAGCCACGGCTTTGCTCGAGCGCTTGCGCCGCGCAGCAGCCACCAGAACCGCGATCGCGCAGGAGGCGAGCCGCGTCGACACGGAGTCGGCGCGGCTGGTCAGGATGATCGGCACGCGCGCGCCCAGCACGATGCCGGCGGCGTCCGCGCCCGCGAGGAACGACAGGCTTTTCGCCAGCATGTTGCCGGCCTCGAGATCCGGCACCACCAGGATGTTGGCGCGCCCCGCGACCGGCGATTCGATCCTCTTGATCTGCGCCGCTTCCGGGCTGATGGCGTTGTCCAGCGCCAGCGGCCCGTCGAGGACCGCACCCGTGATCTGCCCGCGGTCGGCCATCTTGCAGAGTGCCGCCGCTTCCAGCGTCGAGGGCACATCTGGATTGACCGTCTCCATCGCCGACAGGATCGCCACGCGAACATCCTCGACGCCGAGGTCGTGCGCGAGGTCGATCGCGTTCTGCGCGATGTCGACCTTGTCTTTGAGTGTCGGTGCGATGTTGACCGCCGCGTCCGTGATGATGAGTGCATCCGGATGCCCGGGCACGTCCATGACGAAGCAGTGGCTGACGCGCCGTGCCGTGCGCAGGCCAGTGTCGCGCTTGACCACCGCGCCCATCAGCTCATCGGTGTGCAGGCTGCCCTTCATCAGGGCTTCGGCACGCCCCTCGCGCACCAGCGCCACGGCGGCGGCCGCCGAAGCCTCGCTGTGTGGCGTGTCCACGATCTCGAACTTGCCGATGTCGAGGCCGTGCTGCCTGGCGAGCGCCTCGATGCGCGCGCGCGGCCCCACGAGGATCGGCGCGATCAAGCCCGCCTTGGCCGCATCCACGGCGCCGCGCAGCGAGCTCTCGTCGCAAGGGTGCGCGATCGCTGTCGGCGTCGCGGGCAGCGACTTGCAGCGCTCGATGAGCTTCTCGTACTTCTCGTGCTTGCGCGGCATGGTCTCGGCCTTCATCTCAGCCCGCCTTTGCCGGCCGCACGGGAGACTGCGCCTTGCCCACGGCGTAGCGCGCACGCAGCACCTCGCCCGCGCGCTTGAGCATCGCCATCTGCTCGTCGGTCGGCTGCAGCCCCTGGAAACGCTTGTCCGCGAGCAACCGCTGGTAAAGGGCAACCAGGCGGTCGCGGTCCCCCGCGTCCGTGACCAGCGCGGGCAGCGTTTCGAGGGCGCGCTCGGGCTCGTAGCGCACGATGATGTCCTGCTCGCCGCGGATGCGGCGCCACTCATCGGGCTTCACCGCGGGCAACATGTCGCGGTAGTCCTCGATCAACTCGTGCTTGAGCTGCAGCCGCTCCAGCGGCAGCGGCTCGCCCTTGCGCGCGAGCAGCGCGCCCAGGCGCGCGATCGCTTCGGCGTAGCCGCCATGCTCGATGGCGCCGAGCGCCTCCTTGACGACCGGCATCTCGCGCAAATCCGCCGCCGGCGCCTCGCGCCGCTCTGCCGCTGCGTGCCGCTCGGCAAGGTTGAAGGCGAACATGTTGCCGTAGACCTGGAAGAACGCCGCTTCGCTCAGCGCGTCGCGCACGGCGCGGTAGTAGTCCAGCGCTGCGCTGGTGAGCTCCACCATCGCGCGCTCGGTCTTGCGTGCCGGCGCATCGGGCCCAAGCGTCTTGCGCTGCGCCCGTACCATGTCCGCCACGGGCTTCACCCAGGCGAGGAACGGATTGAGGTCCGAGAACATCCAGCGCTGCGCGCGCAACGGATGAAACGTCTGCTGCAGCTTCGCGGAAGCCTCGTTAGCCATCGCCTGCACCAGCGGCTGCGCGAACAGCTCGTAGGCGCGCTGGTTGAATTCGGAGACTACGGTCACCGCCTCGAACGCCTTCTCGTCGGCGCGCTCGAAGCGGTTCAGGCGCTGCACGATCTCCTCGAGCTGGCGCTCGACGAACTCGACGCGGTACTCGACCTTGCCGTCCGCGCCCTTGTCCTCGTGGATCTGCATGCCGTACAGGCCCGGCGGCAGCGACTCGACCGATTTCAGCACTTCGACGATCTGCGCGTGCTCCTTCTTCGCCACCTTGCCGGAGACGAAGATGCCCAGGTGCCCGATGTCCTGGTGCACCAGGCCGATGATGACCTGGCCGCGCGCCTTGATCTCGTCGGTCGAGCCGTAGACATCGGCCACCCAGTTGAAGGCCTGCTGCGGCGGCGTGATGTTGTCGCCCATCGAGGCGAACAGGATGATCGGCGAGCGGATCTCGCGCAGGTCGAACGCCTTGCCGGCAACCGAGTCGGCGCCACCGGTCCAGACCTTGTTGCCGACGAACAGGTTCTGCGTGATCCACTCGATCTCCTCGCGGTTCATGAGGTAGAACCCGCCCCACCAGCGCTCGAACTCCAGGAACCGCGGTTGCTCGGTGTCGACGTTGGCGAACACGTGGTAGTACTTGTCGACGAAAGTGTTGGCCGGATTGAGGTTCTCGAAGTTCTGCACCAGCCAGGCGCCGTCGAACGTGCCGTTGGCGAGGTCCGAGACGAACGAGGAAAGCCACGTGCCGCCCAGCAGCCCGCCCGAGTAGCGCATCGGGTTGTCGCCCGCGCCTTCGTCCCAGGCGCCTCCCCAGTAAGACATGGGCGCGCCGTTGATGACGATCGGGCCGGTGTCCTCGGGGTTTGAGGACGCGAGCATCATCGCGGCCCAACCGCCCTGGCAGTTGCCGACGATCACCGGCTTGTCGCTCTTCGGATGCAGCTCGCGCACCTTGCGCACGAACTGGTCCTCTGCCGCGCAAACATCCACCAGCGTCTGGCCCGGTTCCGGCTCAGGATAGAAGATGACGAAATAGACCGGATGGCCTGCGCGCAGCGCGACGCCGACCTGCGAGTCGTCCTTGAAGCCGCCGATGCCGGGCCCGTGGCCCGCGCGCGGGTCGATGATCACGTAGGGACGCTTCTCGGCATCCACTGCGACGCCCTGCGGCGGCACGATGCGCACCAGCGCATAGTTGACCGGCCGCGCGAGCGTGCGCCCGTCGAGGACCGTCTCGTAGTCGAAATGCAGCAGCGGCGACTTGCCGACCCGCTCGCGCTCGACGAACGCGTTGCCACGCTCGCGCAGGGTGTCCATAAAGAGAACGCTGCGCTGCGCGAAATCCACGCCGTAGGCGATTGCCGACTCCCAAAGCGCCAGCGGATTGGCGGGTGGGCTCAGCAGCTCCTTCTGCTGGGTCTCGTAGACGGCGCGCGCGCGCTTGGTAAAGTTCTCCTGCGCGACTTCCAGGCGCTTGCGCAGCAGGGCGGCGCCCTTGAACGCGAGACTGCCGGACTGGATGAGCTTCTCGGATTGATCTTTCATGGATTCAATGCCTTATGAACAAACTAGAACAGCGACTTGCCGCCGATTATTGCGTTGCAGTATGACACCTGCCCCCGCTGAAGGTTTGACCTAAGTCATCTGCGTTTCGCATCGCACTCACATCATCGCTCTCGGCCATGCAGGCGTTCCCATGAGGCGGCTTCTCGGCGTACGCGGCAGCGGCCTCCTGGCTGCGTGCGTCGCGACCTTGCTCGCCCTGCATCCCTGGCCGCGCGCCGAGGCGCAGTCGGGCGCGCCGCGCATCGGGCTCGCGCTCTCGGGCGGCGGCGCGCGCGGCCTCGCGCACATCGGCGTGCTCAAGGTGCTGGAGGAGCTGCGCGTTCCCGTGCACTGCGTGACCGGCACCAGCATGGGGTCCATCGTCGGCGGCGCCTTCGCCTCGGGCACCAGTCCGGCCGCGCTGGAGGAATTCGTGCGCCAGACCAACTGGGAGCAAATCTTCAGCGACCGCCCGCCGCGGGCTGAGGTGTCCATCCAGCGAAAGATCGAGGACTACAAGACTCTCTTCGCGCCGGAGTACGGCATCAGCGGCGAGGGCCTGGCGCTGCCCAAGGGCGTGATCGCCGGCGTGTCGATCGAGGGCTTCTTGCGCAAGCTGGCGGACCCGACCACCGGCACCACCGACTTTCGCAAGCTGCCGATCCCGTTCAGCGCTGTCGCGGCGGACATCGAGACCGGAGACGCGGTGGTGCTGGACCGCGGCAGCCTGTCGACGGCCATGCGCGCCAGCATGTCGGTGCCCGGCGCGCTGGCGCCGGTGGAAATCGACGGCCGCCTGCTGGTGGACGGCGGCATCGCCGACAACCTGCCCATCGACCTGGCGCGCAAGCTGTGCGCCGACGTGGTGATCGCCGTGAATATTTCCACGCCGCCGCTCAAGCGCAGGGACATCACGTCGGTACTCTCCGTGACGGGCCAGCTCATCAACTTCCTCGGCAAGGTCAGTGTCGACAACCAGCTGAAGAGCCTCGGCGCCCGCGACGTGCTCATCGCGCCCGAACTGGGCGACATCTCCGCCGGCAGCTTCGAGCGCGCCGACGACGCCATCCGCATCGGCGAGCAGGCGGCGCGCGCCATGGCCGCGCAGCTCGAGCGCTACAGCCTGCCGCAGGAGCAGTACGCGGCCCTGCGCCGCAAGCAGGTGCGGGAGCGCACGGGGCTGGGCATGGTCGACGCGGTCCGCTTCGAGGGCCTCAAGCGCACCAGCCCGAAAGTGCTGGAATCGCTGATGCAGAGCAAGCCGGGGGTGCCGCTCACGGAGGAGACGCTGAGCGCGGACTTGCGGCGCATCTACGGCCGGGGCGATTTTGAAGGCATTGATTACTTCATCGAAGAGGAGGCCGGCAAGCGCACCGCGGTCATCCGCCCGCGCGAGAAGTCGTGGGGGCCGGATTACCTGCGCTTCGGCCTCGGCCTGGCGAGCGAGACCCAGGGCGACAGCATCTTCAACATCCTCGTGCAGTACCGCCGCACCTGGCTCAACCGGCTCGGCGGCGAATGGCTGAGCGAGGCGCAGGTGGGACAGACGACGTACGTAGCCACGACCTTCATGCAGCCGCTGCACGAGCGCGGCGTCTACTTCGTCGCGCCGTACGCCAGGATCGGCGAGACGCGCCGCGACGTGTTCGTCGGCGAGGATCGCGTCGCGGAATACCTCGCCAAGGATTCGCGCGTGGGACTGGATGGCGGCGCCAATTTCGGCACGTGGGGCGAGCTGCGGGTCGGCCCCGTCTGGCGGCAGGTGAAGGCGGAAGTGGAAACCGGCTCGACCCTCCTGCCCTCCACCGACGAGCGCACGGCGGGCATGCGCGCGCGCCTGATCGCGGACCAGCTCGACCACGCCTGGTTCCCGAACAACGGCTTTCGCGCGTTCGCCGCAGCGTATGTCGCCGACCAGGCGTTCGGCTCCGACCACAACTACAAGCGCCTGGAGGCCGAAGCCTCGGTCGCCAGGCAGTGGGGCGTGCACACCTTCAGTTTCTTCCTGGCCGGAGGCACCGACCTGGATACGACGATGCCCGCCTACGAGACCTTCACGCTCGGCGGCCCGCTGATGCTCTCGGGCTACCGCATCCAGGAGTTCTCGGGCCAGCGCTACGGGCTCGCGCGCCTCATGTATTACAACCGCACGGTGCCGCTGCCGGACATTCTCGGCTCTGGCGTCTACGTGGGCGCATCTATCGAGGCCGGACAGATGCGTGTTCGGGTGGACAACTCCCCCGACACGGGCACCCTGTGGTCCGGCTCGTTGTTCCTTGGCGCCAATACCTTCGCCGGGCCTGCCTACCTCGGCCTAGGGTTTGGCGAAGCGGGACGCGTCAGCCTCTACCTGCTGCTGGGCGCGCCGAACCTGAGCGCCATTGGCAACTGACGCCGGAGCCGCGCGCTACTTGAACACCCATTCGTAGTTGGCGATCAGGCGGAAATCGGTAGTGACGCCGGTCGAGCCCGCGGATTCTTCCTCCACGCGCGCGATGCGCATCCGAAGCCAGAGCGGCTTGAGCCAGTCCGGCCAGCGCTCGTCGCCGAAGCGGTAGTCGAGCGTCGCGTCGTACTCGGTCTTGTCGCTCGCCGGCGCGCCGGTCGTCGGGATGATCGCGTCGCCGCCGAACACGGCGGCCACGTTCAGCGCGAGGCCGGGCACGTTGTTCTTGAAGTCGTAGGTGCCGCCGATGAGCCAGGTCTTCTCGTTCGCGCGATTGAAGCTCTCCACGATCATGAAGGTGTAGCCCGCCCAGCTGCCGTACGGCGTCTGGTAGCTCTGCCCGCTGCCGATCGCCGTGTAGGCCATGGTGAAGGTCGCGGGGCCCCGCTGCACGTCGGCCTTCATGCCCATCGCACGGGTATCGAATTCGGCACCCGTGAGGGCAGAGCCGTTGCTCGACTGGAACATGTACTGTCCGGCGAGGCGAAGCTCAACCTCCTTCGACAGCGGCGTGCGCCAGGCTGCGTCCATGAAGGTGGAGGCGAGGATGCTCGAGACGTAGTAGCTGGACAGGCGCAGCCCGAGCGAGTCGAGGGGTTTGTACTGGAGACCGCCGAGCCACATGGCCTCCGCGCCGATCGCTGTCACGCCGGCGGAGGCCGCCATGTCGCGGAACTCGTCCGAATTGATGGCCTTCATCTTGTCGAGATAGCCGGCGTAGTAGCCTACTTCGCCGAGCTTGCCACCGAGCGTGTAGCCCTGGAACGTATTGGGCGTCATGCGGATGTCGCGCGGGTTTACTTCCGGCTCGTTGACCAGCTGGCGGAAGGCCGTGAACACGTGCTGGCGCATCCTGAGCGCAACGTAGGCCTGCCCCAGCACCGTGTAACCTTCCTGGCCTGGCGCGAGAAGCAGCGTGCCGTCCTTGTCGTCCGGGCCCCAGAGCGGCTGCGAGGTGTAGCCGACGGCCCCCACACGCAGGAAATCCGCCACCCATCCGGACTGGTAGCCAAGCCAGCCGCCAAGCGCCCACGCGCCGAGGTCGCTGCTCGGCGCGGGCCTGTCCCGCTCCAGGTAGTAGCTACGCAGATGGACCGTCACTTCGCTTTCCTTGCCCAGCCCGCGCGAGACGTCATCCCCGGTGATGGCAAGCGCCGGCGAAGCGGCAACGAGCGACAGTAAGGTCAGGCAGGCGGGCGCCATTCGTTGCACGGACATGCCTCCTAGTGTGCGTTCAACCATAGGATCACCGTTTCCCAGGTTGTCAGCATCGCGCCCTTGGGGCGTCCGCGCAACTGCCCGGCGCCGCAATCAGAACTTCTGCGGCACGAACTTGTAGGGGTAGTCCGGCTCGCGATAGCCGTGGCGTTTCCCCCGCTTGGGCAGCTTCACCTCTTCGCGCGGCGCCTTCTTGTAAGGGATCTTGGAGAGCAAGTGCGTGATGAGGTTGAGCCGCGCGCGCCGCTTGTCGTTCGAGTCCACCACGTACCACGGCGCCCAGCTGCTGTCGGTCGCCTCGAACATCTCGTCGCGCGCGCGCGAGTAGTCGTACCAGCGGCTGTAGGACAGCAGGTCCATCGGCGAGAGCTTCCAGATCTTGCGCCCGTCGTCGATGCGCGCTTCCAGCCGCCGCGTCTGCTCTTCCATGCTCACTTCCAGCCAGTACTTGAGCAGGATGATCCCGGACTCGACCATCATGCGCTCGAAAGCGGGCGCCAACTGGAGAAAGCGCTTCACCTGCTCCTCGCTCGTATAGCCCATCACGCGCTCGACGCCCGCGCGGTTGTACCAGCTGCGGTCCCAGATCACGACCTCACCTGCCGCCGGCAGATGCGGCAGGTAGCGCTGGATGTACATCTGGCTCTTTTCGCGCTCGGTCGGGGCGGGCAGCGCGATTACGCGGAACACGCGCGGGCTCACGCGCTCGGTGATCGCCTTGATGGTGCCGCCCTTCCCGGCGCCGTCGCGGCCCTCGAAGACGACGCAAACCCTGAGACCCTTGTGCTTCACCCATTCCTGCAGCTTCACCAGCTCAACGTGCAGGCGCGCGAGCGCCTTATCGTACTTCTTGCGCTTGAGCTTGATGGGCGCCACCTTGCCGCCAGCCCACTGCCTGTCCTGCTTCTCGTCCTTGCCCTTGCCCATTTCGCC
>DASWBP010000323.1:0-5362 GCA_036390555.1 Burkholderiales bacterium | reverse complement strand
GCTGGACAGCGTTCGCAACTGCGCCGTCACGGTTGCGGACTGGAGCCGGGTATCGAGCAGCGCGCCCAGATCCGCCGCGTGGCGCTCGTCGTGCGCCGGCGCGGGCTCCTGGTTCAGCACGTAGCTTTTCACCACCTCGCGTTCGGTCGCGGCATCGGCATGGAACCCGGAGAGCAGCGACAGCCCCTGGAAGCAGGTCAGCTGCGCGGTGCCGCTCTCGCGCGACAATCCGCACGGCAGGCACCGCACCGCCTCGCCCCACGCTTCGGCGTTGGCCGCCAGGCACGCAAAGGCGGCGGGATTCGGCTCCAGCGCAATCGTGCGCAGGCCGCAGGCCAGCCGGTTGGCGAACACCGTGAACAACCCGATATTGGCGCCCGCATCGACGACGCAGTCGCCGTCGTTGATCGAGATGCCGTGCCGCAGGTAGGCCTGCAGCACGAAGACCTCGTTGTAGATGTACTCGGTCTCGTTCCGGTTCAGGTGCGCGACCGGTGCGCCGTCGGGCAGCAGGTGGACCTGGCCGAACGCCCACAGCGCCTGCCGGGCGCGCTTGGGCACCACGTAGGCCGTCAAGCGCTTCGCGCCCGACGCATCCTCGCGCGCCAGCACCACGGCATCGCGCACGCCGCCCTGCTCGCGCAGCGCGCACTCGATCTCGCCGAGCTCGATGCGGTAGCCGTGCAGCTTGATCTGGTCGTCGCTGCGGCCGAGGAACTCGATGTTGCCGTCCGCCGTGCAGCGCCCCAGGTCGCCGGTGCGATACAGGCGGGCGCCCGCAACCCCGCTGAACGGATCGGCGATGAACTTCTCCGCGGTCAGTTCCGGACGGTTCAGGTAGCCGCGCGCGACGCCGCTGCCGCCGATGCAGATTTCGCCGCGCTCGCCCGCAGCCACGGGCCTGCCGGCCTCGTCCAGGATGTGGACGCGGCAGTTCGGCAGCGCCTTGCCCAGCGGCAGCGTGCCCGACTGCGTGCCTGGTGGCCGCGTGCCGACATCGTAGGTCAGCACGCCGACGGTGCCCTCCGTGGGACCGTAGTGGTTGTAGATCGCGCAATCCGGCGCCATTGCGCGCAGCTGCTCGATCCACTCGTGGCGGGAGGCCTCGCCGCCCAGCACGAGGCGCTTTCCGGGCAGGACGCCCTCGGGATTGCGGCCGGCCTGCAGCGCCGCCAGGTGCGAGGGAACGATCTTCAGGACATCGATCTTCTCGCGCATGAAGTACTCGGCCAGCAGGGCCTGATCCTCGGCGCGCTCCCGGGAAATGACGTGCAGGCTGCCGCCGGTGGCAAGCGCCGGGAACAGCACCGTGTTGCCCAGATCGGCGGCGATCGTGGACACCGTCGCGTAGCTCATGCCGGGCTCCAGCGCCAGCCGCTGCGCCACGCCCAGCACGTAGTTGACGATGTTGCGATGCTCGACGCAGACGCCCTTGGGGCGGCCAGTCGACCCGCTCGTATAGATCACGTACGCCAGGTCTTCCGGGCGGCAGTGCACCGCGTCTTGCAGCGGTCCCGGCGGCCCGCTCCAGTCGAACGTGTCCAGGCACAGGGCCTGCAGGGGCGCGGCAGGAAGCGCGGGCAGCAGGCTGCTCTGCGTGAGGGCGAGGCGCACGCCGGCGTCGGTGCACATGTACGCGACCGACCCGTGCGGCAAGGCGGGATCGATGGGCAGGTAGGCAGCGCCCGCCTTGAGGATGCCCAGGATTCCCACCACCGTCTCCAGCGAGCGCTCCACCAGCAGCCCGATGGGCGCATCGTCCGCCCCGGCCCGCATGGCGCGCAGGCGATGCGCGAGCACGCTGCTGCGGCGCGCCAGCTCGCGGTAGGTCAGCCGTTGCCGCTCGTAGACCAGGGCCACGGCATCGGGCGTGCGCGCGGCCTGCTGCTCGAACAGCTCATGCAGGCAAGGCTGCGCGCCGGGGCGCGGTGCGGCGCGGGCGCTCATAGCGACCACGCGATCAGCTCCTTCATGATCTCGTTGGAGCCGGCGTAGATGCGCTGCGCGCGGCCATCGGCCCACATGCGCGCGATGGGGGTCTCCATCATGTAGCCGTAGCCGCCGTGCATCTGCACGCAGGCGTCGAGGACGCGGCCCTCGCTGTCGGTGAGCCAGTACTTCGCCATGGCAGCGGTGACGTCATCGAGCTCGCCGGCCATGAAGCGCTCGATGCAGTGGTCGAGGAATACGCGGCCGACGCGCGCCTCGGTGGCGCATTGCGCCAGCTGGAAGCGCGTGTTCTGCAGCTCGAGCAGCGGCTTGCCGAACGCCACCCGCTCCTTCACGTAGCGCGTGGTGAGGTCCACCGCGCGTTCGGTCGCGGCAACGGCGCTCACGCCGACCGTGAGGCGCTCGTAGGGCAGCTGCTCCATCATCTGCACGAAGCCCTTGCCTTCGGCGGGCCCGAGGAGGTTGGCGACCGGGACGCGCATGTCGGCGAAGTAGAGCTCGCAGGTGTCCTGCGCGTGCATGCCGATCTTGTCGAGCGCACGGCCGGCCTGGTAGCCGGCAAGCCCGCGCGTTTCGACCATCACCAGGGAAATGCCTTTCCAGCCGGCGGCCGCGGTGTCGGTCTTCAGCGCGAGGCAGAGCAGGCCTGCGCGCACGCCGTTCGTCACGAAAGTCTTCGAGCCGTTGATGACGTAGTGCTCGCCGTCGCGGCGGGCGCTCGCCTTGATGCCCTGCAGATCGGAGCCGGCGCCGGGTTCGCTCATGGCGATGGCGCCCACCAGCTCGCCGCGCGCCATGCGCGGCAGCCACGCGCGCTTCTGCGCCTCGCTGCCATAGGCGAGGAGGTAGTGGGCCACGACGCTCTGGATGCCGGCACCGAACTGCACGCCGGCCCGCGCGAGCTCCTCGAGCACGACGGCTGCATGCGCGAAGGTGCCGCCGCCGCCGCCGTACTCCTGCGGAATGTCGGGGAGCAGCAGGCCGGCGGCGCCCGCGGCCGTCCAGGCCGCGGCATCGGGGCAGCCCTGAGTGCACCAGCGCGCATGATGCGGCGCGAATTCCTTCTGGATGAACTGGCCGGCGGTCCTGCGGAACATGCGCACGTCGTCGCAGCCCGGTGCTGAGCGCTGCGTGGCCGGGAGCATCACGAACGCTCGATGGCAAGCGCGGCGACGTAGCCCGACGCCGGGGAGAACCCTTGCAGGCGCCAGCCTGAGTCGTCATCGCACGCGCTCGCATATTGCAGGCCGCCGCCGAGCGCCTTGCCGAGCGCCTCGGTGCGCGTCCAGCCTGCGAAGAACCCGAGCGCCTTGTCGCGCGGCGCGAGCGACAGGAAGGCCGCGAGCTCCCTGGGCGGGAAGTACCACGCGGCAATGGCGTCGGCATCCTGCATGGCGTGAACCGCTTCGACGTCGATGCCGACCTCGCGGCCGCGGCAGAATGCGAGCAGCGCAAGGTCTCCGCAATGCGATACGTTGAAGCGCCAGTCTGCGGCGACGCACGCCCGCGCGAGGCGGGGTTTGCCGTGCACTCCGTAGCACAGCCCGACCGACCGAGGGTGCGTGCACAGGCGCTCTGCGAGCAGCTGGCGCAAGCGGCCGCGCGCGACGGTGTAGCGCCGGCGGTCGCGTGCGAGACGAAAGCGGCCCGCGCGTTGCCGCTCCTCGTCGCTCAGCGAGCCGGCCAACGCGTGCACCGTTTCCGGGTCCACGTCCAGGCGCGCGACCACGACTTCGACTTCGGGGTATTGCATGACGCAAATCTACGCGCCACGGCAGTCGTACCATGCGGCTCAGCGCCCGCCGCTGCATGGTCCAATCGGCTCAGGCGCTTCCGGCCGCGTCAAAGCGCGCGCCGCAATACGTCTACCGCGGGCCTGTAGTCCGTTCGGACTACGCTGGGTCCGGGAGTTCCTGCATCCCCCGGCGCACTGCGCGCCTACAGTCCGGCGACTACCGAGAGCGGCACGGCGCTACGGATCACGCGGGCGTGAATGACCGACGAAGGTTGACCATGGGGCGTGTGATAGTTGGCGAGCTTGAAGTACACACCCTGGCCCGCGTACAGCGTGGGCCCGCGGTAGGCCATCATCTGCACGCCGTTGACCCATGCATCGAAGAATCCGTCGGTGCCGGAGGACCACTTCACGTGGTAGACGAAGTTGTACCACTGGTTCCTGATGACCGGGCCGATGGGGAAGTTCGCCTGCGTAGGGCTGGTCTGGTCGCCATAGTTGATCTGGAAATTGAGACCGGTGGGACGGTCGGACGCGATCGCGGTGGCGGGCATCGCGGTAATCTGGAAATTGGCCTGCCCGGCGCCATTCGTGGTGTTGTGGAAGTCGGCGACCGCGCCGAAGTTCCACGACGAGTTCGTGCTTTCGGGCGGGTCGACGTAGTCGGTGGGAAACAGGATCGAGTGCGCCCACCAGTGCTCCCTGCCCTCGTAGCCGTCGCTCGTCGCCTGACTGCTCGAGAGGTCGTTGCGCTCGTTGGAGCCGCTGCCGTAGACGTTGTCGTCCCCGGGTTCCGTGTGCAAGCGCACGGCATTCACGCCTGCAACGGTCACCAGGGTTGCGCGGCCCGCCACTTTCGCCTGCTCGTTGAAGCCGCAGTCCTGCCATGTGGTCGCGAAGGAACACGAGTACTCGACCGTGGACGGATCGACAGGCGCTGGCGCGGGAATCACCGGCGCCGGCGCGGGCCGCGAACGCCGGCTTGCGTCCGCATCCGTGCCGGCCGCGTTGTCTCCGGAATCTCCGCCGCCGCAGGCAGCGCTCAGGGCGACCGCGGCGAGCAGGAGTGCTCGGGCTATCACGCCAAGCGTGCACGCGGCAGGAACGCCAGGATCAGGGAACTGCGGGGCCTTCGGAACCGCAAGATTCGAGGTCACGTTCGCGCCTCCAGATGGGTGGGCCAGGTCTGGCCCCGCACCTCCAGCACAAACCGACAAGCCCCCGGCAATCGTCAAGAAACATGGAGTTACAAGTCGGTCTGTAGCTATCCAACTACACAGCTGTAGTTGAACGCCGGCACCCTAACACAACATTCATTGACAAAGCGGTCATGGCCGAAATAACGTTGTCGCGGTTCAACGACAAAGCGGGGCGCCCGTGCCGCGTCCTGAATTTTTCCGAGTTGCGAAAGGCGGTTACCACGGGTGGCCAAGCAGGAACAAAGCAGTCCCTAGGCACGACTCGACTGGAAATACTTCACGCAGGAACTGGTCGAACGGCGCCCGCAGGGGGCGCAGGAGATGCTCCGCGCATTCGCGGCGCACATCGAGTCCGTGCGCGAAGCGGAGAGAGCGCGCATCGCGCGCGAGATTCACGGCCAGCTGGGGCAGGCCCTGACCGGACTGCGGATGGATCTCTCGTGGCTGCGGAAACGACTGCCCGCAGACCTGGCCGCGC
>DASWBP010000322.1:0-7585 GCA_036390555.1 Burkholderiales bacterium | reverse complement strand
CGCGCGCGCCGTCGCGGCCGCGACCGGCTGCCGGCTTGCGCCGCTGCTTGCGGAGCGCAGGCGCGACACCCCGCCCCAGCTCGGCCTGCCGCTGGAGGACCGCGCGCGCAACCTGCGCGGCGCCTTCGGCTGCGGCGGGCGGCTGGAGCGCGCCGAGATCGCGCTGGTGGACGACGTGATGACCACCGGCGCGACGCTGGAAGAGCTCGCCGCGGCGCTCAAGCGCGCGGGCGCCGCGCGCGTCGTCAACTGGGTGGTCGCGCGCACCCCGCACCGCGCCGATGCTTGAGATCGTGCTCTTTGCGCCGGAGATCCCGCCCAACGCCGGCAACGTGATCCGGCTTGCCGCCAACAGCGGCGCGCACCTGCACCTGGTGGAGCCGCTCGGCTTCTCGATGGAGGACAAGCAGCTGAGGCGCGCCGGGCTGGACTACCACGAGATGGCGAACGTGCAGGTGCATCGCGACTGGGAAGCGTGCCGCAAGGCGCTCGCCGGCCGGCGGCTGTTTGCCGTCTCGACCCGTGGCACGGTGAATTACACGGAGCCGCGCTATGCGAAGGGCGATGCCTTCGTCTTCGGCCCGGAGACGCGCGGCTTGCCGCAGGCGCTTCTGGAAGAGTTCCCGGAGCGGCAGCGGCTGCGCCTGCCGATGCGCCCCGGCAACCGCAGCCTCAACCTTTCGAACGCCGTCGCGGTCGTCGTGTACGAGGCGTGGCGGCAGCTCGGCTTCGCCGGCGCGGGCTGACCCGCCGCTCCGCGCTTTCGCGGCGCGGGCCGGCGCGGGCCTCTTGCTTCGCGTCGCGCGCGAGGAGCTGCTCGACCGCCTGCGGCGGCGCAAGCTTGCCCTCCAGCACTGCGCTCACGGCCTGCGTGATCGGCATCTCCACGCGATGCCGGGCAGCAAGGCGCAGCACTTCGCGCGCCGTATACACGCCCTCGGCCACGTGGCCGAGGGCGCCGAGGATCTCGCCGAGCCGTCGTCCGCGCGCAAGCTCCAGGCCGACGCGGCGGTTGCGCGACAGGTCGCCCGTGGCGGTGAGGATCAGGTCGCCCGCACCGGCGAGCCCCATGAAGGTCTGCGCGCGCCCGCCGAGCGCGATGCCCAGGCGCGTGATCTCCGCGAGGCCGCGCGTGATCAGCGCCGCCCGCGCGTTCTGACCCAGCGCCAGGCCGTCGGCGATGCCCACCGCGATCGCCATCACGTTCTTCACCGCGCCGCCGATCTCCACGCCCGCGAGGTCGTCGCTGTAGTAGACGCGCAGGCGTCCGCCGTGCAGGGCCGCGGCGGCGGTGCGCGCGAAGTCCGCGTCGCGTGAAGCGAGCGTCAGGGCGCACGGCAGCCCGCGCGCCACCTCGAGCGCGAACGACGGGCCCGACAGCGCGCCGCCCGCCGCGCGCGCGCCGCGCGCTTCGCTGACGACCTGGTGCGGCAGCAATCCCGTGCCACTCTCGAAGCCCTTGCACAGCCAGACGAGCGGCGCGCGCCCCGCGCGCGCGGCCACCTCGCGCAATCCTGCGACCGGCGTCGCGGCAAGATACAGATCGGCGCCCTCCGGCCAGCGCGCGCTCACCGCGAGCGCCGCCGGCAGCTCGACTTCGGGAAGGTACTTGCGGTTGGCGCGCTCGCGCGCGATCGCCTCGGCCTGCGCGGCGTCACGCGCCCAGAGCGTCACCGCGTGGCGCGCGCTGAGCACCGACGCGATCGCCGTGCCCCAGGCGCCTGCGCCGAGGACGGCGATGCGGGCGCCCGACGCGGACAGGGGCGTCACGCCCCCCAGACGAGCTTGGTCTGCACGTAGCCGTTGGCGCCATCGGGATGGCGCACGCGCAGCCAGCCGCCGGGTGCGTGGCCGAGCAGCTCGAGCACGACGAACTGCACCGCGAGGAAGGCCGGCGGCGCGGCCTCGTCGGGCCGCACGCGCGCCTGCGCCGAGGGCGCGGTGACCACCACCATGCGCTGCGGCGCCAGCGACTTCTTTTCCACCCAGGAGAGCGCGCCGGCGTGGTCGCGCACCTTCAGCCAGGCCTCGAGGTTGACGATCACCTCGAGCGGATAGTGGCGCGAGACCACGTAGAGCGCCTTCGCCTCGCGCGAGGGCGCGTCGTAGAGCACCGCGGCGTCCTCGTTGACGCTCAGGTACTCGGCGGCCTGCGCGCCGGCGGCGGCGAGCAGCAACAGGAACGCGGCCAGGCGCGGCATGGCGCTAGCTCGCCACTTCGATGCGCGGGCCCGCGGCGGCCTGCTGCTGCATGCGCTGCGCGTAGATCGCCTCGAAGGACACGGGCGCGAGCAGCACCGGCGGGAAGCCGCCGCGCGTCACGAGGTCCGAGATGGCCTCGCGCGCATAGGGGTAGAGGATCGTCGGGCAGGCGATGGCGAGCAGCGGCTCCAGGTCCGCCTGCGGCACGTTGCGCAGCAAGAAGATGCCCGCCTGCGCGGCCTCCGCGAGGAATTGGGTCTTGTCGCCCGTCCTGGCGGTCACGGTCACGGTGATCACCACCTCGTAAAGGCCCTCGGCGAAGTTCGCGGATTCGCTCTTCACCTGGATCTCGAGCTGCGGGCTCTGCGGCTGCATGAAGACCTGCGGCGCGCCCGGGATCTCGAGCGAGATGTCTTTCACGTAGAGCTTCTCGATCTGGAAGCTGGGCTGCTGCTGTTCGTCGGCCATCGCGGTCAGGTCCTTTCGGGCTCGGGAAGGCCCTCGAGCCCCCCCTCGTGCGCGAGCTCGTAGAGCTCCTCATAGCCGCCGACATGGCGGCCGTCGATCCAGATCTGCGGCACGCTGGTGCGGCCGGAGCGCGCGCGCATCTCGGCGCGGCGCGCGGGCTCGAGGTCCACGCGGATGCGCTCGACGTCGCGGATGCCTTTCCTCTCCAGCAGCCGCTCGGCCGCATGGCAGTAGCCGCAGGACCCGGTGAGGTAGATGACGACGCGCGCCACCTATTTCTCCACCGGCAGCCCGGCCTGCTGCCAGGCACCGAAGCCGCCGCTCAGGTTGACGACGCGCGCGAAGCCGCGCCCGCGCAGCGCATCGAGGGCGCGCGCCGAGCGGCTGCCGCTCTCGCAGACCAGGATCACCGGCTTCGCCTTGTGCTTGTCGAACTCGGCGGCGCGGCGCTCGACGTCGCCGAGCGGCACGTTCTTCGAGCCGAGCACGTGCCCCTTGGCGTACTCCGCCGGCTCGCGCACGTCGATCACCAGCGCGTCCTCGCGGTTGATGAGCTGCGTCGCCTCCAGCGTGCCGACCCAGGGGCCGCCCGCACTGCGCCGCACGAGCGGCCAGAGCAGCATCGCGCCGGAGGCGAAGGCCACGGCGATGAGCAGGATGTTGTTCTGGATGAAGTCCATGGAAAGCGCGACATTATAATTCACGCATGCACCGCCTCGTGCTCCTGCGCCACGGCGAGTCCGTCTGGAACCGCGACAACCGCTTCACCGGCTGGACGGACGTGGACCTGAGCGAGGCGGGCGTGGCGGAAGCGCGCGCCGCCGGGCGCCTGCTGGCCGCGCAGGGCTTCGACTTCGACATCGCCTACACCTCGGTGCTCAAGCGCGCCATCCGCACGCTGTGGGCGGTGCTCGAGGAGATGGACCGCGTCTGGCTGCCGGTGGAGAAGAGCTGGCGGCTGAACGAGCGGCACTACGGCGCGCTGCAGGGCCTCAACAAGGCCGAGATGGCGACGAAGTTCGGCGAGGCGCAGGTGCTCGCCTGGCGCCGCAGCTACGACACGCCGCCGCCCGCGCTTGCGCCGGGCGACGCGCGCGACGCGGCCGCCGACCCGCGCTACGCGGGCCTCGCGCGCGCCGAGGTGCCGCTCACCGAGTGCCTGAAGGACACGGTGGCGCGCGTGCTGCCCTACTGGAACCGCGTGATCGCGCCGGCGGTGCAGGCCGGGCGCCGCGTGCTGGTGGCTGCGCACGGCAACTCGCTGCGCGCGCTCATCAAGCACCTGGACGGCGTCTCCGACGCCGACATCGTGGGCCTGAACGTGCCCACCGGCGTGCCGCTGGTCTACGAGCTCGACCGCGGGCTGCGGCCGCTTTCCCGCCGCTATCTCGGCGACGCCGACGACGTGGCGCGGCGCGTGGCCGCCACCGCCGCGCAAGGGAAGGCGAAGGCCTGATCCGCGCGCTAGTCCTCGCGCTCCTCGTCGCCGCGCCTGCGGCCGCCGCAGCGAGCCGGGAGGAGGACCTGAAGGCGCTGCGCGCGCGCATCGAGGCGCTCAAGTCCGGCCTGGGCGAGAAGCAAGCGCAGGGGCGCGAGGCGCGCGACGCGCTGCGCGACTCCGAGCGCGCCATTTCGGATGCCAACCGCGCGCTGCGCGTGCTCGACGCCGAGAGCCGCGCCGTGCGCGAGGAGCTGGCGCGCCTGGCGGCGCGCCAGCGCGCGCTCGAGGCGGGCCTTGCGGGACAGCAGGCGGCGCTCGGCCGCATCCTCGCCGCGCGCTACGCCGCGGGCGCCCCCGACGCGCTCAAGATCGCGCTCTCCGGCGAAAACCCCTCCGACGTGTCGCGGAAGCTCTATTACCTCGCCGAGCTCTCTCGCGCGCAAGCCGAGCTGCTGAGCGGGATGCGCACGGGGATCGCGGAAGTCGCGGCGGTGCGGCGCCAGGCCGAGGAGCGCCGCGCGCACCTGGCGGGCATCGAGGCGCAGCACCGCGCGGACCGCGAGCGCCTGCTGGCCGAGCGTCGCGCGCGGCGCCAGGTGCTGGATCGCGTCTCGGCCGAGATCCGCGCCTCGCGCCGCCAGATGCAGACCCTGCTCGCCGACGAGAAGCGCCTGGCGCGCCTTGTGGAGGAAATCGCGCGCGTGCTCGCCGCGCGCCCCGGCGCCGGCTACGCGCGTGTGGAAAAAGTCCCCGAACTGGGCTCGATCGCCGGGCCGTTCTCCGCGCAGCGCGGTAAGCTGCGCTTGCCGGTGCGCGGGGAACTTGTAGGGCGCTTCGGCGCACCAAGGAACGACGGGCCCTCTGGCAAGACCGGCGTGTTCATCCGCGCGCCCGAAGGCCAGGCGGTGCGCGCCGTCGCCGCGGGGCAGGTGGTGTATGCCGACTGGATGCGCGGCTTCGGCAACCTGCTGATCGTGGACCACGGCGAGGCTTATCTGTCGATCTACGGCAACAACGAGTCGCTGCTCAAGCAGCCGGGCGATCCCGTGGCAGCGGGTGAAGCGATCGCCACCGTCGGCGCGAGCGGGGGTAACGAGCAATCGGGTTTATACTTTGAACTCAGGCATCTCGGTAAGGCGTTCGATCCCTTGCGCTGGGTTGTCCTGAAGTAAGGAACCACATGGGCAAGCTCAGAAACCTCGGGTTGATCACCCTCGGCGTCGTCGCCGGGATCCTGGTCAGCCTCAACTTCCAGGCCATCGCGGACCGCGCGGCGCGTACGCCGCTGCCGGTGGAGGAGCTGCGCGCCTTCACCGAGGTGTTCGGCGCGATCAAGCAGAACTACGTCGAGCCCGTCGAGGACAAGAAGCTCATCAACGAGGCCATCAACGGCATGCTCTCGGGCCTCGACCCGCATTCCGCCTATCTGGATGCCGAGGCGTTCAAGGAGCTGCAGGTCGGCACGCAAGGCCAGTTCGGCGGCCTGGGCATCGAGGTGGGCATGGAAGACGGCTTTGTGAAGGTCGTCTCGCCGATCGAGGACACGCCCGCGTTCCGCGCCGGCGTCAAGCCGGGCGACCTGATCATCCGCCTGGATGACACGCCGGTGAAGGGCATGACGCTCAACGACGCCGTGAAGCGCATGCGCGGCAAGCCCAACACGCAGATCACGCTCACCATCTCGAGAAAGGGCGAGGCCGCGCCGATCGTGGTGACGCTGACGCGCGCGGTGATCCGCGTGCAGAGCGTCAAGTCGAAGCTCGTCGAGCCCGGCTATGGCTGGGTGCGCGTCTCGCAGTTCCAGGAAGCCACCACCGAGAACCTGGTGCGCCACGTGGAGAACCTCTACAAGCAGGGGCAGTTGAAGGGGCTGGTGCTCGACCTGCGCAACGATCCCGGCGGGCTGCTCTACGGCGCAGTGGCGATTTCGGCGGCCTTCCTGCCGCCGAAGGCCCTGGTAGTGTCCACCGACGGGCGCACCGAGGATGCGAAGAAGAAGTTCTTCGCCGCGCCCGACGACTACCTGCGCGGCGGGCGCGACGACGTCCTGGCGAAGCTGCCGGCGGGCGTGAAGAACGTGCCGATGGTGGTGCTGGTGAACGGCGGCTCGGCCTCGGCTTCCGAGATCGTCGCCGGCGCGCTGCAGGACCACAAGCGCGCCACCGTCATGGGCACGCAGACCTTCGGCAAGGGCTCGGTGCAGACCATCATGCCGCTGGGCAACCAGACGGCGATCAAGCTCACCACGGCGCGCTACTACACGCCCAGCGGCCGCTCGATCCAGGCGAAGGGCATCACGCCCGACGTCATCGTCGAGGAGCCGGGCGCCAGCGCGCAGGCGCGCGTGCGCGAGGAAGACCTCGAGCGGCACCTGGCGAACGACCGCGACAAGGATCCCTCGAAGAAGACCGGCGCGCGCGGCAAGCCCGCCGCGCCGGCCGCGCCCGCGGCCGAGGCGCCCAAGCCTCTCGAGCTCGGCTCGAAGGACGACTTCCAGCTGCAGCAGGCGCTCAACTTCCTGCAGGGCAAGCCCGTGCTGGGACAGCCGAAGGCCGTCGCCGAGAACAAGTCCGGCAGCTGAACGACGAGCAGCTCCTCCGCTACTCCCGGCACATCCTGCTCGCCGAGTTCGGCGTAGAGGGGCAGGAGCGACTGCGCGCGGCAAGCGCGCTCATCATCGGCGCGGGCGGCCTGGGCTGCCCGGCGGCGCTTTACCTCGCCGCAAGCGGCGTAGGGCGCCTCACGCTCGCCGACGCCGACAAGGTGGACCTGACGAACCTGCAGCGCCAGATCCTCTATCGCACCGACTCGGTCGGCGCGCCGAAGGTCGAGGAGGCGAGAAAGACGCTCGCGGCGATGAACCCCGAAGTCGAGATCGTGCCGCTCGAGCGGCGCGTGGCGGGCGCAGACGTCGCGCCGCTCGTCGCCGCCGCCGACGTGGTGCTCGACTGCTCGGACAACTTCGCTACGCGCCACGCGCTCAACCGCGCCTGCGTGGCGCACGCGAAGCCCCTCGTTTCCGGCGCCGCGATCCGCATGGACGGCCAGCTGATGGTCTTCGACCTGCGCCACGCGGACGCGCCCTGCTACGCGTGCCTGTTTCCCGAGGAGGGCGAGGTGGAGGAGGTGCAATGCGCCGTGATGGGCGTCCTCGCGCCGCTCACCGGCGCGATCGGCGCGCTGCAGGCGATGGAAGCGGTGAAGCTGCTCGCCGGCGCTGGCGAAACCCCGCGCGGACAGCTCACGCTGCTGGACGCGAAGTCCTCCGAGCTGCGCAGCGTGCGCGTGAAGAAAGACCCGGCCTGCCGGGTCTGCGGCGCGCGCCGCTAGTCCTTCTTCGGCGCGGCGATGATGGCGTAGTTGCCGTTCGCCGCGGCGACGAGCGCCTCCCCGCAGTAAAGGCGCGACTCGAGGTGGGCGACCGACCTGCCGCGGTTCACCAGTTCGGTGGTGCACGACACCAGGCCCGGGCGC
>DASWBP010000321.1:0-2346 GCA_036390555.1 Burkholderiales bacterium | reverse complement strand
GACGGCGAGGAGCCGGTATTCGACGTCACGGTCGCGGGCGTGCACGCCTTCGACGCGAACGGCCTCTACGTCCACAACTGCGCCGAACAGCCGCTGCCGCCCTACGGGTGCTGCTGCCTCGGCTCGATCGATCTCACGCGCTTCGTGCGCGAGCCTTTCAATGAGCGCGCGGCCTTCGACTTCGCCGCCTTCGCCAAGGTGGTCGGCGTCGCCGTGAGGATGCTCGACAACGTCCTCGAGGTCACCGCCTGGCCGCTCGAGGCGCAGCGGCGCGAGGCGATGGCCAAGCGCCGCATCGGCCTGGGGTTCACCGGCCTTGGAGACGCGCTCATCATGCTGCGCCTGCGCTACGACACGCAGGCCGCGCGCGACATGGCCGCGCGCATTTCGGAAGCGATGCGCGACGCCGCGTACGGCGCTTCGGCCGAGCTCGCGCAGGAGAAAGGCGCCTTTCCGCTGTTCAACGCGGACCTCTACCTCTCGGGCACGAGCTTCGCCGCGCGCCTGCCCGAGGAGATCAAGGCGGTGATCCGCCGCCACGGCCTGAGGAACAGCCACCTCCTCTCGATCGCGCCCACCGGGACGATCAGCCTCGCCTTCGCCGACAACGCCTCCAACGGCATCGAGCCGCCGTTCTCCTGGACCTACACGCGCAAGAAGCGCATGCCCGACGGCACGCTGCAGGAGTTCGAGGTCGAGGACCACGCCTGGCGCCGCTACAAGGCGGCGGGCGGCGACATGGGGCGGCTGCCGCCCTACTTCGTCACCGCGCTCGAGCTCACGGCGGCGGCCCACGAGCAGATGGTCGCCGCGGTCGCGCCGTACGTGGATTCGAGCATCTCGAAGACGGTGAACGTGCCGGAGGATTACCCCTACGGCGACTTCAAGGACCTCTACCTCGTCGCCTGGAAGTCGGGCTTGAAGGGCCTCGCCACCTACCGTCCGAACAAGGTGATCGGCTCGGTGCTGTCGGTGGACCGCCCGCAGGACTTCACCGAGGACGACGTCAACCGCCGCATCCGCATCAAGTCGCTGCCCGAGCCGGTGCTCGCCAGCCTGCGCTGGCCGGGGCGCCCGGAGTTCGTCGCCGGCAACCTCTCCTGGACCTACATGATCGAGCACCCGCAGCATCACTTCGCGGTGTTCGTTGGCGAGGCGGAGAACGGCACGCCGCACGCCTTCGAAGTGTGGGTGAACGGCAGCGAGCAGCCGCGCGGCCTGGGCGCGGTGGCGAAGACGCTCTCCATGGACATGCGCGCCAACGACGCGGGTTGGCTGCGCCTGAAGCTCGACACGCTCGCCAAGACCGCGGGCGACGACGCCTTCGACATGCCCTTCCCGCCGCACGGCGAGAAGCGCCACATGCCCTCGGTGGTCTCGGCGTTCGCGCAGCTCGTGCGCTGGCGCGTGGACCAGCTCGGCGGCCTCGACGCGGAACGCCAGGCCGACGCCTTCGCCGCGAGCGTCACGCCGGTGCTGGACGCCATGTTCAGCCTGAAGGAGCCCAAGACCGGGGCGGATGGCACCATGTCCTGGTCGGTGGACGTGCACAACCCGCGCGCCGGCGACGACTTCGTGCTCGGCTTGAAGGAAATCGCGCTGCCCGACGGCACCACGCGCCCCTACTCGATGTGGCTCTCGGGCGAATACCCGCGCGCGCTCGATGGCCTGTGCAAGCTGCTGTCGCTCGACAGGCGCGTGATCGATCCCGCGTGGATCGGCATGAAGCTGAGGAAGCTGCTCGACTTCCCCGAGCCGCTCGGCGACTTCCTCGCCTTCGTGCCGGGCTCGAAGAAGCAGCGCACCTGGCCCTCCACCGTGTCCTACGTGGCGGCGCTGGTGCTGCACCGCTATGCGCGCCTCGGCCTCCTCGGCGAGGACGGCGTGCCGCTGCAGAAGATGGGCGTGCTCGCCGCGCCTGCGCAGGGCCGCGCGCCCGTGATGCAGGGCGCCAAGTGCCCCGAGTGCGGCAGCCACACCCTGATCCGCAAGGACGGCTGCGACTGGTGCAGTACCTGCGGATACACGGGACTCTGCGGCTAGGACCGCAACGCGCCGCGCCGCAGCGCTTGCAGGCGCGGGCCGGAGCCCGGCGGCGGCACCTTCCCCAGCGCCGCGAGGAAATTGGGGTCAGACCCCAATTTCGCTTGCGAGTCGAATTTGGGGCCTGACCCCAATTTCCCCGCGGGCGTCCGAGGCCTGGATGGATTCAGTTCCTGTATTTTTTCGAGAGTTGTAATTAAAAATTGCCAGTTCAATCGCTGTGTGTAAATCGGCTTTTTCGAACGGTTTAACTATAAACCCTTCAGGATTTATTAGTTTTGCTTTGTCCAATGTGTTTTTATC
>DASWBP010000320.1:0-3914 GCA_036390555.1 Burkholderiales bacterium | reverse complement strand
CGTTTCCCACGCGGCGCCCGCGGCGAGCGCCTTCCATTCCTCGATCCTTGTGCGTCCATGCAGCGGTGCGAGGCAATCGAGCTGCGCGCACAGGGCCGCGGGATCGGCGAAGAAGTGCCGGTACTCGTCCATCAGCAGCGCTACGCGCGTGGCGGCGCTCGCCTCGAGCAGCAGGCAGCCGGCGGCGCGCATGCGCTCGATCAGCGCCTCCGGCACCTGCAGCTGGCCGATCTTGCGGCTCTCGCCCTCCACGTAGACCGGGCGCGAGCGCTCGAGCGCCGCGAGTTGCGCGCGCAGCATCGTCTCGAAGGCCTTCTGCGACGGCTGCGGCTGGCCGGGGAGGTCGCCGAGCACCGAGCCGCGGTGCGCGGCGAGCGCCTCGAGGTCGAGCACCTGCGCGCCTGCCAGCGCGAGCGCGCGCAGGAGGCGGCTCTTGCCGCTGCCGGTGGCGCCCTGGATGACGCGGAAGGTGAACTCGCCCGGCAGGCGCGCGAGCTCGTCCACCACGAAGCGCCGGTAGGCCTTGTAGCCGCCCTCCAGCGCCTGGGCGTTCCAGCCGATCTCGCGCAGCACGTGCACGAAAGCGCCGCTGCGCTTGCCGCCGCGCCAGCAGTAGACGAGGGGCCGCCACTCCTTGGGAAAGCGCGCGAGCGCGCTGTCCAGGTGCTGGGCGATGTTGCGCGCCACGAGCGCCGCACCCAGCCGGCGCGCGGCAAAAGGCGAGACCTGCTTGTAGAGGCTGCCGACGCGCTCTCTCTCGGCGTCGTCGAGCACTGGCAGCGAGACCGCCCCGGGGAGGTGGTCTTCGGCGTACTCGGCGGGCGAGCGTGCGTCGATGATCGCGTCGTAGGACGCGAGGACGGATGCCTGCATCGCCACCACGTGCGCCGGCGCCTTCATCGCATAAAATTCTACGCCCATGAATGCCCCCGAACGCCTGCGCCTCACCGAGTTCAGCCACGGCGGCGGCTGCGGCTGCAAGATCGCGCCTGGCGTGCTGCAGGAGATCCTCGCCGCCTCGCCGTTGCGCGGCCTGCCGCCGGAACTGATGGTCGGCACCGAGACCGCGGACGATGCCGCGGTGTACCGGCTGAACGACACGCAGGCGCTCGTCGCCACCACCGACTTCTTCACGCCGATCGTCGACGATCCCTACGACTTCGGGCGCATCGCCGCGACCAACGCCCTCTCCGACGTCTACGCGATGGGCGGCCGGCCGATCATGGCGCTCGCCGTCGTCGGCATGCCGCTCGACAAGCTGCCCGTTTCCGCGATCCGCCGGATTCTCGAAGGCGGCGCGGCGGTTTGCGCACAGGCGGGCGTGCCGGTCGCGGGCGGGCACTCGATCGACACGCTCGAGCCGATCTACGGCCTGGCCGCACTCGGGCTCGTGCATCCCGACCGCGTCAAGCGCAACAGCACCGCACGCGCAGGCGACGTGCTGGTGCTCGGCAAGCCGCTCGGCGTGGGGATTCTCTCCGCGGCGCTCAAGAAGGGCCGCCTGTCGGAGGCGGGCTATCGTGCGATGCTCGCCTCGACCACGCAGCTCAACACGCCGGGCGAGGCCTTCGCGGCGTTGGAGGACGTGCACGCGGTGACCGACGTCACCGGCTTCGGGCTCGCCGGCCACCTGCTGGAGATGCTGCGCGGCTCGAAGCTCGCCGGCGAGGTGCGTTTCGACGCGCTTCCGGTCATCGCGGAGGCGCTCGACTGGGTGAAGCAGGGCGTGGCGACCGGCGCTTCGGACCGCAACTGGATGGGCTATGGCGCCGACGTACAGCTGCCGCCGGGCGCGCCCGAGTGGATGCGCAAGCTCGTCACCGACCCGCAGACGAGCGGCGGCCTGCTGGTAGCCTGCGCGCCGCAGGCCGAACGCGCCGTGCTCGAGGAGTTCGCGCGGCAAGGGTTCGCGCAGGCGCGCACGATCGGGCGCCTCGCGGCGGGCGCTCCACGCCTCGCCGTCGTTTGATCCGGTAGCGGGCCGCCGGCCCGCCTTGCCGCGGCGGCGATCTTCGGCCGGGGAAACGGGTCGCGGGTGCGTGCTACAGCAGCGGCTTGAGGCGCTTCCAGACGTTTTCCAGCAGGATCGGCTGCGCCGCCTCGTTGGGGTGGATGCGATCCGGCTGGAACTTTGTCAGGTCCTCGGCCATCCCATCGAAGAGAAACGGCACGAGCGCCGTCTTGTGGCGCTTGGCGAGCTCGGCGAAGGCCGCCTCGAACTCGCGCGTGTAGTCCGGTCCGTAGTTCGGCGGCATGCGGATGCCCACCAGCAGCACGCGCGCGCCGGCTTTCTGCGCCTGCTGGATCATCGCGGCGAGGTTCTGCTTCATCTGCGCCACCGGCAGGCCGCGCAGGCCGTCGTTCGCGCCGAGCTCGAGCACCAGCACCGCGGGCTTGTGCTGCGCGAGCGCCTTCGCCATGCGCGACAGGCCGCCGCTCGTGGTTTCGCCGGAGATGCTGGCGTTCACGACGCTATAATCGCTGCGCTCGCGCTTCAGGCGCTCGGCGAGCAGCGCCACCCAGCCGCGCTTCTCGGCGAGGCCGTAGGCCGCCGACAGGCTGTCGCCGTACACGAGGATTGTTCTTCCCCAGGCCCCCGCGGAAAGGACCATGAACAAGCAGGCAACGAGCGTGCTGGCGGCGCGCGGCATCGGCAAGACGGTGAAGAGCGGTGATCGCGACCTCGTCATTCTGCGCGATATCGACTTCGCCGTCATGCCGGGCGAGGCGGTGGCGATCGTCGGCGCTTCGGGCTCGGGCAAGTCCACGCTCCTCGCACTGCTCGCGGGGCTGGACACGCCCACCGCCGGCACGGTGCTGCTCGACGGCGCGGAGCTCTTTGCGCTGGATGAGGACGCGCGCGCCGAGCTGCGCGGGCGCGCCGTAGGGTTCGTCTTCCAGTCCTTCCAGCTGCTGCCTTCGCTGACCGCGCTGGAGAACGTCATGCTGCCGCTCGAGCTCGCCGGGCGCGCCGACGCGGAGACCGCGGCGCGCGAGATCCTCGCGCGCGTGGGCCTGGCCGAGCGCCTGCAGCACTACCCCAAGCACCTCTCGGGCGGCGAGCAGCAGCGCGTGGCGCTCGCGCGCGCCTTCGTCGTGCGGCCCAAGCTCCTGCTGGCGGACGAGCCCACCGGCAGCCTCGACGCCGAGTCGGGCGATGCGGTGATCGCGCTGCTTTTCGAGCTGAACCGCGAGGCGGGCACCACGCTGGTGCTGGTGACGCACGACGAGCAGCTCGCCAAGCGCTGCCAGCGCGCGCTGCGCCTGGCCGCGGGGAGGATCGTGCCTTGACGCGGCCCTGCGCCGGAAGGGCCTTCACGTGATGCGCCTTGCGCTGCGCATGCTCGCGCGCGATTGGCGCGCGGGGGAGCTGCGCGTGCTGGCGGTGGCGCTGGTGGTGGCGGTGGCGAGCATCACGAGCGTCGCCTTCTTCGCCGATCGCGTGGGCCGGGCGCTCGTGCGCGATGCGCACCAGCTTCTCGGCGCGGACCTGGTGCTGGTCGCCGACCAGCCCTGGCCGCGGGAGGTCGCCGAAGAGATCGCGCGGCGCGGCCTTGCGCGCGCGGAAGCCCTCAACTTCATCAGCATGGCGCGCGCGGGCGAGTCGAGCACGCTCGCCGGGGTGAAGGCGGTGACCGAGGGCTATCCCTTGCGTGGCAGGCTGCGCGTCGCGCCCGCAGTGGGCGCACCCGATGCGCCCGCAGCGGGCGGCCCGCCGCGCGGCGCCGTGTGGCTCGAGGAGCGCCTGGTGAGCGCGCTCGGCACGGCACCGGGGGCGAGCCTGCGGCTCGGGGCAGCAGAGTTGAAAGTGGACGCGGTGCTGACGCTGGAGCCCGAGCGCGGCGCGAACTTCTTCAACATCGCGCCGCGCCTCATCATGAATGCGGCCGACCTGCCGGCGACCGACCTCGTGC
>DASWBP010000319.1:0-2407 GCA_036390555.1 Burkholderiales bacterium | reverse complement strand
CGGGGCTCGCCGCGCTGGTGCTGTTCGCCGACTACACCCATGCGCTGGAGGCCGCGGGCAAGTCCCTGTCCTTCGATCTTTCCAATCACATGGTGATCGTGGGCCTGTTCATCGGCGGCCTGGTGCCGTACCTCTTCGGCGCCATGGCGATGGAGGCCGTGGGACGCGCCGCGGGCGCGGTGGTGGTGGAAGTGCGCCGCCAGTTCAAGGAGATTCCCGGCATCATGGCGGGCACCGCGAAGCCTGAATACGGCGTGGCGGTGGACATGCTGACGCGCGCTGCGATCAAGGAGATGATGCTGCCGTCGCTCCTGCCGGTGCTGGTGCCGATCGTCGTCGGCGTGGTGCTCGGCCCGCAGGCGCTGGGCGGCGTGCTGATGGGCACGATCGTCACGGGCCTGTTCGTCGCGATCTCGATGTGCACGGGCGGCGGCGCCTGGGACAACGCCAAGAAGTACATCGAGGACGGCCACCACGGCGGCAAGGGCTCCGACGCGCACAAGGCGGCGGTCACCGGCGACACCGTGGGCGATCCCTACAAGGACACCGCCGGCCCGGCAGTCAACCCGCTCATCAAGATCATCAACATCGTCGCGCTGCTCGTCGTACCCTTGATGGTGTGAGCATCCCGCAGTCGCTTCGCGAAAGGGCCGCTTGCGCGGCCCTTTTCTTTTCCACCGCCGCATATGCCTGTGGCGTCGCGGCGCAGCTTGGCAGCCCGGAGATCGACACCGGCCGCGTCGAGAAGCAGGCGGTCAACGCGAAGCGCCACATGGTCGCGGCCGCCGATCCGCTGGCGGTGGCGGCGGGCCTGGAGATGCTGCGCGCGGGCGGCAGCGCGGCCGACGCGGCAATCGCCGCGCAGCTCGTGCTTGGTCTGGTGGAGCCGCAATCCTCGGGCCTCGGCGGCGGCGCTTTCGTCCTGCACTGGGAGGACAAGGCGCGGCGCGTGCGTACCTACGACGGCCGCGAAACCGCGCCTGCCGCGGCGCGGCCCGGGCGCTTCCTCGACCGCCAGGGCAATCCCGAGGAGTTCATGCTTGCGGTGGCGAGCGGCCGCGCGGTCGGCGTGCCGGGCGTGCCGCGGCTCATGGAGCGGCTGCATCGCGAGCACGGCAGGTTGCCCTGGGCGCGGCTCTTCGAGCCGGCGATCCGCCTCGCCGAAGGCGGGTTTGCGAAGACGCGGCGCCTTGCGCGCCTGCTCGAGCGCGAGCCGCTGCTGCGCGAGGATGCGGCGGCGCGCGCGCTTTTCTACGATGCCGGCCCCCGCATCGTGAACCGCGAGTACGCGGCGACGCTGCGCTTGCTCGCGAAGGAAGGCGCTGCCGCCTTCTACCGCGGCCCGATCGCCGAAGACATCGTGCGCGCCGTGCGCGCGCACGCGCGCCCCGGCGACATGACGGCGGAGGACCTCGCCGCCTACGGCGTGATCGAGCGCGAGCCGGTGTGCGGTACTTACCGCGGCCATCGCCTGTGCGGCATGGGGCCGCCGAGCGCGGGCGGCATCGGCGTGCTGCAGATCCTGGGAATGCTCGAACGGACCGGCTTCGCGCAGGCGCCGCCGGGCTCGGCGCAGGCGGTGCATCTGTTCAGCGAGGCCGCGCGCCTCGCCTACGCCGACCGCCTGCGCTACGTCGCCGATCCGGCCTTCGCGCCGCAACCCGTGGCGAAGCTCCTCGAGGCGAAGTATCTCGATGCGCGCGCGCGCATGATCGGCGAGCGCTCGATGTTCTTCGCGCTGCCGGGGGAGCTCGACGGGGAAGCGGCGGGCACCAGCCACCTCTCGGTCGTGGATGGCGAGGGCAACGCGGTGGCGATGACCACCACCATCGAGCACGCCTTCGGCAGCCGCATCCTGGTGCGCGGTTTCCTCCTCAACAACCAGCTCACCGATTTCGGCTTCCTGCCAACGATCGCCGGGCGACCGAACGCCAACCGCGTGGAAGGCGGCAAGCGCCCGCGCAGCTCGATGTCGCCGACTTTCGTCTTCGAGCGCGACGGGCGCCTGAAGATGGCGCTTGGCTCGCCGGGCGGCCTGGCGATCATCAACTACGTGGCGAAGACGCTGGTGGCGACGCTCGACTGGGGCATGGACATCCAGGCGGCGATCTCCTCCCCGAACTTCGGCAGCACCAACGGCCCGACCTTCCTCGAGCGGCGCACCCCGATCGAGGAGCTGGGCGACGCGCTCGCCGAGCGCGGCCACGTCCTGAATTTCACCTTCCTCACCAGCGGCCTGCACGGCATCGAGCGTGTGCCTGGCGGCTGGCGCGGCGGCGCCGACCCGCGGCGCGAAGGTATCGCCGCGGGCGACTAGGTGCCCGGCAACGAAGCGCCATCTGTAACTCATCTGTAGGTGGCGCCCGCGCGCGGGCGGCGGCAGCATGCGCGCATGGGCAGCTGGCGT
>DASWBP010000318.1:0-4723 GCA_036390555.1 Burkholderiales bacterium | reverse complement strand
TCGCCAAGGCGACCGTGGTGGCGACCTCCAAGGGCCAGGGCGGCGCGGACCTCGACCACCTCGCCGGCCTCACCATCCCGGTGAAGCTGACGGGCCCGTTCGACGCGCCCAAGTACGAGATCGACTACGGCGCGGTCGCCTCGCAGGCGGCGAAGGCCAAGGCCACGGAGAAGGTGCAGGAAAAGCTCAAGGACCTCCTGCGGCGGCGCTAGCCAGCCGGGCGCACGCCCCTCAGATGCGCCTTTCCTGCACGGCGTGGCAGGCGACCGCGCCGCCGCTCGGCCCGACGAGCGTCGGCCGCTCGGCGCGGCAACGATCGTCGGCGTGCGGGCAGCGCGGGTGGAAGGCGCAGCCGGCGGGCGGCGCGAGCGGATTGGGCACTTCGCCCGCCACGGGCGTGCGCGCCTTGCCCGTCATCTGCAAGTCGGGGATCGCGTCCATCAGCATGCGTGTATAGGGGTGGCGCGGGGCGGCGAAGAGCTGTTCCGCCTGCGCGAGCTCCACGACGCGCCCGAGATACATCACGCCGACCCGGTCGGCGATGTGCGAGACCACCGCGAGGTTGTGCGAGATGAACAGGTAGGTGAGGCCGAGCCGCTCCTGCAGGTCGGTCATCAGGTTCAGGATCTGCGCCTGCACCGAGACGTCCAGCGCCGAGGTCGGTTCGTCGCACACCAGGAACTCCGGGTTGCCCGAGAGCGCCCGGGCGATCGAGATGCGCTGGCGCTGGCCGCCGGAGAACTCGTGCGGGAACTTCTCGCCGTCCTCGGCCGCAAGCCCCACCTGGCGCAGCAGCTCGGCGACGCGCTCGCGCTCGGCGTCCCTGTCGGCGGCGAGGCCGAGCACGCGGATCGGCTCGGCGACGATGTCGCGCACGCGCCAGCGCGGGTTGAGGCTGGCATACGGGTCCTGGAAGATCATCTGCATGCGCCGGCGGAAAGCCGGCGTGTCCGTGCCGGGCGCGGCGAGGTCGGCACCGTCGAACTCGACGCGCCCTCGCGTGAGCGGGTAGAGGCCGACGATGAGGCGCGCGACGGTGGACTTGCCGCAGCCCGACTCGCCCACCAGCGCGAGCGTCTCGCCCCTGGCGACGTCGAAGGAGACGCCGTCCACGGCGCGCAGCAGCTGACGCGGCGCGCCCTCGAGCACGCGGTTGAGCCAGGGGCGCGAGACGTCGAAGTCGCGCCCGGCATCCGTCAGGCGCACCAGGGGCCGGTCAGCGGCGCTCATCGGCGCTCACTTGCGTACAGCCAGCAGGCGGCCAGCGCATTGCCGACGGGCAGCGGCTCCGGTCGCTCGGCGGTGCAGGGTGCAAAGCGCTTCGGGCAACGCGGGTTGAAGGCGCAGCCCGGCGGAATGGCGTTGAGGCGCGGCATGGCGCCGTCGATCTGCGCGAGCCGGCCATGGTGCGTGGTGCCGGCGATCTTCGGGATCGAGCCCATCAGTCCGACGGTGTAGGGGTGGCGCGGCTCGTGGATCACCTCGCGCACCGGGCCGAGCTCCGCGATGCGCCCCGCGTACATCACCGCGACGCGGTCGGCGGTCTCGGCGATGACGCCCATGTCGTGCGTGATCAGCATCACCGCGGTGCCGTGATCACGCGCGAGGCGCTTGAGCAGCGTGATGATCTGCGCCTGGATGGAGACGTCGAGCGCGGTGGTGGGCTCGTCGGCGACGATCAGGCGCGGCTCCGCGCACAGCGCGAGCGCGATCACGACGCGCTGGCGCATGCCGCCGGAGAACTGGTGCGGGTAGTGGTCGATGCGAGCTTCCGGCGCCGGGATGCCCACTTCGGCCAGCAGCCTGAGCGCGCGCACGCGCGCCTCTGCCTTGCCGACGTCCAGGTGCGTGAGGATCGTCTCGACCAGCTGGTCGCCCACGGTGTAGAGCGGGTTGAGCGAGGTGAGCGGGTCCTGGAAGATCGCGCCGATGCGCCGCCCGCGGATCTTGCGCATGCGCTCCGGCGGCAGGTTGTCGATGCGCTCGCCTTCCAGGCGGATCTCCCCCGCGGCGATGCGCCCGGGCGGCTCGAGCAGCCCGATGATCGCCATGCCGGTCAGCGACTTGCCAGCGCCAGACTCGCCCACCACGCCCAGCACCTCGCCCGGCGCAATCGCGAAGGAGACGTCATCCACCGCCACCAGAGTGCCGCGGCGCGTCGGGAACTCGACGCGCAGGCCCTTCACCTCGAGGAGCGGCGTCGCGCTCACCGCAGCTTGGGGTTCAACGCGTCGCGCAGCCAGTCGCCCAGCAGGTTCACCGACAGCACCAGCACCACCAGCGCGAGCCCCGGGAACAGGGTGATCCACCACTCGCCCGAGATGAGGAAGTCGTTGCCGATGCGGATCAGCGTGCCGAGCGAGGGCTGGGTGGGCGGCACGCCCACGCCGAGGAACGAGAGCGTCGCCTCGGTGATGATCGCGGTGGCGATGTTGATGGTGGCGATCACCAGCACCGGACCCATGGTGTTGGGCAGCACGTGGCGCACCATGATGGCGAGCGGGTGGCGGCCGATGACGCGCGCCGCCTGGACGTACTCCTTGTTGCGCTCGACGAGCGTCGAGCCGCGCACGGTGCGCGCGTAGTCCACCCAGCGCGACAGGCCGATGGCGACCACCAGCACGTAGACGGCGAGCGCATCGTGCATCTCGCGCGGCAGCGCGATGCGCGCCACGCCATCGATGAGGAGCGCGATGAGGATCGCCGGGAAGGAAAGCTGGATGTCGGCGACGCGCATGATGAAGGCATCCAGCCGCCCGCCGAGGTAGCCGGCGACCAGGCCCAGCGACACGCCGAGCAATGCAGAGAACAGCACCGCCGCCAGGCCCACGCCGAGCGAGATGCGCGCCCCGTAGATGATGGTCGAGAGCACGTCGCGCCCCTGGTCGTCGGTGCCGAGCAGGTACTTGGCGCTGCCCTTCTCGGTCCATGCCGGCGGCGTAAAGCCGTCCGAGAGGTTGAGCGTCGCGCTGTCGAACGGGTTATGCGGCGCGACCCAGGGCGCGAACAGCGCGCCGCCGACGCAGAGCGCCGTCAGCAGCGCCGCGAGGATGGTGACCGGGGAGCGGCGGAAGCTCCACGCCAGGTCGTGCTCCCAGGCGCGCCGCAGCCAGCCCGCCACTGCGGCCATCGCCTGGGTTCCTGCCGTCTACCCGGCTTGCGGCGTCAGTCGACGCGCGCGAAGCGCGATTCCGGCCGGTCGTCCGCCTTGTGCACCGTGGTGACGTTCTTCTTCATCGCCCAGGGGCGCAGCTGGTGGTGCAGCGGCACGTAGTAGTAGTTGTCCCGCGTGGCGATGAGCGCCTCGCGCAGGATGCCGTCGCGCTTCTTCACGTCGGTCTCGGTCTTCAGCGCGTCGATGAGCGCGTCGAGCTTCGCATCGCTGATGCGGCCGAGGTTGAAGCTGCCGTCGGCGCCGGTGGTCTTGGTGCGCACCAGCGACTGCAGCGTGTACAGGCCGTCGAAGGTCGCCACGCCCCAGCCCAGCATGTAGGCGTCGTGGTCGAATTTCTGGATCTTCTGGATGAAGGTGGCCATCGGCTGCGCGTTCAGCTTCACCTTGAGGCCCGCGCGCGCCCACATGCCCACCAGCGCCTGGCAGATCTCCTCGTCGTTGACGTAGCGGTTGTTCGGGCAGTCGAGGCTGAAGTCGAAGCCGTTCGGGTAGCCCGCCTCGGCGAGCAGCTTCTTCGCGCCGTCCAGGTCCACCGGCGCCACCTTGTCGATGTCCGGCGTATGGCCGTGCACGCCCGGGGCGACCATGATCGCCGCCGGGATGGAGAGCCCGCGCATGGTGACGCGCTTGATCGCCTCGCGGTCCACCGCGAGGTTGAGCGCCTTCCTCACGCGCATGTCCTTGAACGGGTTCTTGCCCTTGACGCTCGAGTACTTGAGCTCGGGGCTGTGCTGGTCCATGCCGATGAAGATGGTGCGCACCTCGTGGCCGTCGAGCACCTTGAGCTTGGGATCGTTCCTCAGGCGCTGCACGTCCTGCGTCGGCAGGTCGGTGACGATGTCCACGTCGCCCGAAAGCAGCGCGGCGATGCGCGTGGCGTCGGCCTTGATCGGGGTGTAGATCACCTCGGTGACGTTGCCGTCGAGCTTGCCCCACCAGTTCGGGTTCGCCTGCATCAGCAGGCGCTTGTCGGGCTCCCACAGCTTGATCAGGTAGGGGCCGGTACCGTTGGCGTTGCGCGAGGCGAAGGACTCCTCCTTCGCCACGTAGTTCTGCACGTTCTCCGACTTGTGCTTCGCCGCCCAGCTCCTGCTCATGATGCGGAAGTCGACGAGGTTCCTCAGCAGGATCGGGCTTGGCCCCCCGAGGATCATGTCCACGGTGTAGTCGTCCACTTTCTTCACTTCCTTCACGCCGGCGACATAGATCTGCATGGTGCCCTGCGGCTGCAGGATGCGGTGGTAGGAGAACACCACGTCGTCGGCGGTGAACGGCGTGCCATCGTGGAACTTGACGTTCCGGCGCAGGTTGAAGCGGTAGTGCGTAGGCGAGATGAGCTGCCAGCTGGTGGCGAGGCAGGGCTCGACGCCGAAGTTCTTGTCGTAGCGCACCAGGCCCTCGTAGGTGTGCTGCATGATGCCGTTGGTGGTGGCGTGGTTCTGCGAGTGCGGGTCGAGCGTCAGGATGTCGTTCTGCGCGCCCCATTTGAGCGTCACGGCCTGCGCCGTGGCGCAGGCCGCAATGAGCGCCGCGGCGAGCAAGGTCTTG
>DASWBP010000317.1:0-8597 GCA_036390555.1 Burkholderiales bacterium | reverse complement strand
CCGCGGTCAGCGCCGGGCGGTAGCAGGAGCAGGGGGCGCTACGACGCCTTCACGGTGCGGGAGCCGAGGCTCCTGCGTCCGGCTGCGCCCCCCTCACTCACCCACCGGGAGCCTATTAGCTGCCGGTGTGGTTCAGGACTTGCCGCCGCAAGCCGCCGGCATGGCGGTGATCGGATAGCCGCGGCAGTTCCAGCTCACCTTGCCGCCCTGCAGCGACGGCGTCATCGACACCTCGATGGCGTTCTTCTCGTTCCAGGCGCGGATCGCGCCGTTCGGCTCGACGATCCACTTCAGCTCGCCGTGCTTCGCGTCGGTGCGCGCGGCGGCCTTCACGTCCTTGCCCGAGCCGGCGAGGCTGTTCGCCTTCTCGGCCGCGGCCGCCACCTGCTTCTGCGCGGCATCGGCGCCGGCAACGAGGGCCTGCGCAGCTTCCTTCGCTTCGCTGCCCGCCATCTGCGGCTGCACCACCGCCACATAGAGGAAACCGGCCAGTGCCAGAACGGCGACCACGATAAGGGCATTGCGCATCTTAGAATCCCCTTGGCTTGCCCGGCTGCGTGCGCAGGACGGGCGGATCAATTTGCGCGGCAGCTTACCACGGAGCGCCAGGCCTTTCAGGGCGTTAGCCGCACACAGGAAGATTTCTTGCAACTGCGGACAATTCAGCTGCGCATCACCGGCCGGGTCCAGGGCGTGGGCTATCGCGAGGCACTGTGCGAAGAGGCCGCGCGCCTGGGCGTCACCGGCTGGGTGCGCAACCGCAGGGACGGCAGCGTGGAAGCGCTTGCGCAGGGCAGCGAGCAGGCGCTTGCGGCGCTGCTCGCCTGGGCGCGCCGTGGGCCGCCGGCAGCGCGCGTCGATGGCATCGCCTCGGCACAGCCCGAGGCGCGCTACGACGTGAACTACGAACGGTTCGAGCGCTGGCCGAGCGGCTGAAGGCGCGGCGCGGCGCGCGGCGCCGCTTCCATGGTCCGCTTCTTCAGCGCATTGACGACCGAGAACTCCCAGGGCCGGCAGGCCAGCAGCAGTCCGACGCCCTCGCGCCGCCGCGCGGGCAGCGCGGAATCCACCTCCGCCAGCTCGCCGAACTCGGCGGCGAGGCGCTCGAGCCTGCGTCGCAACACGGCAGCCGAGGCCGGCGACAGGTCGCGCGCCTCGAAGCGCAGGAGCTCCGTTGCGCCGGCGAAGCGAGAGCGCAGAAACTCGCTGGTGACGCGCAGCCCGTAAGCCTTCTTCACCGGCCCGCCCGCGCGCCAGGTGAAGTCCTTCGCCACCCGCAGCCGCACGCGCTCGCCGGCTTCCCAGTCGATCAGGCGCGCCCGCTCGAGCTTGGCGAACGCCAGCGTCAGCTCGGTGCGCGTGATCGCGAACGCCTCCACGATGTCGGCGAAGCGCCAGCCATTGAGCAGCAGCCAGAACACCGACAGCAGGCGCTCGTCGCGCGCCAGCACGGTCTCCTGCTCCACGCTGAGCTCTGTCGAGCCGCCCTCCGTCGCGCGCGCCATGCGCGCGAGCTCGACGAGATCCAGGTCGAGGACGCGCAGCACTTCCTCCACGCGCGCGAGCGTGAACGTGCCGCGCGAGAACAGCCGCTTCACGCTCGCCTCCGAGAGGTGCAGCTCGCGCGCCAGCATGGCGTAGGTGATGCCGCGCGCGCGCAGGCACTTCTTCAGGGCCTCCACCAGGCGCTGTGCGAGCGGCATGCCACCGAGAGTAGCGGAATGCGCGACTTCGTCAATCGGATATTGCGTCGCAGCATGCGCGCTGCGAAGAATGGCTCGCCCACTTTTCGAGGACGCCACCATGAATGCCACGCCGAGCCTGACCCTGCCCTGTGCGCATGCGCCGCGCGTGTATTCCGCCGACGACCTCTGCAGGGCAATGCGCGCGCCGCGGCTCGTGCTGCCCGACGCCTCGGGGCTCGATCGCGTCCTGCGCCACGATGCAGTGCACGGCCTGCTCGAGGTGCAGTCCGGGGCGCCCTGGTCGGCGCTTGCGGCCCATGGGGGCGGCGCCTTCGGCGCGGGCACCGTGGGCGCGAGCGTTGCGGCCAACGCCGCCGGACCGGACGGCCAGCCCGTGGTGGCGCACGTGCGCTCCGTTACCGTGGCGAGCGCCGACGGCGAGTTGCGGCGGGCGAGCCGCGAGCGCGCGCCGGACCTCTTCCGCCTGGCCGTGGGCGGCTTCGGGGTCTTCGGTCCCTTCTACAGCGTGACCCTGGATATCGCCTCGGTGGCGCGCGCGGCCGCGGGCGCCCCTGCGCCCGTGTGCCTCGGCCTGCCGTGCGGCGTGGTCGAGGGCGCTCGCTTTGCCGTGGAGCTGCTGCTGCCGCCGCACGCGAGCGAAGGATTCGTCGGGCAAGCGCGCGCCGAGCTCGAGGACCGTCGTGCACGTCTTTCACGATTCGAGGCGCGGCGCACGATGCCCGAGGAAGCCACGTTCCTGCGCTGGGCGCGCCGCGACTATGCCGCGCTGCTCATCGAGTACCGCATGCGCGATACGGTGGGCGGCCACCTCGGCGGCACGCAGCTGCGCGCGAGGCTCATCGAGCTCGCTGTCGCCGCGGGCGGCAGCTTCTCCCCCGCGCATCTGCCGCACGCCACGCGCGCGCAGGCAGCGCACTGCTATCCGATGCTGGGCGAGTTCCTCGCCGAGAAGCGGCGCTACGATCCCGCGGAGCGCGTCGCGGGCACCTGGTACCGCGACGTGCGCAGCCTTTGGCAGCGGGGCTCCGGTGCCTCGCGCGGCACGCGCGGCTGAGGCCGCGCTCGCCTAGCCCACCGTCGCGCCGTTGCCGTAGATGACCTGCACGTTCTCGGGCGCGAGCCAGGCCCCGAGGCGCTCGATGAGCGGGGCTTCCGGCCGCACGCGCCAGGCGTCGCCCAAGGCCACGTCGCAGGCGGCCCCCGCAGTGCGGTAGCGCACGAACACCGGGCAGGCGCCCGCCGCGCGGAAGGGCGCCAGCAGCTCCATCAGGCGGCGCGCGTCGGCCTGGCCATTCATGTCCAGGCGCAGGCGCGCCGCGTAGCGCGCGCGCAGGCCGGCGAGGTCGAAGAGGTCCTCCGCGGTCACGCGCAGGCCACCGATGAACTCGTCGCGCTGCACCTTGCCCTGCACCACGAGCAGCGCATCTTCCTTCAGCTTGTCGCGGTGCTTCTCGAAGAGCTCGTTGAACACCGACACCTCGACCTGCGCGCCGCCGTCGTCGAGCACTACCGCCATCATGCGGCCGCGGCGCGTCATCTGCGTGCGCGCCGACGCCACCACGCCGGCAAGCCAAACGCGGTGCTCGGCGGCCGCCAGCTGCGCGAGCGGCACGCGCGGAAAGCCCTCCAGCTCGCGCTCGTACACGGTGAACAGGTGCCCCGACAGCGTGAAGCCGAGCGCCGCCTTCTCCTCCATCAACTGCTGGCGCAGGTCCCAGGGCCTGGCTTCGATCAGCGCTTCCTGCGCCGCCTGTCCGCCCTCCGCCTCGCCGAACAGGCTTACCTGCGCCGCCTGCCGCTCGGCCTGCTCGGCGACCTCGAGCGCACGCCCTACGCTCGCCAGCAAGCTCGCGCGATTCGCCACGAGCGCATCGAACGCGCCGGCGCGCACCAGCGCCTCCACCACGCGCCGGTTGACGATGCGCTTGTCCACCCGACGGCAGAGGTCGAAGAGGCCCGTGAACGGCCCGGCCTTGCGCGCTTCGAGAATGGCGCCGATCGCCGAGGCGCCGGTGCCGCGCACGGCGCCCAACCCGTAGCGCACGGTCTTCGGATCCACGGGGCGGAAGCGGTAGTCGGAGGCGTTGATGTCCGGCGGCAGCACCTTCAGGCCGTTGGCGAGCGCGTCCTCGTGGAACTGGCGCACCTTGTCGGTGTCGTCCATGACGAGCGACAGGTTCGCGGCCATGAAGGCGGCCGCGTGGTGCGCCTTCATGTAGGCGGTCTGGTAGGCGAGCAGCGCGTAGGCTGCGGCGTGCGAGCGGTTGAAGCCGTAGCCGGCGAACTTCTCCATCAGATCGAAGAGCTGCGTGGCCTTGCCCTTCGAGAGGCCGTTCTTCTCGGCGCCGGCGACGAAGATGTCGCGCTGCTTGGCCATCTCCTCGGGCTTCTTCTTGCCCATCGCGCGCCGCAGCAGGTCGGCGCCGCCCAGCGTGTAGCCGCCGATCACCTGCGCGATCTGCATCACCTGCTCCTGGTAGACCATGATGCCGTAGGTCGGTCCAAGGATCGGCTCCAGGCGCTTGTCCAGGTACTCGACGCGCTCGCGGCCGTGCTTGCGCGCGATGAAGTCGGGGATCAGGTCCATCGGCCCCGGCCGGTACAGCGCCACCAGCGCGATCACGTCCTCGAAGCGGTCCGGGCGCGCGCGCTTGATCAGGTCGCGCATGCCGCGTGATTCCAGCTGGAACACGGTGGTGGTGTTGCCCGCCGAGAGCAGCTGGTAGGTGGCCCTGTCGTCGAGCGGCACGCGCTCGAGCGAAAACGCCGGTTCGCCCAGCTCGCGCACGTAGCGCACCGCCCAGTCGAGGATGGTGAGCGTGGTGAGGCCGAGAAAATCGAACTTCACCAGTCCCACCGCCTCGACGTCGTCCTTGTCGAGCTGCGAGATGGCGTGCGCCGTGCCCTCGGCGGCGTACAGCGGGCAGAAGTCGGTGAGCTTGCCAGGGGCAATGAGCACGCCGCCCGCGTGCATGCCGACATTGCGCGTCAGGCCCTCGAGCTTCTCGCCGAGCGCCAGCAGCTCCTTCACCTCGTCTTCCTGGTCCTCCCGCTGCGCGAGCAGCGGCTCCATCTCGCGCGCATCCTGCAGGGTGATGGTGCGGCCCGGCTGCACCGGAATCAGCTTCGCCACCTGGTCGCAGAAGTTATAGCCGAGATCCAGCACCCGGCCCGTGTCGCGCACCACGGCGCGCGCCGCCATGGTGCCGAAGGTGACGATCTGCGAGACGCTCTCCTCGCCGTACTTCTTGCGCACGTAGTCGATGACCTTGTCGCGCCCGTCCTGGCAGAAGTCGATGTCGAAGTCGGGCATCGACACGCGCTCCGGGTTGAGGAAGCGCTCGAAAAGGAGGTCGTAGGTGATCGGGTCGAGGTCGGTGATGCCCAGCGAATACGCCACCAGCGAGCCCGCGCCCGAGCCGCGCCCGGGACCGACCGGCACGCCGTTCTGCTTGGCCCAGTTGATGAAGTCCGCGACGATGAGGAAGTAGCCGGCAAAGCCCATCTGGATGATGGTGCGGATCTCGAAATCCAGGCGCGCGCGGTAGCGCGGCGCCGCGGCCGCGCGCGCCGCCGCGTCGGCAAACAGCTTCTCCAGCCGCGCGGCGAGGCCCTGCTCGGCCTGCTGGCGCAGGTATTGGTCGATGGTCACGCCAGGCGGCGTGGGAAAGGCGGGCAGGCGGCTGCGGCCCAGCTCGATCTCCAGGCTGCAGCGCCGCGCGATCTCGAGCGAGTTCTCCAGCGCCTGCGGGAGGTCGGCGAACAGCTGCGCCACCTCGGCCTGCGACTTGAAGTACTGCTCCGGCGTGAAGAGCTTCGGCCGGCGTTGGTCGCCGAGGACGTAACCCTGGGCTATGCAGACACGCGCCTCGTGCGCGCGATAGTCTCCTGCCTCGAGAAATTGCACCGGGTGCGTGGCGACCACCGGCAGCTTAAGGCGCGTGGCGAGCTCGACCGTGCGCGCGACGAGCGCCTCGCCTTGCGCGAAGCCCGCGCGCTGCACCTCCAGGTAGTAGCGATCCGGAAAGAGCGCCGCCCAGTCGCGCGCCAGGCGCTCGGCGGCGGCCGCATTGCCGGCGAGCAGCGCCTGCCCGACATCGCCGCCCGCCGCCCCCGAGAGCGCGATCAGGCCCTCGCTGCCCGCCTCGCGTAGCCAGGCGCGCGCAATCTCGGCGCGCGCGCGATGCTGGTTCTTCAGCCAGGCGCGCGACAGCAGGTCGCACAAGCGCAGGTAGCCGGCGCGCGAAGCGACGAGCAGCAGCACGCGCGCGGGCTTGTCGGCCTCGGATTCGCCCTGCACCCAGCAATCGGCGCCGATCAGCGGCTTCACGCCCGCCGCGCGCGCAGCGCGGTAGAACTTCACCATGCCGAACAGGTTGGCGATATCGGTGAGCGCAAGCGCCGGCATGGCGTCCTGCGCCGCGCGGCGCACCGCCTCGTCGATGCGCACGATGCCGTCCGTGACCGAGTACTCGCTGTGCAGCCTCAGGTGGACGAAGCGAGGAGCAGGCATGGGAAGCGTCGAAAGTTTACCATCCGCGAATGCACGCCCCGGCCCTCGCCGCCCTCTTCGCCGGCGCGTCTTGCATCGCGCTTTCGCCGATCTGGGTGCGCATCGCCGACGTCGGCCCTACGGCGAGCGCGTTCTGGCGCGTCGCGCTCGCCGTGCCGCTGCTGTGGGCGGTGGCGGCCCTGGTCCCGCGCGCGCAGGCGGCGCGCAGCCCGCGCGAGCGCTGGCTGCTCGCCGCCGCCGGCCTCGCCTTCGCCGGGGACCTCGCCTTCTGGCATTGGTCGATCCAGGCCACCTCGGTCGCCAACGCGACGCTGCTCGCCAATCTCGCCTCGATCTTCGTCACGCTCGCCGCGTGGCTGCTGTGGCGCGAGAAGCCAAGCGCGCAGTTCCTCGTCGGCCTTGGCCTGGCGCTTGCCGGCGTCGCGCTGCTGGTGCGCGCCAGCCTCGGCTTTTCCTCCACCGCGCTGCTGGGCGACGGCTTCGGCGTGATCACCGCGATGTTCTACGCGTGGTACCTGCTCACGGTGAAGAGCCTGCGCGACCTGGGCGCCGCCACGCTGCGCCTGATGGCCGTCACCACCACGCTCACCGCCGCGATCCTGCTGCCCTTGGCGCTGGCCTCCGGCGAAGCGATGATGCCGCAAAGCGCCAGGGGCTGGCTGGTGCTGCTCGGCCTTGCCTGGATCACGCACGCCGGCGGCCAGGGGCTGATCACCTACGCGCTTGCTCATCTGCCGGCTGCGTTCTCGTCGGTGGGGTTGCTGCTGCAGCCGGTGCTCGCCGCCGGCTTCGCCTGGGTGCTGCTCGCGGAGCCGCTCGGTGTCATGCAGATGGCGGGCGGCGCGGTGGTGCTGGCGGGAATCTGGCTCGCGCGACGCGGCTCGGCCTAGCAGGGCAGGCCACGCACCTTGCGTGCCGCCGCTCGCTCGGCGGCACGCGCAGCGACGCGGGCTAGAGCACGCGCGCCGCGGGCTCGCCCTTGCCCTTCTCGATCGCGCCGATTTCGTAGACGGTCTCGCCGAGGCGCTCGAGGCGCGCGCGCACGCGCGCCGCATGCGCCGGCGCGACGCAGAGCACGAGGCCGATGCCGCAATTGAAGACGCGATGCATCTCGTCTTCGGCCACGCTGCCCTGGGCCTGCAGCCAACGGAACAGCGCGGGCCTCGGCCACCTTGCCGTGTGAACGACCGCTTGAGTGCCCGGGGGCAGCATGCGCGGCACGTTGCCCACCAGGCCACCGCCCGTGATGTGCGCCATGCCCTTGATCCAGCCGCTGCCGAGCAGCTTGAGGATCGGCTTCACGTAGATGCGCGTCGGCGCCATCAGCGCATCGAGCGTCGCCGCGTCGGGGCGCGCGCGTTCGACGATCTTGCGGATGAGCGAGTAGCCGTTGGAATGCGCGCCGCTCGAGGCAAGCCCGAGCAGCACGTCACCCGGGCGGATCGAGCGGCCGTTGATGATCCTGCGCCTTTCCACGACGCCGACGCAGAAGCCGGCGAGGTCGTATTCTCCCTCGGCGTACATGCCGGGCATCTCGGCGGTCTCGCCGCCGATCAGCGCGCAGCCGGCGAGCTCGCAGCCGCGCGCGATGCCCTTCACGACCTGCGCGGCAATCCGGTTGTCCAGCCGGCCGCAGGCGTAGTAATCGAGGAAGAAGAGCGGCTCGGCGCCCTGCACCAGCACGTCGTTCACGCTCATCGCCACGAGGTCGATGCCGACCGTGTCGTGCCGGCCGAGCGCAAAGGCGAGTTTGAGCTTCGTGCCCACGCCGTCGGTGCCGGACACCAGCACCGGCTGGCGGTACTTCCGCGGAATGCGGCACAGCGCGCCGAAGCCGCCGATGCCCGCCAGCACCTCGGCGCGCATGGTGCGCTTCGCGTAGGGCTTGATGGTCTCGACCAGCGCGTCGCCCGCGTCGATATCGACGCCGGCGTCGCGGTAGGAAAGCGCTCGGCTCATGCTAGAGTTTTGCGGTTGCCGCGCGATTCTACTTGAGATGGCCACCCCGCTTCCCGCTGATTCGCGATCCCGCGTCTGCCGGGTAGCCGCGCGCGGCGCGGGCGAGCAGTGACGCGCCAGCTCGCGCTGCCCATCTCGCCGCCCCCCGAGCCCACGCTCGACAACTTCGTTCCCGGGGCGAACGCGGAGCTCGTCGCGCGGCTGCGCGCGCTCGCGGCGGGCGAGCGCTCCGAGAGCGTGCTCTATCTCTGGGGCGAGTCGGGCAGCGGGCGCAGCCACCTGCTCGCGGCCTGTGCACGGCCCGGTGTGACGGTCGCCGATGACGTCGAGCGCCTGGACGAAGCAGCGCAGGTGGCGCTGTTCAACGCCATCAACGCGGCGCGCGAATCGGGCGGCACGGTGCTCGCCGCGGGCAACGC
>DASWBP010000316.1:0-1824 GCA_036390555.1 Burkholderiales bacterium | reverse complement strand
TGGCACCGCTGCTTGGTTGCCCGAGCCCGTTGAAGGACAGCGGGCTCGCCGAGATGCCGAGGACGAGGCCCGATGGCGCGACCATCTCGAAGGTGTCTGCGGAGCCCGGCTGCGGCAGCCGCGTGCCCGCGCCACAACCGGCCGCGTAGCACAGCGAGAGCCTGGTCGGCGCCGCCTCTACGACGACGAACACCGGGCGCCGCTGCGCGACCGCGGTGCGCTGCGCGTGGCGCACAGCGGAACGCACCTGCTCGTGGTACCAGGCCGCATCGATCTGCGGCTGGTTGAACATCGGGATGGCAATCGCGGCGATGATCGCCCCGATCACGATCACGATCACCAGCTCGACAAGCGAATAACCCCGCACCTGGCGAGCGCTCATCTGGCCGACTCCAGCAGCGCGCGTTCGCGCCGCACCGCCGCATTGTAGGGCGCGAGCGCCTCCGCTCGCGCCACCCACGCCTCGCGCGTCGCGCGATCGGCCGGCGCGTCGAGTAGCCTTGCGTGCACGCGGTGGACCGCGATGAGCCCCAGCAGGTTCCTTACCTCCAGGGGGTTGGCCGCGACGCCGGCGGCAAACGCGGCGCTGGCGTAGCGCGCGGCGTCAGCACTACCCGACGCGCTGGCCACACCGTCCCAGAAGAGTCCCGCGTACTGGTGGTAGCGCCAGTCGGCCGGATCGAGACGCCGCGCCGTCTCCAGCCAGAACGCTGCCGATTGCGCCTGCTGCGCGCCATAGCGTTGCAGGCCCCATTCGGCCGCGGCCTCGGCGAGCACTGGCCGAAGCAGGACGATGGCCGCAATGACCGCGACGCCGGCGCGAACGCCTCGAGCCCACGATGCGCGTGCTGCAGGCAATGCGCCGGGAACGCTCGCCATCGCCAGCCGCCGGTCCAACGTCCCGAGCAATGCGCCATAGAGAAGCAGGCAAGCGGGAACGTAGAACGGAAAGTCTACGAGCGCATGGACCGCCATCGCCGTCGCCGCGGATGCAGCTGCAACGACGGCGGGACGCTCCGCTACGGGCGCCCCACGCAGGCGACGAAGGACAAGCACCACCGGAAGCCAAGCCAAAACGACGAGTCCCGCCAGGCCGGCCGGGCCCAACTCCTGCAGTGTCTGCAGGTAGTCGTTGTGCGCGAACCAGGTCTCCGAAGTCTCGCCGTAGCTCGGCACGCTACCGCGTTCCCGCTCCAGCACGTAGCGGAACGTCAGGTAGCCCGTGCCGGCAAGCGGGCGCCCCTGCCACGCTTGCCAGGATGCGCCGTAGAGCTCGAGCCGTGAGAGCGAGGATTCCGCCTGGCCTTGTTCGCTTGGCAGAGCCCCGCGCGGTCCTCCAGAGGCCAGAGGGAGGGTGCGCAGTCCCGCCGCGAGCAGCGAGCCGGCGGCGAGAAGGCTGACCACCACCAGAATGCGCCGCTGCTGCAGTTGGCCTGACCGATGCGCGAGGATCGCCCCCGCGGCGATCCCCGCCGCCAGCGCGACCAGGCCGCCGCGGCTCGCGCTGGCGAACGATCCGCCCGCGAGCAGGACGCCGAAGAGGAGCGCGTAGGCCCCGATCCGCCGCACGAGCGCCAGCACCAGCATCGGCACGAGAATCAGATTGAGGACCGCCGCATAGGTCGCCGGCGTCTCGAAGAAGGCATGCGCGCGCGCCGTGCCGAGCACGCCGACTTGCACCAAGCCCCAAAGCGCCAGGAGGGCCCCGCCGGCGAGCGCCGCAAGCGCCGCCCGGCGATCAGTCAGGTCGTCGAACCGGCTGAACACTGCAAACGCGAGTGCCAGCAGGAGCGGGTGGTAGAGCCCTGCGGACGTGTACGCCGG
>DASWBP010000315.1:0-9141 GCA_036390555.1 Burkholderiales bacterium | reverse complement strand
TACCTCATCACGCCGCTGGTCGCGTGGCTGCCGGAAGGCACGCCGCTTGAAGCAAATCCCGCGGAGGTGGCCCGCATCTACCGCGTACGGCTTACCGAGCTTGCGCGGCCCGGCTCGCCGCAGTTCATCTCGATCCCGGAGAGCGACCGGCCTGTCATACGCTATCCGATCCTCGGGTCACTGGTGCATGCCCCCACGGCGGCGGTGCTCTACCAGTTCATCGAGGTCGCGCTCTTCGGGCGCGAGACGCGCGTCGCGCACCTCGAGCAACCGGTGTGGGCCTGGCGCTAGCGTCGCCTGGCTAGGGGCGCAGCGCGAGCGCGGTGCGCGTCAGCACCAGCAGCACCGCAAGCGTCGCGAGCAGGAGCGTTGCCCCGCACAGCGCGGTCCAGACGGGCGCCGGGTGGCTGCCGGCGTAGCGCGCCGCAGCCAGCGCGAGGCCATCGAGCGGAAACGTGAACGCCCACCAAGGCACGCCGAACGGCCAGCGCGCCAAGCTGCGCGCGTAGACGAGCAGCGCCGCGCCGAGCACGAGGGCGAGAAAATACAGGCTCTCGAGGAACGCGAGCTCGCGGAACAGCACGCTGCCGTGCGCGTAGATCAGCGTAGGCGGCACGAGCAGGATGAACCAGCTGGGGCGCAGGCCCGCTGGCAGCGGCGCGCCGATGACGGCGCGCAGCAGGATCAGGCCCGCGATGAGCGGCGCGATCGCCGCCGAGACGCCGAAGGCGAAGCGCGACATTTCCTCGTAGCCGAGCGCCAGGCCACCGCCCGGCACGATGATGCCGCCGACGAAGAGCATCATCCAGCCGCCGTTCACCTGCGCGAGTTCGATGCCGCCCGCGAGCAGCCGCTGCAGCCCCCAGACCTGCATCGCCAGCAGCAGCACCACCCCGGCCCACCAGAGCACCGCGGCGAGCTGCGGCACGTAGGGCGCGAGCCCGCCCGCGAGGAGCGTCATGGCGAGCGGCAGCGTCGCGCAAAAGCCCATCTGCACGGGGTTGTCGAATTCCTCGCGCACCGCGCGCGGCGACTTGACAAGCTTCCACAGATAGGCCGGAAGGAGCCACGCGAAGCCGAGCGCGGCAAGCAGGATCCAGATCTCGGTGAAGTGCGCGGGCGCAGGCACCGTGCCGGCAAGCACCGGCGCCGCCGCGCGCGCGCTCAAGCCCAGCCCGGCGAGGCCCATCACCGCGCCGAAGGCACCAGTGGGCGGCTGTGGTGCGGCGGCCATCAGAGCTCCATCGGCCGCCAGTAGCCGGTGAGCTCGAGATAGCCCCGGCCCACCTCGCGGCCGGCCTGCAGCGCGCGCACCGCGCCCTCCCAGTAGATCGTTCCCGTGCTGCGCCGCGCATCCATCTCCTGGTCGTCCATCAGCGGCTCGAGGTCGAAGGCCTGGCCGTTCGCCTGTACACGCATCGCGACGGGGTATTCGACGCCGGTGCGCGGCGAGCGCCAGCTGCGCCGCGGCTCGAAGCTCACGCCCGGCGGCGCGTGATAGGTCCCGCCCTGCCGGTCGCGGATGCGAAAGGCCATGAGGGACTTTCCGCCTTCGAGGTTCAGGCCCACCCAGTCCCAGCCGGCGGCCTCCGGCGCAAGGTACTGGCTCGACCATTCGTGATCGAGCCAGGCGCCGCCAGTCACCGCCTCGCCGTCCACGGTGCCGCTCACTGCGAGGTGCGGCCTGCTGTAGTAGAAGCTCGCCTCCTCCGGCCGCGGCCCCTTGCGGCTGAAGCCGCCCTCGCCCTGCAGGAGCGGCGCGCGCGCCGCCTTCAGGTCGAGCGCCATGGTGAAGTCGCGCGCCGCGATGCGCGCGCGGTAGGCGCCGTTCTCCAGCGCGAAGCGCCAGTCGTCGATCCAGGCGTCGGTGGTGCGCGTCGAGGCGCCCGCGAGGCCGAGCGCATCGCGCGCCGCGCGCTCGTCGTGGCGCAGGCGCCCATGGCGCGGGTCGGCGAGCGCCGCGTGCGCGAGCATCACCTGGCGCGGTGCGAAGCGGCTCGGGTTTTCGCTCTGCCACTTCGGCCGTGCGCGGAAGAACGTCACCTGGAAGCCGAGCGGCTGGCCGCCGCGCTCCAGCCACCCTGTCGCATACCACCATTCGGTGCGGTATTCCGGGTGCGCGCCGTGGTCGCGCGGAAAGCGCAGGCGCGTGCCGCGCACGACCTTCGCAAACTGCGCCTCCTTTGCCGGGGCCTTCGCGCCGTTCTCCGCCGTCGCTTGTGCGCGGGCAAGCGGCGCGCCGACGAGCAGCGGCAGCGAAGCAAGGAACTGCCGGCGCCTCACCAGTCCTCCTTCACGGCGCGCACCGGCGCCATGCTCATCGCCTCGCGCCCCGAAAGGCGCGCGGTGAGCGCCGCGAGCGCCACCAGCGCGGCGGTGAGCGCGGCGAGCGTCGCGAGCGGCGGGTGCAGGTCCATGGACCAGTTGAACGATTGGCGGTTGACCACGTAGATCAGCACCAGGCTGATCAAGCCGCCGAGTGCGAGGCCAGCCAGCGCGCCGAGCAGCGCCAGGAGGCTGCCTTCGGCCATCAGCATGCGGCCGATCTCGCGGCGCGTCATGCCGAGGTGGCGCAGCACGCCGAACTCGCGCCGCCGCGCGAGCACGATCGCGCCCAGGCTCGACGAGAGGCCGAAGAGCCCCACCAGCACCGCCACCGCCTCCATCGCGTAGGTCACCGCGAAGCTGCGATCGAAGATGGCCAGCGAGATTTCGCGGATCTCGCGCGGCTGCGCGATCTCCAGGTGCTCGGCACCGCGCAAGCGCCGGATGGCGCGCTCGGCGTCCGCCGCGCGCGCGCCGGGGGCGAGCCATAGCGCCGCGTCGTTGGCGCGGCCATCGCCCGTGAGCTTTGCGTACACCGACCGCTCGATGAGGATCGCGCCGTGCTGGCGTGCGTAATCGCGCCAGACGCCGGCGACGACGAACTCCTGCGCGCGCCCGGCGAGCGGGATCTGCACGCGACGCCCTGCCTGCATTCCGTAGAGGGTCGCCGCAGCCTCGCTCACCCACGCCGCAGGCGGATCCTCCGGCTTGGGCGCGTAGGCGGCGCCCACGAGCGGCAGCGTGCGCGCGAACCCTGCTTCGGGGACGTCGCGCGCGATCAGCACCAAAGGCGGACGCGCGGGATCGAGCGTGATGCGGCCGCTTCTGAGGAACTCGGCGCGCGCGATCTGCGGCAGGCGCTGGATGCGCGCTTCGAAGCGCGGCTCGACGAACCCGGTCTCGCCCGCGTGCGTCGTGCGCAGGTAGAGGTCGGCCGGCAGCACGTCCTCCAGCCAGCGGTCCACCGAGGTGCGGAAGGACGCCACCATGATCGCCATCGCCACCATCAGCGAGAAGCTCGCCACGATGGCGGCGAGGCTGACCATTGCCTGGCCGGGTGCGCCGCGCAACTGCGCAAAGGCGAGCGAGAGCGCCGGGTGCCCGGCAAGCGGCAGCACCTGGAAGGCCTTTTGCGAGAGCGCAGGCATCAACAGGATCCCGCCCACCAGCAGGCAGGCGATCGCGGCATAGCCGAAGACGGGCAGGCCCTGCACCGGCGGCAGAAACGCGAGGGCGAGCGCCCCCGCGAGCAGCAGTGCGGGCGCCTTGATGGATACGGCGCGCGCGAAGAGCCGCTGCTCGTCGCCCGCCTTCAGCGCCTGCGCGGGCGGCGTGCGCGCCGCTTCGAGCGCGGGCAGCAGCGCGCCGGCGAGCGCCACCGCGATGCCGGCGGCGAGATAGCCCAGGGCAGCGCCCGGCGCGAAGGTCACCTGCGGCGCGAGGCCACGGAACATGCCTGCGCCGAGGTCGCCGCCCGAGGCGCGCACCGCGGCGAGCGCGAACAGGTAGCCGAGCAGGAGGCCGAGGAGCGCACCCGCTGCGCCGACCATGGCGGCTTCTGCCAGCACGAGGCGCGCCAGCCCGCCCCGCTCCAGGCCCAGTACGCGCAGCAAGGCGTGCTCGCCACGCCGGCGCGCCACTTCGAGCGCCTGCGCCGAGAAGACGAGGAATGCCCCGGTGAAGAGCGCCACCAGCGCGAGCACGTTGAGATTGACGCGATACGCGCGCGAGAGCGCCGCGCCGCTGGCCTCGGAGACCTCGACCGGCGCGACGTGCACGCCCGCGGGCAGCACCGCCGCCACCTGCTCCCGCACCCCCTCGATCCGCGCCCCCGGCGAAAGGCGGATGCCGATGCGGTTCAACTCGCCCAGGCGCCCGAGTCGCCACTGTGCCGTGGAAACGTCGGTGAGCACAGCGACGCCATGCGGGTTGCCCGGTTGCAGCGTTCCCGCGACCTCGAGCGTGACCGTCGAGAGCCCCGACACCAGCGCGAGGCTGGACCCCTTGCCCAGGCGAAAGGCCTCCGCCGCGCCTGCCGACAGCAGCACGGTGTCCGGACGCAGCAGCTCGAGCATGAGCGACGGCTGGTGCGCGAACATCTGCGGGTGCAGCTGCGCGGCGCGCAGCGGATCGATGCCGATCACGCGCAGCGCGCCGCCGTCGGCAAGGCCCGCCTCGAGCTCGAGCATCGGGCTCGTCGCCGCGATGCCGGGTAACTTCGCCACCCTGGCGTAGACCTCCTCCGCGAAGCCGCCGCGGCCGCCGCGCACTTCGAGGTCGGCATCGCCCGCGATGGCGCGCACTCCCGCGGCGAGGTCTTCGACGGCCGCGCGGTTGACGAGGTGTACGCCGTAACCCAGCGCGATGCCGAGTGCGACGCCGAGCACCGAAAGGAGCGTCCTGCCGCGCCGGCTCGTCTGGCGGGCGTAGAGCACGAGGAAGAGGCGCAGGCCCGTGGTCATCAGCGCGTGTCGGCTGCGTTCAGGCGCGCGGCCGCGCGCCGCGCTGGCGCAGCACCCTGCCCGGTCCGCTCGCGAGCGGCGAGTAGTCCTTGCCATCGTGCACGCGCGAGCCGTTGACCCACACGCCTTGCACGCCCACGGGTCTGCGGATCATGCGCGTGCCGCCGCCGGGCAGGTCCGCCACGCGCTCGAGCGGGGTGAGGCCCACCGTGCGCGGATCGAAGAGCACGAAGTCGGCGCCGAAGCCTTCGCGGATCTCGCCGCGCCCGCCGATGCGGTACTTGCGCGCCGGGTCCGAGGTGAGGCGGCGCACGCCTTCCTCCAGCGTGAAGGTTCCGGTCTCGCGCACCCAGTGCGCGAGGAAATGCAGGCCGAAGCCCGCGTCGCAGAAATAGATGAGGTGCGCGCCCGCGTCCGAGAGCGCCACCACGCCCGCCGGGTGCTTGAGCAGCGGCGCCACGCCGGCGTCGTCGTTCTGGTAGAGCTTGGCGACGAGCGGCGTATCGATAGGCAGGTCGAAGAAGGCTTCCAGCGGATCCTTGCCGTTCGCAAGCTTCAAGAGCGGCACGCCGTCCACGTCCACCTGGCTCCAGTCGCCGTAGAACAGGATGCCCTGCTTCGGCCTGGCGAGGTTCTCGCGGAAGCGCGCGCGGAAGGCGGGGTCGCGATAGATCGCCGCGCGCTCTGCCGGCGCCGCCGCCTTCACGCGGTCGAAGGCGTCGTGCGAGTAAAGGAGATACGGCTCTTCCAGCGTGAAGTCGAACGATAGGGGCTGGCAGCTGGTGTGGATATACACCTCGCGGCCGCGCGCATTCGCCGCCGCGCAGCGCTCGTAGTAGGTGAGCGCGCGCTCGGGCGCCGCGCGGTTGTACATGGTGAGCACCGTCACCATGAAGGCGGGGCAGCCGGTCTGCGCCGAGACTTCCTCCATGAACTCGGGCGTCGCGCGCGGGCCTGTCGCCATGACGAAGATGCCGCGGCCCTGCAACTCGCCGGCGAGCGCCTTCAGCTCCTCGTCGCTCGCGATCGTCGAGGGCATCGGCTGGCCGCCCCAGCCGCTGTGGTTGGGCGAGAAGGACGAGGCGAAGCCCGCCGCCCCTGCCTCGAGCGCTTCGCGCACGAGCGCGCGCATGCGCGCCAGCTCCCCGGCCGTAGGCTCCTTGCGCGTGGACGCCGCCTCGCCCATCACTGCGGTGCGGATGGTGGAATGCTGCGCCAGCACCGTTACGTTGGCGTAGGGTTGCGCGCGCTCCAGCGCATCGAGGTACTCGCCGAAGCTCTCAAACTCCCAGCGCGTGCCCCTGAGCAGCGCTTCCAGGTCCATGCCCTCGACCACGGAGAGGTTGCGCACCATGGTCTCGCGAAGCGGCGCGGGACAGGGCGCGATGCCGAACCCGCAATTGCCCATCACGGCGGTGGTGACGCCGAGCGACACCGAAGGCGAGAGCGTGGGATCCCAGGTGGCCTGCGCGTCGTAGTGCGTGTGCACGTCCACGATGCCGGGCATGAGCGCAAGGCCGCCCGCTTGCAGCGTCTCGCGCGCCGGCCCCGGCGGCGCAAAGCGCCCGTCCCGCACGGCGACATCCGCCACGCGCCCGGGCGCGCCCGTGCCGTCGTACACCGTGGCGCCGCGGACAAGGAGGTCATTCATCCGTGCAGTCTAGCGTTTCGTCGCGGCCGGCTGCAGTTCGTCGCAAAGCGGTGGCCGGACGGCTTCGCCAAGGGAAGACTGGCGCCGTCAGCAACCCACTCAAGGAGTACGACATGCACGCGGCTTTCACGCCGATCATCCTGGCCCATACCTTCGCCGCCCTTGCCGCCGTGGCACTGGGCGCTGCGATGTTTCTCGCCCGCAAGGGGACGGTCTTGCACCGCATCGCCGGCCGCAGCTGGGTCGCACTGATGCTGGTCGTTGCAGTCTCCAGCTTCTGGATCAAGGGCGACGGCAGCTACTCCTGGATCCACGGCTTGTCGGTCGCCGTGATCGTCCTGCTGGGGGTGGCCGTGTACTACGCGATCGCCGGACGCATCGAGCGGCATCGCAAGCTGATGGCCGGGATCTATGCCGGCGCGCTCGGGGTCGCCGGGTTGTTCACGCTCATTCCCTACCGCCTCCTCGGGAGGCTGGTATGGGGCTCGCTGGGACTCATCTAACCTGAAGGAGCATCGTCATGCAAGAAGACCTCAAGCGCATCGCCCGGCGCCGCATCCGCGCACGGATCGGCCTGTACATCCATGCCACCGTCTACGTGGCGGTCAACGCCTTCCTTGCCCTGGTCCAGAGCCAGACCACGCCGCAATACGCGTGGGCGCTCTGGCCGGCGGCCGGCTGGGGCCTCGGGCTGGCGATCCACGCCGCGGTGGTGCTGCTCGGGCAGTCGCGGCTGCGCGAGCGCATGGAAGCTGACGAACTGCGCAAGCTCGAATCCCGCTAAGCTGCGCCCCCATGCAGGGGTTCCTGTTCGCCTTGATCGCCGTAGGGGCGTTCAACACCGTCATCGCGATCCTGCTCACGCTGGTGGGCTACGGCGGCAGCTTCGGCGAGAACCTGCTGTTCTCGCAGTGCATCGGCCTCAGCGTGCTGATCCTGATCCACCTGGGCTGGCGCGCGCTGTGGCCGGACGCCAAGCCCCCGCGAGGCCCGTTCATCGCGCTCATCGCCGCCAGCGTGCTGGCCGGCTGGCTCCTCGGGAGCTTTGTCGCCTCCCTGCTGTTGGGGATGCCCTGGAGCGCGGGCCGCAACGCGTGGACTGCGCTCGTTGTTACGGTCGTCGCAGGGACTGCCGGCACCTGGTTCTTCTGGAGCCGGCACCGCGCCGCCGAGATGGAGCGGGCGCGCATCGTGGCGCAGCTGAAGGCGTTGCAGGCGCAGATCGAGCCGCATTTCCTCTTCAACACGCTCGCCAACCTCGACGCGCTCATCCAGACGGACCCGGCGCGCGCGCGCGCGATGCTCGGACACCTCAACGACTACCTGCGCGCGACGCTTGCCGCCACGCGCCGCGAGGCGAGCACGCTCGCCGAGGAGTTCGCGCTGCTGCGCGGCTACCTCGAGGTGCAGCGCATCCGCATGGGCGAGCGCCTGCGCTTCAGCCTCGAGCTGCCCGACGCCCTTGCGCAGGCGGACGTGCCGCCGCTCCTCCTGCAGCCGCTCGTGGAGAACGCGCTCAAGCACGGCATCGAGCCCCGGGTGGACGGCGGCGAGGTCAAGGTCAGCGCACGCGAGGAGGACGGGCGCCTCCTCCTGGAGGTCGAAGACAGGGGCTTGATACCTGCGTACGGCGCGCGCGGTGCGCCGGCTGGCGTTGGCGCGGGCGGCACGATCGCCGCCAGCACGGCCGGCAGCGGCGTCGGGCTCGCCAATGTGCGCGAACGGCTCGCCGCGGCGTTCGCCGGCGCACAGTTCGACGCGGGCCCGAATCCCGCAGGCGGCTTTACCGTGCGGCTGAGCATCCCGCGATGAAGGCGATCATCGCCGACGACGAGCCGCTGCTCGCGCTGTCGCTTAGGTCGGCGCTCGCGGAGGCTTGGCCGGAGCTGGAGATCGCAGCGGTGCTGCCCAACGGCATGGAGGCGGTGCAGGCGGCCGAACGCTTGACGCCGGAAGTCGCCTTCCTCGACATCCAGATGCCGGGCATGACCGGGCTCGAAGCGGCTGAGGAGATCCTCGAGCGCATGGGCGATTCGGCGCCCGCGATCGTCTTCGTCACCGCCTACGATGCGTATGCGCTCAAGGCCTTCGAGGTCGCGGCGGCGGACTACGTCCTCAAGCCGGTGGCGCCGGCGCGTCTCGCGCAGACGGTCGCGCGCCTGAAAGGCCGCCGCGCCGAGCCCGACCTCGCGGCGCAACTGCGCCTTCTGCTCGCCGCGCCTCGCACGGCGCAGCCGCTCACCCACGTGCGCGCCGGCAACGGCAACACGGTGCGCATGATTCCGCTCGAGGAGGTCTGCTACTTCCAGTCGAGCGACAAGTACACGAGCGCGGTGACGCCGGAGGGCGAGGCGCTGCTGCGCATGCCGCTCAAGGAGCTGGTTGGGCAGCTTCCAGCCGGCCGCTTCCAGCAGATCCACCGCGGAACTGTCGTGAACCTCGCGGAAATCTCTGCTGCGCTGCGAGATGAAACGGGCCGCATTGCGCTGCAGTTGCGTCGCCGCAAGGAGACGCTGCCTGTGAGCCGCATCTATTCAGACCTGTTCAAGGCGATGTAGTTCTTCTCTGCGGCGGGAGACACAATTCTTCAGTCTCGGGTGCCGGCATCGTCGCCATGATCCGGACGAACCGCGCGGCTGCTGAGCCTGGACCAGGCGCGTTCGCTCTGCACACGGAGCTGCTGACACCAAGGCGTCAGCAGCG
>DASWBP010000314.1:0-3194 GCA_036390555.1 Burkholderiales bacterium | reverse complement strand
AAGACGGGTGGGCCGCGCTGTCTGCCGTGGGGTCTCTCTTGGTAAAGGCGAGTCCTTCGTTTGATCCACGAAATTACGGGTTCCCGAAACTTGGCGAGCTCGTGCGAGGGCAGCCATTCTTGGAAGTGAAATCCGTCCCTGCAGCTGATGGTTCGCCCAACGTACACCTCTATGTACGCCTCAAAGAGACCTAGCCCCCAGTCAACGCGGACGCCAAGCTTCTCCCTTCTTAGCTAGCACAGGCACCGGCGCGGAGCCCGGCGGCGGCGCAAGGGGTCCCCATCGCGGCGCGCCGAGCCGGGTCAGGTGCGGAGGGAAGCAGGCCGAGGACTGTCTGAGCCCGTAGATGCAGGAAGGGCGAGTTCCGCAGGCCCCCGACGCACCTTGCACTGAGGCGAGGGGTCTTCGCGGCGCTGGGGAAGGCGCCGCCGCCGGGCGATGCGCCACGGTCTGCCCTAACGATCGAGCCTCGCGAGGACAAACTCCACGCAGCGCTCGGGAGATTCGGCGATATCTACCTCGATCGCGCCGGAGGGCGACTCAAGCGTGGCGAATTGACTCTCCAGGAGTGACGCAGGCATGTAGCGGTGGCGGCGCGTCTCCATCCGGGAGCGGATCAGCTCGATCGGCCCGCGCAGGTGCACGAAGCGGCACTCGACGCTTTGCGCGAGCGCGCGGCGGTAGGACCCCTTCAGCGCCGAGCAGGCGAGCACCGCGTCCTTGCGCTTGCGCAGTTCGGCGTTGAGGCGCTCGAGCCAGGGCTTGCGGTCCGCGTCCGTGAGCGGCACGCCCGCGGCCATCTTGGCGACGTTCTCCGGCGGGTGGAATTCGTCCGCATCGAGGAACTCCGCGCCGAGCCGCGAGGCGAGGAGGGCGCCCACGGTGCTCTTTCCCGAGCCCGACACGCCCATCACTACCACGATCATGCGGGGGCCGCGCGGATCACGCGCGCGTCGCGACGATCACGGCTGCGCCGCGCGGATCACGAGCGCGTGACGGCGTGGCCGCCGAAGCCCGCGCGCATCAGCGCGAGAAGCTTCCGCGCGTAGTCGGCGCGTCCCTGGCTGGAGAAGCGCCCCATCAACGCCATGGTGATGACGGGCGCCGGCACGCCCAGCTCGATGGACTCGAGCGCCGTCCAGCGCCCTTCGCCCGAGTCCGCCACCACCGGCGCGACGCCCTCCATCGCGCCCTCGCGCGCGAGCGCCTCGGCGCACAGGTCGAGGAGCCAGGAGCGGATCACGCTGCCGTGGCGCCAGGTCTCCGCGAGGCCCGCGCCGTCGATGCCGAAGTCCTTGCGCGCCGCGAGCAGCGCGAAGCCCTCGGCGAGCGCCTGCATCATGCCGTACTCGATGCCGTTGTGAATCATCTTGGCGTAGTGGCCGGCGCCCGCCGGCCCGCAGTGCAGCCAGCCGCGTTCGGGCGCCGGCGCGAGGATGCGCGCGTAGGGCGCGAACACCTCGATGGACGTCGGCGTGCCGCCGAGCATCAGGCAGTAGCCGTGCGCAAGGCCGTGCACGCCGCCCGAGACCCCCAGATCGATGTAGCGCAGTCCCTGCTGCGAGAGGTCCATCGCGCGGCGCATCGAATCCTTGTAGAAGGCGTTGCCGCCGTCCACCAGCGTGTCGCCGGCCGAGACGAGCGGCGCGAGCTCGCGCAGCGTGTCCTCGGTCGCCTCGCCCGCCGGCAGCATCAGGAGCAGGACACGCTCGCCCTCGATCTGCGCGCAAAGCGCGGCGAGGCCCTCCACGCACTCGACGCCCGGCTCGCCCACGAGCGACTCGCGCGCCGCGGAGCTGCGGTCGTAGGCGAGCACGCGCACGCCGCCGCGCGCCAGCCGCCGCGCCATGTTGGCGCCCATCCTGCCCAGCCCGACGATGCCGATGTCCATTCCGGCCTCCGCGAAGATCAAGGCTTGCTATTACGCAAGTGGGCCATTCTATAATCGGCGCAGAGGAGGAAACCCCATGACGCGTCTGCTCGCGGCGCTGCTGCTCGCCGCCCTGTCCGGAATCGCAACCGCGCAGTATCCCAACAAGCCGATCAAGATCATCGTGCCGTTCCCCGCGGGCTCGGCGACCGACACCATCAGCCGCATTCTCGGCAACGCGGTTTCCGCCGCGGTCGGCCAGCCGGTGGTGGTGGACAACAAGGCCGGCGCCGACGGCGCGATCGCGGCCGGCGAGGTGATGCGCGCCGCGCCCGACGGCTACACGCTGCTCATGGCGACCAACAGCCCGATGTCGGCGGTGCCCGCGCTGAAGAAGGTCCCGCCCTACGACCCGGTCAACGATTTCACGCCGATCACCGATATCGGCCGCTACACGTTCTTCATCGTCGTGCACCCGGACGTGCCGGCGAAGACGGTGAGCGAGTTCATTCACTACGCGCGCGCCAACCCGGGCAAGATCAACTACGCGACGGGCAACACCACCGGCATCGTCTCCACCGCTTTCTTCGCCGCGCAGGCCGGCATCCAGATGGTGCACGTGCCGTACAAGGGCGAGCCGCAGGCGATCACCGACCTGCTCGCGGGCCGCGTGCAGCTGCTGTTCGCCTCCTCGAGCACCTCGGTGCCGCAGGTGCGCGACGGCAAGCTGCGCGCGCTCGCCACGACGCTCTCGCGCCGCAGCCACCTGCTGCCGGACGTGCCGACCATCGCCGAGGCGGGCATGCCGCAGTTCTCGGTGACTTCGTGGGCGGGGCTGTTCGGCCCGGCGAAGATGCCGCGCGAGGTGGTCGAGCGCCTCAACAAGGAGTTCGGCACGGCGATGCAGCGACCGGATGTCATCGCCGCCATGGACAAGCAGGCGTTCGTGCTGCTGCCGAGCACGCCGGAGCGGCTCGGCGCTTTCGTCAAGGAGCAGATGGAGAGCTACCGCAACATCCTGCGCGCCGCCGGCGTGCAGCCGGAGTAAGGCCATGGCGAGGAGACTTGCGGCAATTTTCGCAGCGGCGCTCATCTCCGGCGGCGCGGCGGCGCAGTACCCGAACAAGCCGATCCGCCTGATCGTGCCGTTCCCGCCGGGCGGCGCGGCCGAGCTCGGCGCGCGCATCTTCGCGCAGCCGCTCGGCCAGGCGCTCGGCCAGCCGGTGATCATCGAGACCAAGCCCGGCGCCGACGGCGCGATCGCCGCCGACGCGACGATGAAGGCGGCAGCCGACGGCTACACGCTGTTCTACGCCACCAATAC
>DASWBP010000313.1:0-1538 GCA_036390555.1 Burkholderiales bacterium | reverse complement strand
CTCGTGGCCAAGGCGATCCGCAAGTCCAGGGTCGTCGCCTTCGAGGATCTCGGCATGGAAGCCATTTACGAGTTCGAGGTGAAGGACATGCCGGTGACGGTCGCGGTGGACGCGAGCGGCGCCTCCGTGCACCAGAGCGGCCCCGCCGACTGGCAGAAGAGAATCATCGAGCTGAAGATCCCGGTCAGCGCTGCGTGATGCCGAGAAGTACAGGGGGCGCTGCGACGCCACTTGCGCCCCCCGTACCCCCCGGCGCAACTCACAAGGCTCCGGGTACGAACTGGCCGGCAGCCTGGGCGGTGTTCGCCGCAGGCCTCGCATGCGGCGCCTACATCGGCAAGGTGCCGCCTGCGCTGCCGGCGCAGCGCGCCGAACTCGGCCTCTCGCTGGTCGAGTCCGGATTCATTGCCACCACCTTCAACGTCATCGGCCTCGCCGTGGGGATGTTCGTGGGCGTGCTCTGCGACCGCTTCGGCCACAAGCGCCTCGGCCTCGTGGGGCTCGCGATCATGTCGCTCGCCGGCCTGCTCGGCGCCGCTGCCTGGGACTTCCCATCGCTTCTCGCCTCGCGCTTTTTCGAAGGCGTCGGCTTCATCCTGTTCACTGTCTCCGGCTCGGCGCTGATGGCCGCCACCGCGGGCGCCATGGACCGCACCAGGGTCATGGGGTTGTGGAGCGCGTACATGCCCTCCGGCGGCAGCCTCGTGATCCTCGCCGCACCGCTCATCCTCTGGCTGTCGAGCTGGCGCGGGCTGTGGGTGACCATGTCCGTCGCCGCCGCCCTGTGCTTCGTCCTGGTGGCGCGCTACGTGCCTGCGCCGCGCTACGGCTCGGTGAGCTCGCTGAAGCTCGCCGCCGAGTCGCTGGCGCAGCCGGCGAGCATCGCCCTCGCGCTGCTCTTCGCCTTCTACGTCGCGCAGTGGACCTCCGTCATGATCTGGCTGCCGACCTTCCTCGTCGGCGAGCGCGGCGCAACGGCCGGCCTCGCCTCGTTCCTCACCGCGCTGATGGTGCTGGTCAACGTCCCCGGAAACCTCGGCGGAGGCTGGCTGCTCGCGCATGGCGTGCGCCGCGGGCCGCTCGTCCTCGCCGCCTGCGCGGTCATGGTGGTGACCGACATTGCGATGCTCTCGAGCGCGCTGCCGGACGCGCTGCGCTTCCTGGCCGTCCTCGTCTTTTCCTGCTGCGCCGGCGTGATCCCCGCCTGCATCTTCTCCGGCGTCGTGGTGCACGCGAAGACGCCGCAGCACGTGGGCACCACCAACGGCATGGTCATGCAGACTTCCCAGGCCGGCCAGTTCTTCGGGCCCATCCTGCTGGCGTGGCTTGCCTCCCACTTCGGCGGCTGGGGCGCGTCGCTGTGGGCGATGCTCGCCTTCGCCGCCGGCGGCGCCTTGTGCGGCTACGCGGTCCTGCGCATCGAGGCGCGCGCGGCACGCTAGAATTTGCGGCACCGGAGGACGCCATGCGACAAGTCCAGATCTGCGAAGTCGGCCCGCGCGACGGGCTGCAGAACGCCAAGCAGTTGATGCCCACCG
>DASWBP010000312.1:0-7785 GCA_036390555.1 Burkholderiales bacterium | reverse complement strand
GAGGACGTGCAGGGTGTTGCGATCTCGTCCTACCAGGGCGGGCACATCGAGTACTTCAAGTACATGGTGGACCTGCTCAGGCAGCGCGGCGGCGCGCACATCCAGGTGTTCGGCGGCGGCGGCGGCGTCATCGTGCCCGCGGAGATCAAGGAGCTGCAGGACTACGGCGTGGCGCGCATCTATACGCCGGAGGACGGCCAGAAGATGGGCCTGCAGGGCATGATCAACGATATGCTGGCGCGTTGCGATTTCAACCCGGTCGAGCACGCACCAACTGAGTTGAAGCAAGGGGATTTTCGGGGACTTGCCCGAGTCATCACCGCCTTGGAACTTGGTTTTTGCAGTTCCGGGTTGAAGAAGAATCTTCTCGAGAGAGCAGAAAAGACAAAAGCCCCCGTTCTCGGCGTGACCGGCACGGGCGGCTCGGGCAAGAGTTCGCTGACCGACGAACTGGTGCGCCGTTTCCGCCTGGACCAGGGCGAGCGGCTGAAAATCGCGATCATCGCGGTCGATCCCTCGCGCCGCAAGACTGGCGGGGCGCTGCTCGGCGACCGCATCCGGATGAACGCGATCCACGGCGAGCGCGTATTCATGCGCTCTCTGGCGACGCGCGCTTCCGGCGCCGAGATCGCCGCCTGCCTGCCGGAGGCGATCGCCGCCTGCCGTGCCTGCGGGTTCGACCTGGTGATCGTCGAGACCTCGGGCATCGGCCAGGGCGACGCGGCCGTGGTGAAGCACGTCGATTGCTCGCTCTACGTGATGACGCCGGAATTTGGCGCAGCGAGCCAGCTGGAGAAGATCGACATGCTCGATTTCGCCGACTTCGTGGCGATCAACAAGTTCGACCGCCGTGGTGCAGAGGACGCGCTGCGCGACGTGCGCAAGCAGATGCAGCGCAACCGCGAAAGCTTCGCGCAGAGCCCCGAACAGATGCCCGTCTTCGGCACTATTGCGGCGCGATTCAACGACGATGGCGTGACCGCGCTCTACCAGGCGATCGCGGCGAGCCTGAAGGAGAAGGGCCTGCGGCTGGCGCCGGGAACCCTCGCGCAGGTCAACGGCAGGCGGTCGTCCGATGTGCATATCGTCGTGCCCGCCAAGCGCGCCCGCTACCTCGCCGAGATCGCCGAATGCGTGCGCGGCTACCTGCAGCATGCGGAGTCGCAGGCGCGCATTGCGCGCGAGCGGCAGCAGTTGAACGCCGCCGGCCAGATGCTCGGCAAGGAGGCGCCGAAGGCGTTGAGCGAGCTGGTGGAACAGAAGAGCGCCGCGCTCGACCCCCATTCCAGGCAGCTGCTCAAGCACTGGCCAAGGATGCTCGCCGCCTATTCGGGCGACGAATTCGTGTCGAAGGTGCGCGACCGGGAGGTGCGCACCAAGCTCACGACAACGTCGCTTTCCGGCACGCATGTCCGGAAGGTTGCACTGCCCCGGTACGAAGACCACGGCGAAATTCTCAGATGGCAGTTGCGGGAGAACGTGCCCGGCGAATTCCCGTTCACGGCCGGCGTGTTCGCATTCAAGCGCGAGAACGAAGACCCGACGCGCATGTTCGCGGGCGAGGGCGACCCCTTCCGCACCAACCGGCGCTTCCACCTGCTCTCCAAGGACATGCCGGCCAAGCGCCTCTCGACGGCTTTCGACTCGGTGACCCTGTACGGCTTCGATCCCGACGAGCGGCCCGACATCTACGGCAAGGTCGGCAACTCAGGCGTCTCCATCGCCACCCTGGAGGACATGAAAGCGCTGTACGCCGGCTTCGATTTGTGTGCTCCGGCGACCAGCGTGTCGATGACGATCAACGGCCCGGCGCCGACGATCCTGGCAATGTTCTTCAACACCGCGATCGACCAGCAGGTGGAAAAATTTCGCGAAGCGAATTCACGTCTTCCAGATTCAAGTGAAATTAAAAAGATAAAAAGACAAACACTTTCAGCTGTGCGCGGCACGGTGCAGGCTGACATCCTGAAGGAGGACCAGGGACAGAACACCTGCATCTTCTCCACTGAGTTCTCGCTCAAGGTGATGGGCGACATCCAGCAGTACTTCATCGAGCACCAGGTGAAGAATTTCTATTCGGTATCGATCTCCGGCTATCACATCGCCGAGGCGGGTGCGAACCCGATCTCGCAGCTTGCGTTCACGCTGGCCAACGGCTTCACCTTCGTCGAGGCCTACCTTGCGCGCGGCATGCACATCGACGACTTCGCGCCCAACCTGTCGTTCTTCTTCTCCTACGGCATGGATCCCGAGTACGCGGTGCTCGGGCGCGTGGCGCGGCGCATCTGGGCGGTGGCGATGCGCGAGCGCTACGGCGCCAACGAGCGCAGCCAGAAGCTCAAGTTCCACTCGCAGACCTCGGGCCGCAGCCTGCACGCGCAGGAGATCGCCTTCAACGACATCCGCACAACGCTGCAGGCGCTCATCTCCAGCTACGACAACACCAACTCGCTGCACACCAACGCCTACGACGAGGCGATCACCACGCCCACCGAGGACTCGGTGCGCCGCGCGATGGCGATCCAGCTGATCATCAACCGCGAGTGGGGCCTCTCCAAGAACGAGAACCCCAACCAGGGCAGCTTCATCCTCGAGGAGCTCACCGACCTCGTGGAGGAGGCGGTGCTGAAGGAGTTCGAGGCGATCAGCTCACGCGGCGGCGTGCTCGGCGCCATGGAGACCGGCTACCAGCGCGGCAAGATCCAGGAAGAGTCAATGTACTACGAGCACAAGAAGCACGACGGCTCGTACCCGATCATCGGCGTCAACACTTTCCGCAACCCGCATGGCGACCCGGTGCCGGCGAAGCTCGAGCTGATCCGCTCCACCGAGGAGGAGAAGCAAAGCCAATTGAAGCGGCTGCGCGAGTTCCAGGCGCGCCACGCCAAGGACGCGCCGGCGGCGCTCGAGCGCCTGCGCCAGGCGGTGATGCGCGACGAGAACGTCTTCGCCGTGCTGATGGACGCGGTGCGCGTCTGCTCGCTAGGTCAGATCACCCACGCGCTCTTCGAGGTCGGGGGTCAGTACCGGCGCAGCATGTAAGGGTCCGCCGCGGACCGCGAGCGGCAAGCTCGCCGCGAGATCCGGCTAGGTCCGGACTTTGGCGCGCGCGCGCCGCGCGCGCACCGCGGCGGCGAGCGCCTCGAGCACGGGCGCGGTCTGTGCGAAGCCCAGGCACGCGTCCGTGATAGACACGCCGCGCTTGAGCGGGGCACCGGGCATGAGATCCTGCCGGCCCTCCTCGAGGTTGCTCTCGATCATCACGCCGATGATGCGCGCCTCGCCGGAGGCGACCTGTCCGGCGACGTCGCGCGCGACCTCGATCTGGCGCAGGTAGCTCTTGCCGCTGTTGCCGTGCGAGACGTCGATCATCACCTGCTCGCGCAGGCCCGCGGCGCGCAGAGCCGCGCAGCATTGCGCTACGTGCGCCGCGTCGTAGTTGGGCGTCTTGCCACCGCGCAGGATGACGTGGCAATCGTCGTTGCCGCGCGTCTCGAAGATCGCCGCCATGCCCATCTTGGTCATGCCGATGAAGGCGTGCGGCGCGCGCGCCGCGAGGATCGCGTCGGCCGCCACCTTGAGGCTGCCCTCGGTGCCATTCTTGAAGCCCACCGGGCAGGAAAGGCCAGAGGCGAGCTGGCGGTGGCTCTGGCTCTCGGTGGTACGCGCGCCGATCGCGCCCCAGGCGACCAAGTCGGCGATGTACTGGGGGCTCAGCAAGTCGAGGAACTCGGTGCCGGTGGGGAGGCCAAGGAGCGCGAGATCGAGCAGCAGGCGGCGCGCACGCTCCAGGCCCTCGTTCATCGCGAAGCTGCCGTCGAGGTGCGGGTCGTTGATGTAGCCCTTCCAGCCCACCGTGGTGCGCGGCTTCTCGAAGTAGGTGCGCATCACCACCAGCAGCTCGCCGCGCAAGCGCTCGGCCTCGGCCTTGAGCTTGCGCGCGTACTCGATCGCCTGGTCGTGGTCGTGGATCGAGCAGGGACCCACGACGACCACGAGGCGGTCGTCCCCGCCGTGAAGCACCCTGGAAATCGCGGCGCGCGCGGACTCGACGAGCGCCTGCGCCGCGTCGCTCATCGGCACGCGCTCCAGCAGCAGGCTCGGCGTGATGAGCGGCCTGACCGCGCCGATCCGCACGTCGTCCACGCGAGTGGCGCCCGTCATGCCCTGGGCCGGGCCGGCCTCGTGGTCGTAGCGGGTATCGCCGGGGGAAGGCATGAGTCCGGACCCGAGTATCGCAGGTTCGCGGACTCGCTCGCTACGTCTCCCAGGGCGCGGCGCGCACCGCGTCGATGCCGTAGCGGCGCATCGCCTCTGCCAGCGTCGCGCGCGGCATCGCGCCTTTGGCCGCCAGCGCAGCGAGGGCCGCGAGCACGATTTCGTGGCGATCCACCTCGAAGAAGCGGCGCAGTGTCGCGCGCGTGTCGCTGCGGCCGAAGCCGTCGGTGCCAAGCGCAGTGAACGGCGCTTCGACGTACGAGGTGATCATCTGCGGCAGCGCGCGCACGTAATCGCTCGCCGCGATCACCGGATCGCCGCCCGCGAGGCACTGCGCGACATGACTGCGCCGCGGCTCCGCCTCCGGATGGTGGCGCGCATCGCGCTCGAGCTCGCGCGCCTCTCGCGCAAGCTCGGCGTAACTCGTCACGCTCCAGGTCTCGCTCGCCACGTTCCAATCGCGCTCGAGCAGCTCCGCGGCGGCCAGGCACTCGCGCAGGATCGCGCCCGAGCCCAGCAGGCGCACGCGCCCCGCCGCGCTCGCCGGGCCCTGCGCCGAGAAGCGGTACATGCCCTTGATGATTCCCGCCTGCGCGCCCGCGGGGAGCGTCGGCTGCGGGTAGTTCTCGTTCATCACCGTGAGGTAATAGAAGACGTCGGCCTGGCGCTCGAGCATCTCGCGCATGCCATGGTCCATGATCACCGCGAGCTCGTACGCGAAAGCGGGGTCGTAAGCGCGGCAGTTCGGGATGGTCGCGGCAATGAGGTGGCTGGAGCCGTCCTGGTGCTGCAGGCCTTCGCCCGCGAGCGTGGTGCGCCCCGCGGTGGCGCCGAGGAGAAAGCCGCGCGCGCGCTGGTCGCCCGCCGCCCAGATCAGGTCGCCGACGCGCTGGAAGCCGAACATCGAGTAGTAGATGTACACGGGCAGCATCGCCACGCCGTGCACGCTGTAGGACGTGGCCGCGGCGATCCACGAGGACATCGCGCCGGCCTCGGTGATGCCTTCTTCGAGCAGTTGGCCGTTCTTCGCTTCCCGGTAAGCCATCACCGAGCTCGCGTCCTCCGGCTCGTAGAGCTGCCCGGCGGGAGAGTAGATGCCGATCTGGCGGAACAGGCTCGCCATGCCGAAGGTGCGTGCCTCGTCGGCGACGATCGGCACGAGGCGCGGCCCGAGCTCCTTGTCCTTGAGCAGGCCGCCGAGCAGCCGCACCGCGGCCATGGTGGTGGACATCTCCTTCGCCTCCGCCTCGAGCGCAAAGCGCGCGAAGTCCGCGAGCGGCGGTACGGCGAGCGGCTGCGCTGCGCGGCGGCGCGTCGGCAGGTAGCCGCCGAGCGACCTGCGGCGATCGTGCAGGTAGACCATCTCGGGACTGTCCGGCGCCGGCCGGAGGAAGCGCAGCGCCTCGACGTCGGCGTCGGCGAGCGGCAGCGCGAAGCGGTCGCGGAAGGTGAGGAGCGCGTCGTGCTCCAGCTTCTTCGCCTGGTGCGCGGTCATGCGCGACTCGCCCGCGCCGCCCATGCCGTAGCCCTTCTTCGTCTTGGCGAGGATCACGCTCGGCCGGCCCTTGTGCGCGCGCGCTGCCGCAAACGCGGCATGCAGCTTCTGGAAGTCGTGGCCGCCGCGCTTGAGCGCGTCGATCTGCGCATCCGACATGTGCGCCACCAGCGCCTGCAGCTCGGGATCGCGGCGGAAGAAGTGCTCCAGGTTGTAGCTGCCGTCCTTCGCGCCCAGCGTCTGGTACTGCCCATCGGTGGTCGCGGCGAAGCGGCGCAGCAGCGCATGCGTGGTATCGCGCGCGAAGAGCGCGTCCCAGTTCGAGCCCCACAGCACCTTGATCACGTTCCACCCGGCACCGGCGAACAGCGCCTCCAGCTCCTGCACGATCTGGCCGTTGCCGCGTACCGGGCCGTCCAGGCGCTGCAGGTTGCAGTTGATGATGAAGGTGAGGTTGTCCAGCCCCTCGCGCACCGGCAGCGTGAGCGCGCCGATCGACTCCGGCTCGTCCATCTCGCCGTCGCCGAACACGCCCCACACGTGCCGCCCCTCGGTCTGCACGATGCCGCGGTGCTCCAGATACCGCATGAAGCGCGCCTGGTACACGGCGCTGATGGGGCCAAGGCCCATCGAGCCGGTGGGGAACTGCCAGAACTGCGGCATCAGCCATGGGTGCGGATAGGAGGAGAGCCCCTTGCCGCCGACTTCGCGGCGGTAGTTGGCGAGTTGCTCCTCGGAAAGCCGCCCCTCGAGGAAGGCGCGCGCGTAGACGCCCGGCGCGGAGTGCGGCTGGAAGAACACCAGGTCGCCGCCCTCGCGGTCGTTCGCCGCGCGGAAGAAGTGGTTGAAGCCGGTCTCGAAGATCTCCGCGGCCGAGGCGTAGCTCGCGAGATGCCCGCCGAGCTCGGCGGCGGCGCGGTTGGCGCGCATCACCATGGCGATGGCGTTCCAGCGCACGAGCGCGGCGATGCGCTCTTCGAGCGCGAGGTCGCCCGGGTAGGGGCCCTGGCGCTCCTCGGGGATGGTGTTGCGGTAGGCCGAGAACGGCTGCGCGTTGGGCGCGAGCCCCAGCTCGCGCGCGCGCGTCTGCAGCTGCTCGATCAGGTACAAGGCGCGCTCGCCGCCCGTGCGCGCCACCACGGACTCGAGGGACTCGAGCCACTCCAGGGTTTCGGTTTGATCGATGTCTTCGGGTGCGCCCATGGCCGGCCTCCGCCTGTCTCGCGCGCACGATAGCGCCGCGCGCGCCGCAGGTGCTACCAAAATGCTTGACAGGATGGCCCCACAGCAGCAGATTGAGCTGTATGAAGCGCCATAAGAAGCAGAACATGCTGCAAAGGACGTCCTTCGCCATTGATGCAACTGACGGGCGCATCCTCGATGCGCTGCAGGCCGACGCCAAGCTCACCAACGTGGAGCTCGCCGCGCGCGTGCACCTGTCTCCTTCGCCGTGCCTCGCGCGCGTGCGCCGGCTGGAGGAGGCGGGCCTGATCAGCAAGTACGTGGCGCTGCTCGACCCGCTCAAGCTCGGCCTGTCGGTGAGCGTGTTCATCCAGATCCGGCTGGAAAAGCAGGTGGAGCGCGCGCTCGAAGTGTTCGAGGCGGCGATCGGCAAGTACCCCGAGGTGATGGAGTGCTACCTGATGACCGGCGACGCCGACTACCTGATCCGCGTGGTGGTGCCCGACGTGCCGGCGCTCGAGCGCTTCATCGTCGACGAGCTCTCCAAGATCCCCGGGGTGGCCAACATCCGCTCGAGCTTCGCGCTCAAGCAGGTCAAGTACAAGACGGTGCTGCCGATCCGGCTCTAGCGCCGGCGCACGCGGGGTGGGCGGGCGCCTCGCGGGTTCGACGCGCGCTCAGCGTTGCCGCGCAAGCGCGGCGAAGGCCTCGTCGACGATGCCGAGCGTCTGCTCGACGTCGGCGTCGGTGTGCGCGATCGAGATGTAGAACTTCTCGTTGGGGTTGACCAGCAGGCCGCGCTTCATCAGCTCGATCGCCCAGCGCCAGCCGAGGTCCTTGTCGTGGGTGGTGAGGTCCATCCACGTGCGCAGCGGCTCGCGGTCGGTGAA
>DASWBP010000311.1:0-3433 GCA_036390555.1 Burkholderiales bacterium | reverse complement strand
ACGTGGATCCCGAAACCGCCTACTGGACGACTTCGGGCGAGTTCGTGTTCGTCGCCATCCTCGGCGGCACCGGCAACGTGCTCGCGCCGTTCCTGTCGGCCGCCATCTTCGAGGGCCTGCGCACCGTCGCCAACCAGTACGCGCCCAACGTCTGGCAGATGTCGCTCGGCCTGGCGATGCTGGCGATCATCATGTTCCTGCCCGGCGGCCTGTGGACGCTGGTACGGCGCGGGAAATCCGCATGATGCCGATTCTCGCGACGGAGGGTTTGCGCAAGAACTTCGGCGCGGTCACCGCGGCCGCCGAGGTGAGTCTCGCTTTCGACGCCGAGAGCGTGGTGAGCCTCATCGGCGCCAACGGCGCCGGCAAGACCACCTTCCTCAACATGGTGACCGGCTATCTCAAGCCCGACGCAGGCAGCATCCGCTTCGCGGGCCGCGAGCTGACGGGGCACACGCCGCGCGAGATCACGCGCCTGGGCATCTGCCGCTCGTTCCAGATCCCGCAGCTGTTCCACGCGCTGAGCGTGCGGGACAACCTGCGCGTCGCGGAGGGCATTGCCGCCGCGCAAGGGATTGCCAGCGAGGTGAGCGCGGAAGCGCAGACCGACGCCTTCCTCAAGCGTTTCGGCCTGGACCGCTACGCGGGGCAGGCGGCGGGCCTGCTGCCCGAGGGCGTGCGCAAGCTCCTCGACGTCGCGATGGCGCTCGTCGCGCGCCCCAAGGTCCTGCTGCTCGACGAGCCGACCAGCGGCGTCGCGGCGGACGAGAAGTTCGGCGTCATGGACCTGGTCATGGCCGCGGTGCGCGGGCGCGGGGTCACTGTGCTGTTCGTAGAGCACGACATGGATATCGTTGCGCGCTACGCGGCGCGCGTGGTGGCTTTCTACGACGGGCGCGTGATCGCCGACGGCGAGCCGCAGAGAGTGCTGGCGGACGCCGAAGTGCGCCGCTACGTGATCGGCGACGCGCCGCACGAGGCGGCGTAGGACGGGGCGGCGCATGCTCAGGCTCGAGCGCGTCTCGGTGTCCATCGGCCCGGTCGGCATCCTGCGCAACGTCAGCATGCAGGTGAGCGCCGGGCAGTTCGCCGGCCTCATCGGCCGCAACGGCGCCGGCAAGACCACGCTGATGCGCGCGATCATGGGAATCCTTCCGCACCAGGGCGGCAAGTTGGAGCTCGAAGGCCGCGCGCTCGCGCCGCAGCCGACGCACCGGCGCGTCGCGCTGGGCGTCGGCTACATGCCGGAGGACCGCAGGCTGATCCCCGGACTGAGCGTGGAGGAGAACGTCCTGCTGCCGGCCTGGTCGTCGGGCGCCGCCGATGCCGCCGCGCGGCTGGAGCGCGTCTATCGCGCGGTTCCCGAGGTGCAGCAGTTTCGTGCGCGCAAGGCGCTGCAGCTCTCCGGCGGCCAGCAGAAGCTCGTCGCGCTCGCTCGTGCGATGATGGCAGGCACGCGCCTGCTGCTGCTGGACGAGCCTTTCGAGGGCGTGGCGCCGGTGCTGGCGCGCCGCCTCGCGGAGGTGATCTCCGGCCTGCGCCAGGAAGGACTGACGGTGGTGATCTCCGAATCGAGCCTCGCGCATGTGCGCGGGCTGCTCGACCGCGTCTTCGTCATCGACCGGGGCGAGATCACGTCCTAGACGCTATTGGCTAGCCCGCCGCAACACGGGAAAACTCAACAAACAAAGGAGAAATCGTGATCGATCTATACGCCGCCGGTACCTCGAACGGCATGCGCGCGCGCATCGCGCTCGAGGAATGCGGACTCGCCTACACCTTCCACCCGATCGCGCTCGACAAGGGCGAGCACAAGACGCCGCAGTTCCTCGCCATGAACCCGAACGGGCAGATTCCGGTGATCGTGGACCGCGACGGACCCGGCGGCAAGCCGCTCACGCTGTCGCAATCCACCGCGATCCTGGTGTACTGCGCGGAGAAGTCGGGCAAGTTCCTGCCCAAGGATCCTGCGGCGCGCGCGGCGATGCTGGAGGCGCTGATGGTCGCCTCCACCGACGTCACGCCGATCTTCGGCGCCTACTTCGGCGTGGCGCGCTCCAAGGAGCCGCACGCGCCGAGCATGCAGCTGTTCAAGGACCGCTTGCGCAGCCTGTTCAAGGTGTGGGACGACAAGCTCGCCAAGCGCAAGTACGTCGCGGGCAACGAGGTGACGGTCGCCGACTTTTCGCTCTACGCGGGCTACGCGCGCGTCAAAGGCGTGATTCCAGAGGCGCTCGAAGGACTGGCGAACGTCGCGCGCTGGGGGCAGGAGATGGCCGCCCGGCCCGCGATCCAGCGCGCCACGGCGTAACGCCGGCGCGCCTCGGCTCGCGGGGGTCGCACAGGCCATGGGGATGCATGCGCGATTGCAGGTTGCTGCGGTGCTGACGATGGCCGCGTGGAGCTGGCCGACGACCCGCGCCTGCGCCTCGGCGACCGCGTGAAGCTGGATGGCGGCCGGATCGAGCGCTATCCCTAGCGGGTGCGCGACCCGCCGGTGCAGTGACTGCCGGCCCCACTACCGACGATGACCGGCCGGGCCGTATTGCTGCTTTCGCTTGCCGCCTTCGCCAGCGCGGCGGCGCTGCGGGCTAGCGAGCCGCTGCTGCCGCTCATCGCCGCGAGCTTCGGCACCTCGCCCGGCGGCGCCTCCGCGGTGATCACCGGCTTCGCACTGGCCTACGGGCTGTTCCAGCTGATCACCGGCCCGATCGCCGACCGTATCGGCAAGTACCGCATGGTGTGCTGGGTCACGGCGATCTCGGCGGCCGGCAACCTGCTGTGCGCCGCGGCGCCGTCGTTGCCGCTGCTGGTCGCGGCGCGCTTCGCTACCGGCGCCACGGTCGGCGCCATCGTGCCGCTCGCCATGGCATGGATCGGCGATGCCGTGCCCTACGAACGCCGCCAGCCGGTGCTCGCGCGTTTCCTGATCGGCCACATGCTCGGGCTGGCGCTCGCCACCTCGGCCGCCGGCTTCCTCGGCGAGCGCTACGGCTGGCAGGCCATGTTCCTCGCGTTGTCGGTGCTGTACGCGATCGTGGCGCTGTTGCTCTACGCCGAGCTGCGCCGCAATCCGCTCACCCGCGATTCGCGCGCGGCAAGCGGCGGCCTCGGCGATGCCTTCCGCCGCATGGCGGGTCTCACGCGCATGCCGTGGGTGCGCGTGATTCTCGCTGTCGTGTTCGCCGAAGGCCTGCTGCTCTACGGCGCGACCGCCTTCATCGCGCTCGACCTGCACCAGCGTTTCGGCCTTTCCCTCGGCGCGGCCGGCGCGCTCACCGCCACTTTCGCGCTGGGCGCCTTCGCCTACGCCGCGTTCTCGGGCCGCATCGTGCCGCGGCTGGGCGAGCGCGGGCTCGCCTCGGCCGGGGGCGCCTTCATCGCCGTGAGCCTGCTCGGCCTTGTCGCCGCGCCGGCGGCCGCCTGGGCGCTG
>DASWBP010000310.1:0-3977 GCA_036390555.1 Burkholderiales bacterium | reverse complement strand
GGAACACTTTGAGGGTGGCATCCGGGAAGACGACGGTGCCCATGTCCCGGCCCTCCGCCACCAGCCCGGGGGGCCGCCGGAACGCCCGCTGGCGGGCCAGGAGCGCCTGCCGTACCGCCGGGATCTGGGCGATGGCGGAGGCGCGCACGCCGACATCCTCCTGGCGCAGAGTGTCCGTAACATCCTGTCCTGAAAGGAAAATATTCCCATCTCGGAAATCCACGACCATCGTGGCGGCCGTCGCTTCGGGCCTCTCGGGGCCGGCAAGGGCGACAAGCCGGTAGAGCGCACCGCTCTCGAGCACGTGATAGCCGAGCGCCGCGGCCACGCGCACGGCGACCGCGCCCTTTCCCGATGCCGAGGGACCGTCGATGGCGACGACCGGGGCGCTCATTGCGCGATGCTGGCGAAAACCCGGAAGTACTCCGGAAAGGTCTTGCCGACGCAGTCCGGATCGTTGATGGCGAGCGCGATCCCGCCAAAGGCCGCGAGCGAGAGGCTCATTGCCATGCGATGGTCCTCGTAGGTGTCCAGCGCCGCGCCGCTTTTCAGCCTCTGTGGGGCCACCTTGAGGTAATCCGGACCCGCCTCTACGCGCGCGCCGAGCTTCGCAAGCTCGTTTGCCATCGCCGCGATGCGATCGGTTTCCTTCACGCGCCAGCTCCCGATGTTGCGCAGGGTGCAGGGCCCGTCGGCAAACAGCGCGAGCACGGCCGCGGTCATCGCGGCGTCGGGAATGTGATTGAGGTCCAGGTCGAAGGCACGCAGCGGCGCGCGGCCGCTCGCCTCGATCCAGTCCTCGCCCATCGTCACGCGCGCGCCCATCTTCTCGAGCACTTCGCAGAAGCGCACGTCGCCCTGGATGCTCGTGCGTCCCACGCCCTCCACGCGCACCGGGCCGCCGCCGATCGCGCCGGCCGCAAGGAAATAGGACGCCGCCGAGGCGTCGCCCTCCACGAATACCGTGCCCGGCGACTCGTAGGCCGCGCCCGGCACCTCGAAGCGGCGCCAGCCGCTGCGGCGCACCTCGATGCCGAAGCGCCGCAGCAGGTTGAGCGTGATCTCGACATAGGGCTTCGAGATGAGCTCGCCGTCGACCTCGACCGTCCCGCCGCCCGCGAGCGGCAACGCCATGAGGAGCGCGCTCAGGTACTGCGAGGACACATCGCCGCGCACCTTGACGGTCTGGCCGCGCGCAATGCTTGCCGCGTGCACGGCGAGCGGCGGATAGCCTTCCTGGCCCAGATAGTCGATGCGCGCGCCCATGCCGCGCAGCGCGCCCACCAGGTCGCCGATCGGGCGCTCGTGCATGCGCGGCACGCCCGAGAGCCGGTATTCGCCGCCGGAGAGCGCGAGCGCTGCGGTCAGCGGCCGGAATGCGGTGCCGGCATTGCCAAGGAAGAGCTCGGCCAGCTTCACCGGGAATGCGCCACCGACTCCCGCAACCTTCTCGCCGGGAAACTTCACGCCGAGCCGTCCGAGCGCTTCGCGCATCACGCGCGTGTCATCCGCATCGAGCAGGCCGCGCACCGCGGTCTCGCCTTTCGCCAGCGCGGCGAGCAGCAGCACGCGGTTGGAGATGCTCTTCGAGCCCGGCAGCCGCACCGTGCCCGCAGCTCGGGTGAGCGGCCCGAGCGCGATCGAGTTCATTTCGCGATCGCGCTCATCCGGCGCGCGTCCTCATTCGTACTCGCCGGCGAGCCAGCGCTCGCGCGCCGCGCGCGCCTCGGTGAAGAGCCTTTCCAGCGCCGCGGCGTCGCCGCGCTCGAGGAGCGGCCGCAATGCGCGCAGCTTCTCGGTATAGCGGTCGAGCTCGGCGAGCAGCGGTCCCCGGTTCGCCACGCAGATGTCGCGCCACATCTCGGGGTGGCTCGAGGCGATGCGCGTGAAGTCGCGGAAGCCTCCCGCGGCGAAGGAAAACAGCTGCGCCGAATTCCCGCGCCCCGCGAATTCGTGCACCAGCGCGTAGGCGAGCAGGTGCGGCAGGTGGCTCACCGCCGCGAACACCGCGTCGTGCTCCTCGGCGCTCATGCGGCTGACGCGCGCGCCGCAAGCGCGCCAGGCGTCTTCCACGGCTTGCACGCTGGCGGCCGGGTTCTCCGCGAGCGGCGCGAGCAACACGCGGCGGTCCCTGAAGAGCTCCGCGCTGGCGGCGGCGGCGCCGCTCTTCTCGGCGCCGGCGATCGGATGCGCCGGCACGAATTGCGCGATCTTTGCGCCGAGCGCGGCGCGCGCGGCGGCGATGACATCGCGCTTGGTGCTGCCCGCATCGGTGACGATCGCCGAGGGCTTGAGGCGCGGCGCGAGCGCGCCGAGCACCGCGGGGAACTGCGCCACCGGCGTCGCAATGAGGATGAGATCCGCGTCCGCCGTGTCCTGCGCGATCGCGTCGATGATGCCGCGGTCCAGCGCCGCCTGCAGGTTGGCGGCGCTTCGCCCGATCCCCGTGACGCGCCCGCAGAGCCCCGCGGCTTTCAAGGCGAGCGCGAAGGAGCCGCCGATCAGCCCGACGCCGACGATGGCAACGCGCTCGAAGCGCCGGACGGCCCCGCGCGCGCTGCCGCTCATTCCTTCAGGCTCGGCGCCAGCGCGGCGAGGAACTTCTCGTTCTCGGCGGCGGTGCCGACGGTGACGCGCAGGTGCTCGGGCAGCTGGTAGCCGCCGCCCACCGGACGCACGATCACGCCCCGCCTGAGCAGCCGCTTGTAGACCTCCTGCGCCTTGCCCACGCGGATGGTGAGGAAGTTGCCGTAGGAAGGAATGAACTCCAGGCCCAGCTGCTGCGCGCCCTCGCGCAACTGGCGCATGCCCTGCAGGTTCTCGGCGTAGCTGCGCGCGACGAACTCCATGTCCTGCAGCGCGGCGGTCGCTGCGGCGAGCGCGACGCTGTTGACGTTGAACGGCTGGCGCACGCGGTTCATGACGTCCGCGACCGAGGGGTGCGCAAGCGCGTAGCCCACGCGCAGTCCCGCGAGGCCGTAGGCCTTGGAGAAGGTGCGCGTCACCACGAGGTTGGGGTGGCGCTTGAGCCACTTCACGGTGTCGGCGCGGAGCTCGGCGGGCATGTACTCGTTGTAGGCCTCGTCGATCACGACGATCACGCGCTCGGGCACGCGGCGCAGCAGCGCTTCCAGCGCCGCCGGCGTGGACAGCGTCCCGGTCGGGTTGTTCGGGTTGGCGATCCACAGCACGCAGGTCTCGTCGTCCACCGCGCGCGCCATCGCCTCCAGGTCGTGCCCGTAGTCCTTCGCCGGCACGGCGATGCCGCGCGCGCCGCGCGCCTGCGTGGCGAGCGGGTACACCGCGAAGGCGTGCTGCGAGTAGACCGCCGCGCGCGCCGGCCCGAGGAAGGCGAGCGCCACCATCTCCAGCACGTCGTTGGAGCCGTTGCCGAGCACGATCTGGCTCATGTCCACGCCGTAGCGGCGCGCGAGCGCATCCTTCAGCTCGAAGCCGTTGCCATCCGGGTAGCGCGAGATCTCGGCGAGCGTCCTGTCGATCGCCGCGCGCGTGCGCGGCCCGATGCCGTGCGGGTTCTCGTTGGAGGCGAGCTTGACGATGTCCTTTTCGACGAGGCCCATCTCGCGCGCCAGCTCCGAGATCGGCTTGCCGGGCTGGTACGGCGCGATCGAGCGCACGTACGAGGGGGAGATTTCGCAGGGATCCATGTTCATGGCGTGAAGCGCCTTTCTCTGGCTTGCTACGCGACGGCGGCGGGATAGGAGCCCAGCACCTTGAGGAACGGCGCCTTCTGCCGCAGCTCGGCGAGCGCCGCGGCGACGCGCTCGTCCTTCTGGTGGCCCTCGACGTCGATGAAGAAGACATATTCCCACCGCGCGCTGCGCATCGCCGTGGACGGGCGCGACGCGATGCGCGTCATGCTGACGCGGTTGGCGGCGAGCGGGCTGAGCAGCGCGTGCACCGCGCCGGGCTTGTTTTCCGCCGACATGACGAGCGAAGTCCGGTCGCGGCCGGTG
>DASWBP010000309.1:0-18674 GCA_036390555.1 Burkholderiales bacterium | reverse complement strand
CAGCCGCGCCATCAGGTCGTCGAAGTCGACCTGGTGACCATCGAAGTCGGGGCCGTCGACGCAGGCGAACTTGATCTGCTCGCCGATCTTGACGCGGCAGCCGCCGCACATGCCGGTGCCGTCGACCATCACCGGATTCAGGCTCACCATCGTCTTGATGCCGTGGCTGCGGGTGGCTTCGGAGCAGCCCTTCATCATGATCGGCGGCCCGATCGCGACGCACTCGTCGATGTCGGGGTGCTTCGCGATGGCCTGCCTGATGCCCTCGGTGACGAGGCCCTTGAGGCCGGCCGAGCCGTCGTCGGTGCAGACGATGAATTCGTCGCAGCAGGCGCGGAACTTGTCGTCCCAGAAGACCAGGTCCTTGCTGCGGAAGCCGACGATGCCGATCACGTAGGCGCCGCTCTGCTTGTAGGCGCGCGCCTGCGGGTAGATCGGCGCCACGCCGAGCCCGCCGCCGACGCAGACGACCTTCTTCGCGCTGCCGATGTGGCTGGGCTCGCCCATCGGGCCGACCAGGCCGAACAGGCGCGTCCCGACACGGCAGTCGCGCTGCATCTGGCGGGTAGTCTTGCCGACGGCCTGGATCACCAGCGTGATCGTGCCGCGCTCGCGGTCGAAGTCCGCGATGGTGAGCGGAATGCGCTCGCCTTGCGCGTGCGCCATGACGATCACGAACTGGCCAGGCTTGGCGGCCCGGGCGAGCTGGGGGTGCAGCACCTCGAGCAAATAGGTCGCCTCTGAGAAATCCTCGCGCTTGAGGATCTCGAAGTCGGACTCCTGGAGGCTCTCGGCCATCGCTGCTCCGCCTGGCATGCAACCTACCGCTGCCGCGGCGCGTCAATTTGAGGCAGATCAAGCTGAAGCCAGCGTTTCACGCTAGCTTGCACATATTGGTCGTGTACTCCGGGAGAGGGGGCGCGGCGTGGATTTCGACGACTACTTGCGCGACCAGGCGACGAAGTACCGCGAGTTGGCGGGAATCGCCGAGGATCCCGTCGTGCGCGAGGAAATGCTCGACCTCGCCGCCGTCTGCGAGGAGGTCGCCGAGCATATCGAGGACTTGCGGACCGGGGGCTAGCGCGCGGCTGAAGGTGACAAGGCCACCTGCGAGCAGGCAATGCCGTCGCAGGCGGTGCAGGACTTTGGGCAGTCGAATGCCTCGGCGAGCTGCCACGGCCGGGACACGCAAACCTGCCGGCCGCGGACGCTGATCAGCGCGGCGGCGGCAAGCGTGTTGAATGCCCGGGAAAGCGACTCCTTGGTCATCGAGAGCAGCGAGGCGATGATCGTCTTCGGTGCCGGCAGCTGCACCGACTGCGGCTCGTCGTGCGGAGCCAGTTGCCGCAGGAGGAAGCCGCCGAGTCGCTCCGGGGCCCTGCGGCTCGTGCGGCACTCGATGCGCTGCAGCAGGTGGAATTCCCTCCTCGCCAGGTTTGCCATCAATGCGCGTGCCAGCCGCGGCGAGAAATCCAGCGCGCGTCGCACCGCACCAGCCGGAATCGCCAGTGCCGTCGCCGGTCCGATCAGACGCACCGTGGTGCCGCGCAACGGCCCGAACACCCGCTCCTCGCCCACGACCTCGCCTTGGCCAGCGAGCTCGACGACCTTGTCCCCGGTACTTATAGCGGCGTGCCCGTGCAGAATCACGTAGAGGCATGCGTCCGCCTCTGGCGCCGCGCCCGCGGGGGCAGCGTCTGGCCCGCCGGACAGCCGGGCGTCGCGGGCGAGCGTTGCGAGCACCCCATGGTCCACCCCGTGGAAGATCTTCGCGCCCGCGAGCCTAGCCACCGCCAGGCTCCTCGGCAGCGGCTCCGGGAACCGCCGAATCGCAGCTTCATCCATCGTCACGACCTCCTTGATTGCGGTCAAAGCACGGCGCGTGCCACGGTAAGCCAGGCATGCACGCCTCCCGGGCACCCGCTTCAGTTTCCCGATTCCGGGATCCGGAAATGCGATTGCCTCGCGCGGAGCCGCTCCGGCAGGTTCGCCGGCGGCAACGATACCGATTGCGGCCGCCATTCGCGCTCAATGCGGTGCCCTGCCGCGCGCCGCCAAGGCCGGCACATCGCGGCCATCAGAATTTGCCGACCACGTCGTTGGCGAGCTTCGCCTGCGGCACCTTGGCGAGCGGCGGCAGCGTGCGCACGATGACGTTGCCGCGGCGCACGGTGAGCGCGTTCGCGGCGTTGGACCACACGCCCTCGGCACCGTGGTTGAGGATCATCTCGGTGTAGTCGTCCTTCAGCGTCGCGGTGTACTTGTCCATGCGCGACTCCGCTTCCTTCACAGACTTCGCCGCGGCGATGGTGAAGGTGAGCGTCTTGCCGCCCGCGCTGTAGCTGCATTTCCACTCGTCGCCGGAGCCCTTCTCGGAGGCGGTCTTCACCTGCGCGGCGGGTGCGCCGAGGTGCGGCGCCGCGTCGGCCGCCGTGAAGCCGCCGCACTTGGCGGGATCGATCGCGAACATGCCGGGGGCCGCGGGTGCGGGCTTCGACGCGGCCGTTGCTGCGCCGCCCGCGAGCCGCGCGACGAAATTTCCGCTCTTCGGGTCCACGCACCAGCTGCGCACGCGCAACACGGGCTCGGAAATCATGTCGGCCTTGCCGGTCGCGCACCAATAGACGCCGGTCTTCACGCTCGGGTCGGCGACGAGCGCGAGCACCAGCAATGTGTCACCGCTCTTCTTGAAGCCGCCATTGCGCGCGGCATCGAGCGCCTTGTCGCTGTCCACGAAGTCCTGCGGCAGCGGCGTCTTCATTCCCGCGGGCAGGTCCTGGCGCTCCAGGCCCTTCGCGCCCGCATGCACGCCGATCCACTTGCCCGTCTTGGGGGAGTGGAACTGGTATACCCAGCCCGAGGTACCCGGCGCCGCGGTGCCGTCGTCCTTTGCCTGCAGCGCGCTTACCGTGACCAGCATCGCGTCCGGCTGCCATTTCGCCGCGAGCGCGCGCGCTTCGGCGAGGCGCGCCTTGGCCGTGCCGCCCGCAGCGCCGGCCGCGCCGGCCATCGTGGAGGCGATCAGCGCGACGGCGGCGACGCTGGGAATCCTGCGAATGCGAATCTGCATCATTCTCTTCTCCCCGCGACGATGCTGTGGCCTTCGCGTCGCAGGCTAGTCGGCTCCCCCTGTGGCGTCAACCGGCGCGAGCCGCGCGGCCGCCAAGTGCGACGCTTGCGATGCGGGCGCCGCGTCGCGCGCGAGCGTGTGCAGCTCACAGGCGACGCCGCTCCTCATGATGAGGTCGCGGCTCTGCCGCGCGCGCTCGCCGCTGCCGCGCACGCGAGTCACGCCCTCGTGCTCGTCGAACTTCGCCTTCACGTCCATCGCCACCCAGTCCACAAGCGGCAGCACCTTCGCCAGGCGCCACGGCACGATGCCTGCGGTGTGCAGGCCCACCAGAAAGCCCATCGCCTTCACCTCGCGCATGGCGTGCTCGAGCGCGCGCTGCTGCGTGGGCTCGCCGCCGCTGAACACCACGGCGTCGAGCAATCCCCTGCGGCGCTCGAGAAAGGCGAGCACCTCCGCCCAGGTGATCTGCCTTTCAGCGCGCGCCGGCTGCAGCTCCGGGTTGTGGCAGTAGCCGCAGCGCCAGGCGCAGCCCTGGCAGAACACCACCGCGGCGAGCTTGCCCGGATAGTCGGTCGCCGAGAGCCGTGTCAGGCCTCCGACGCGGAGCACTTCTCCTCCTCGAAGAAGCGCCGCTCGTGGAATTCGCCCTGCTTGCCCTTGTTGAAGGACGACACCGGCCGGTGGTAGCCCATGACGCGCGTCCAGATCTCGCAGGCCGCCGCGCAGTGCGGGCAACTCTCGTGCTCGCCCGACAGGTAGCCGTGGTTGGGGCAGATCGAGAAGGTCGGCGTCACGGTGATGTAGGGCAGGCGGAAGCGCGAGAGCGCGCGGCGCACGAGCAGCTTGCAGGCCTCGGGCGAGCTCACGCGCTCGGTCATGTAGAGGTGCAGCACTGTGCCGCCGGTGTACTTCGCCTGCAGCTCCTCCTGGCGCTCGAGCGCTTCGAAGGCGTCGTCGGTGAAGCCCACGGGCAACTGCGACGAGTTGGTGTAGTAGGGCGTCTGCGCGGTGCCCGCCTGCAGGATGCCGGGGTAGCGCTTGCGGTCCTCCTTGGCGAAGCGGTAGGTGGTGCCCTCGGCGGGCGTCGCCTCGAGGTTGTAGAGGTGCCCCGTCTGCTCCTGGAACTCGACCATGCGCGAGCGCACGTGATCGAGCAGCCGGCAGGCGAAGGCGTGGCCCCAGGCGCTGGTCAGGTTCTCCCTGTCGCCCGTGAAGTTGCGGATCATCTCGTTCAGGCCGTTCACGCCGAGCGTGGAGAAGTGGTTGCGCAGCGTGCCGAGGTAGCGCTTGGTGTAGGGGAAGAGCCCCGCGTCCATGTGGCGCTGGATCACCTTCCTCTTGATCTCGAGGCTCGTGCGGCCGATCTCGAGCAGCTGATCCACCCGCGCATAAAGCGCCTGCTCGTCGCCGCGGTGCAGGTACCCCAGGCGCGCGCAGTTGAGCGTCACCACGCCCACCGAGCCGGTCTGCTCCGCCGAGCCGAACAGGCCGTTGCCACGCTTGAGGAGCTCGCGCAAGTCGAGCTGAAGGCGGCAGCACATCGAGCGCACCATGTTCGGCTCGAGGTCCGAGTTCACGAAGTTCTGGAAGTAGGGCAGGCCGTACTTCGCGGTCATGGCGAACAGCGCGTGCGTGTTCGGCCCGTCCCAGTCGAAGTCCTTGGTGATGTTGTAGGTCGGGATCGGGAAGGTGAAGACGCGCCCCTTCGCGTCGCCCGCGGTCATCACCTCGATGTAGGCGCGGTTGATCATCGCCATTTCTTCGGCGAGCTCGCCGTAGGCAAAGGGCATCTCCACGCCGCCGATCACCGGCACCTGCGCCTTGAGGTCCTCGGGGCAGGTCCAGTCGAAGGTGAGGTTGGTGAAGGGCGTCTGCGTGCCCCAGCGCGAGGGCACGTTCAGGTTGTAGATGAGCTCCTGGATGGATTGCTTCACCTCGGCGTAGGACAGGCGGTCCTTTCTCACGAAAGGCGCCATGTAGGTGTCGAAGGAGCTGAAGGCCTGCGCGCCCGCCCATTCGTTTTGCAGCGTGCCGAGGAAGTTGACGATCTGCCCGACGGCGCTGGAGAGGTGCTTGGGCGGCGCGGCCTCGACCTTGCCGGGTACGCCGTTCAGCCCTTCGGCGATGAGCGTGCGCAGCGACCAGCCCGCGCAGTAGCCCGCGAGCATGTCGAGGTCGTGGATGTGGATGTCGCCGTCGCGGTGCGCGCGCCCGACTTCGGGTGGGTAGACGTGCGAGAGCCAGTAGTTCGCCGTCACCTTGCCGGCGACATTGAGGATGAGACCCCCCAGGGAGTAGCCCTGGTTGGCGTTGGCGTTCACGCGCCAGTCCTGGCGCTCGAGGTACTCGTTCATCGAGCTCGCCACGTCCACCACCGTGCGCCGGTCCTCGCGCAGGCGCTTGTGCTGCTCGCGGTAGACGATGTAGGCGCGCGCGGTCGCCACGTGGTCGGCGGCGATCAGCACGTGCTCGGCGACGTCCTGGATGTTCTCGATGGTCGGCGTCGCGTTGGCGAAGCGGTGTGCGATCACCTTCACCGCCTGCGCGGCGAGCCGCGCGGCTTCCGACTCGCCGAACTCGCCGGTGGCGGCCCCGGCACGCGCGAGCGCGCTGGCGATCTTGCCTGCGTCGAAGGCCGCGACCTTGCCGTCGCGCTTGATTACCGCCTGCGGCAGCGCCACTGCCGCAGGCGCCTGAGCACTACCTATAGTGGTTTCCACGTTGTCTACCCCAACATGTTGTTATTGGAGGCGACATTGAGCGCCGCGCGCGGGAAGGCGGTCAATGCCCGGAGTTGACGCGCATCAATTCCAGCGCGTGCGAGGCTATGATGCACAGCAGCACGCCGATGCCCGCCGCCGAACCGACGCTCGCCGCCTACCGCAACCCGCTCGCGCGCTATTTCGCCGCGACGCGTCCGGCGTTCCTTTCCGTGACCTTCGTGGGCTGCGTGCTCGGCATCGCGGCGGCGCACGCGGACGGCGTCGCGCCAAATGCCTCGACGGCATTCCTCACCCTCGCCTTTGCGCTCATCGCGCACGCAGGCATCAACGTGCTGAACGACTACTACGACGCACTCAACGGCAGCGACGCGGCGAACACCGAGCGGCGCTACCCGTTCACCGGCGGCAGCCGCTTCATCCAGAACGGCGTGCTGAGCCTCCGTGCGACGCGCGTCTTCGGCGTCACGCTGCTCGCCGCGGTGGTGCCCGCCGGGCTGGTCCTCGCGTGGCAATCTGGCGCCGGCCTCCTCTGGATCGGGCTCGCGGGCCTGGCGATCGGCTGGGCGTATTCAGCGCCTCCGTTGAAGCTGATGAGCCGCGGCCTGGGCGAGCTTGCGGTCGCCTGCGGCTGGCTGATCGTGGTGCTGGGCGCCGATTACGTGCAGCGCGGTGACTTCTCCTTTACGCCGGTCGCCGCGGGCCTCGGTTTTGCCCTGCACGTCGCGAACCTGCTCTTCATCAACCAGTTTCCCGACGTCAACGCCGACGCCGTCGCAGGCAAGAGGAACCTCGTCGTGCGCCTCGGTCCGGAGCGCGCGCGCTGGCTCTACCCCGTGATCCTCGCGGTGGCGTGCCTGTGGCTGGCGGGCTTCGTTAGGGCAGGCGCATTGCCCGCGCTTGCTGCCATGGCGCTGGTTTCAGTCATACCGGGGACGAAGGCCACACTGGTGCTGGTGCGCCACGCCAAGCGGCCGCAGGCGCTCGACCCGGCAATCCGCGCCACGATCGGCGCCGCGCTGCTGCACGGCGCGATCCTCGCCGCCGCCCTCATCGCCGCCTAGGCGGGCGCGGTCTCGAAGCGCAGCAGCTCGCGCAGGCCTTCGCCCACGACGATGCGTACGCGGTCGCCGTGGTGGCCGAGCGCGCGCACCAGGTGCTCGAGGTCGGCCTGTTCGCCGAGCGATTCGAGGGCGAGCACCACGCGCGCCCGCGAGCGCTCCAGCACGTCGCGCAGATTGCGCGCGAGGCGCCGCGCGAGCGCCGCGTCGAGCACCCCCGTGACGCGCACCGCGATCTGCGGCTCCGCATGCGGCGCGCGGCGCAGCGCGAGGTGCACGGCGCCGCGCTTGCGCCAGCGCTGCAGCTTCGCGCGCAGCAGCACCGCCGCGCGCTGCGGCGACATGTGCGCGCGTCGCGCAAGGTGGCCGAAATGGCGCTCGGCGTAGTCGCGCAGCGCCAGCCCCGAGATCCAGTCGTTGATCGCGAGGGGCCACTGGCCCGGTCGCGCAAGGGGCAGGCTCCTGACGAAATGCCAGGCGCGCGTCACCCCGCCGCGCGCGATGCCGCGCGTGAGCAGGTTCCAGACGATCTTCGCCGCCTCCATCGGCCGCTCGCGCACCAGGCGCGCCTGCGGCCCGAAGTGCGCGAGCTTGTTGCGGATGCGCGCGGCGATGGCGCCGTCGGCGAGCAACTCGCGGTACAGGCGCTTGTAGCCCGCCTGCATCTGCTCGAGCGTCATGAGCTTGGGCGTGATGTTGGTGCGCGCGCGCGTGTTGTCGCCGTGCGCCGCGTTCTCGATCAGGCGCCCCTCGCGCTTCAGGCGGTCGTAGAGCGGCGTGCGCGGCAGCGCGGTGAGCAGCCCCACCATCGCCACCATGATGCCGCTGTCGAGGATGAAGCGGCGCTGCTTGCCGAAGGTGGCCGTCGTGTCGCGGTCGAAGCCGACGATGAAGCCGGCGAGGATGTCGATGCCCGCGGCGTGGATGCGGCGCACCGCGCTGAGCATGTCGCCGGTGGTGTTCTGCGTCTTCGCAGCCTCGCGCAGCGTCTCCGGGTCCGGCGTTTCCAGGCCGAGGAACGCCCACTCGAAGCCCGCCTCGCGAAACAGCGTGAGCAGCTCGGGATCGTCGGCGAGGTTGAGCGAGGCCTCGGTGCCGAACCTGAGCGTGCGGCCGTGGCGCTTCTGGTAGGTCGCGAGATAGCGCAGCGTTTCCTTGGCGCGCGCCTTGTTGCCGATGAAATTGTCGTCCACGAAGAACACCTTGCGCACGCCCTGGCGGCGCAACGCGTCGAGCTCGCGGCCGATCTGCTCGGGCGCCTTGTAGCGCGGCTTGCGTCCGAACATGACGATGATGTCGCAGAATTCGCAGCGGTAGGGGCAGCCGCGCGAGAGCTGCAGCGAGGCGGTGGCGTAGCGCTCGAGCTTCAGCAGGTCGTAGCGCGGCACGGGCGAGTCTTCCAGCTTGACGTTGCCCAACTCGCGGTACAAGGCCTTGGGCGAGCCTGCCTCGAGCTCCCTGCAGAAGCGCGGCCAGATGTACTCGGCCTCGCCCGCGATCACGTGGTCGGCGACGTCGAAGTATTCCTCCGGGCAGAGCGAGGCGTAGCTGCCGCCCGCGACCACGCGGTAGCCGGCGTCGCGGTAGAACTGCAGGAGCTGCCTCTGGCGCGGCGCCTGCACGCCCATGCCGCCGATGCCGATCAGGTCGGCCTCGGGCCTGAGCGGCAGCGGCTCGACGTTCTCGTCGACGATCGTCACCTCCCAGTCGGAGGGGCAGAGCGCGGCGAGCGTGGCGAGGCCGAGCGGCGGATTGAGCGAGCGCTTGCCGCCGAGCACCGATTCCAGCGCCCAGCGGAAGCTCCAGAAGCTCTCCGGCAGCGCCGGATTGATCAGCAGTAGACGCATAACCCGCCACACTGCCACAGCGCGCGCGGCGCACGCGGCAACGAATTGATGCCGGTCAACATTGCGCGATTGCGGCGCCGTGCGGTGGCGCAGGCGTGAACTGCGCCGCGCTCAGGACGCAGCAGCGCGCCTGGAGAGCGGAAAGAGAACCAGGTTGCGCAGCAGCCCGCCGCTCGCCACCACGATCATGAAGGCGGTGCCACCCGCCATGATGGCGAGGTAGATGGACATGCCCAGGTGCTCGGGCCGCCGCGCCACGGCATCGCCGTAGAGGATGAGGCCGGCCGCGAGCCCGGCCAGCACGCCGAGCACGAGCACCGTGACGTTGCACGCAAGCAGCTTGCCCTTCGCCACGCCGCGCGGATTGGCGTGAAAGAACCCCCAGACCACGGCGCCCAGCAGGAACGCCATGATCAGGAACATGAAGTGCATGGGCGCGAGGTGTCTTGCGGGCTACGCGTGCGCGCTACGCACGATGAAGCTGGCGTTCGGGCAGAACGACTCGAAGCCCTCCCGCTTGTGGGAGGCGAGCCAGGCGTCGCAACGCGCCTTGTCGGCGCAGGCCACGCAGCGGCGCGTCGCGCGCGCGACCGCGTAATACTCGGTGGCGACCGAACTGGGGCGCACGCCGTTGCGCACCAGCATGCGCCGCAGGCGCAGGCGCCCGTCGTAGCGCAGCATGCGACGGGATTCGACGAACAGCCCGTAGCCGATGAAAGCGAGGAGGAGGAGTGCCGCCATCCCGAGTACGATGCTGTTCGCCGAAGCCGTGTCCATGAGGTCACCCGTGTCCTTTCGTAGATTTACCTTAGCGGCTTGCACGGCGAAGAGATTGATACAGATCAAGGGGATGCGGGTGCATGCGGGCTGAAGTGAATAAATGGACAAGCCGACCGTGACGGAAGACGCGGCCCGCGAAGCGCTGAAGGGCGTGGAGGACCCCGAGGCAGGAATGAACATCGTGGACTTGGGCCTCGTCTACGCCATCCGCTGCGAGCCGGGCCACGTGCGCGTCGAGATGACGATGACCTCGCCCGCCTGCCCGGCGGCGCCCTACCTCGTGGACGAGGCCACCGCCGCGGTGCGCAACGTCGCGCCCGAGGGCACGGACGTCCAGGTTGAGCTCGTCTGGGAGCCGCCCTGGACCCCGGATCGCATGAGCCCCGAAGCCCAAGGCAAGTTCGGGTGGACGTGAATTGGGGTCAGACCCCAATTTCGGCTTAATTGGGGTCTGACCCCAATTTCTCCATGACGCCGCGTTGGCGCTTGCCCTTACTGGTACTGGGTTTCGTGGCGCTGCTGTTTGGCATTGCGGGCGGGCTGGTGCGCCTGGGGGTCGCGGTTCCCGCTCCGGCGGGCGCAGTGGCGCTGCATGGCGCACTCATGGTGTCGGGCTTCCTTGGGACTGTGATCGGACTCGAACGCGCCGTGGCCCTCGGCCAGCGCTGGGCCTATGGCGCGCCGCTGGCGAGCGGGGTAGGCGGCGTCTGCCTGCTGGCGGGTCTTTACGATTCGGGATTTGCGCTGCTGGCGTTCGCTGCGGCGCTGCTCGTCGCGGCGAGTGCCGCCGTGTTCCTGCGACAGCGCTCGCTGGAAATGGCGACGCTCGCGGCGGGTGCCGTTGCCTGGCTGGCAGGCAACCTGACTCTCTACGCGGGGCTGCCGGCAGCGCCATGGTGGATCGCGTTCTTCGCGCTCACCATCGGCGGCGAGCGGCTGGAGCTCTCGCGCTACCTCAAGCGCCCGCCTGCGGTGCGTTTCTATTTCCTCGCGCTGGTGGCCCTGCTGCTCGTCGCGCCGCTCGTGCCGCGCGCGCTCGGCCTCGTGCTGGTGCTGCTTGCGCTGTGGCTTCTCGCCTACGACCTCGCGCGCGTCACGGTGCGCCAGCAGGGACTCACGCGCTACATCGCGGTGTGCCTGCTCTCAGGCTACGCGTGGCTCGCGCTTGGCGGCGCGCTGCTCGCCGCGGCGGTCGCCTATGACGCCGCGCTGCACGCGATTTTCGTGGGGTTCGTCTTCTCGATGGTGTTCGGCCACGCCCCGGTGATCCTGCCGGCGGTGCTGCGCGTGCCTCTGCCCTACAGCCGCGCGCTGTACCTGCCGCTCGCCGTGCTGCATGCCTCGCTTGCCGCGCGCGTGCTGGGCGGGATGCTGGAAACCCAGTTCCTGCTGCGCCTCGGCGCCTGGGGGAATGCGGCGGCAATTGTGCTGTTCATTGCGGCGGGCGCGACCCTGGTCCTCGGCCGCAGGGGACGGCAGGGCGGCGCAGGGCGCGGCTGACGGTTCCGTGCGCCGCGCTTGATGCGCATCAAAGTGCGCGAGCCGCGAGCGGCTAGCCTTGTCTGCCAACGGAGGCAAAGGCAATGCTCACTACGAGAGTCGAGGACCTGGTCGAACGGCGCAAGCTCGTGCTCGCCACGCCCGAGGTCAGCGTGGCCAAGGCGGCGCGCATGATGAAGAAGAGCAAGGTTGGCGCGGTGCTGGTCGTGGACAAGGGGCGCCTGGTCGGCATCTTCACCGAGCGCGACGCGGTCTACCGCGTCATGGCGCTGGGCCTGGCGCCGGACAAGACCCTGCTCGGCGAGGTCATGACCAGGGATCCGAAGACGGTCGAGCCGAACGAGTCGTTCGGCTATGCGCTGCTCCTCATGCATGAGAACGGTTTCCGGCACGTGCCGGTGGTCAAGGAGGGCCGCCCCATCGGCGTGGTGTCGGCGCGCCACGCCCTCGACCCGGACCTCGAGGAGTTCACCGTAGAGGCCGAGCGGCGCAAGAGCTTCCGCCGCGCCGCCTAGCTAGCTGAAGGCGCAGGACCCGGGGCCGCCGGGATTGCCGCAGGCGCCGCAAGGCCCGGCCGCAGGTGCGGCCTCGGCCTGCGAGGCGGCGGTGGCGAACACCGAAAGCTTCTTTTCCAGCTCGGTCGAGTGGCAGCTCGGGCAGTCGGGCACGCTCGAGGAACGCACCAGCGTCTCGAACTCGTGTCCGCACTTGCTGCAGGAATATTCGTAGATCGGCACGGCGAAAACCTCCTAGCCGTGCATTGTAAGGCCGCCGGAGACGCTGATCGTCTGGCCGGTGATGAACTCCGCGTCGTCGCTCGCGAGGAACAGCACCGCGCCGGCGATGTCCTCGGGCTTGCCCAGGCGCCCGATCGGCACGGCGCGCGTGTAGGCCTCGCGCAGCTTGTCCGGATTGCCCGCGCCCAGCATGAAGGATTCCAGCATGCCGGTCTCGGTAAGGCCGGGGCAAACGGTGTTCAGGCGCACACCCTTGGTCGCCAGCTCGCGCGCCAGGGTCTTGGTCATCGCGATGATGCCGCCCTTGCATGCAGAGTAGGGCGCCTCGCCCGAGGAGCCCACGCGCCCCGCGTCGGAAGCGATGTTGACGACCTTGCCGCCGCCGCGCGCCACCATTCCCGGCAGCACGCAGTGCAGGAGGTTCATCGGCCCGACGAGATTGATCGAGATGATCTTCTGCCAGAACGCCGGGTCGGTCTTGAGGAACGGCTTGAACATGTCCCAGCCGGCGTTGTTGACCAGGATGTCCACCGGCCCGGCCGCGTCGACCGCCTTCTTCACGGCGTCGTAGTCGGTGATGTCCACGCCTGGCGAGCCCTTCAGGTCGAAGATCACGACCTTGGTGCCCTCCGCCTTGAAACGCTCGACGATCGCCGCGCCGATGCCGGCGGCGCCGCCGGTGACGATCGCAGTCTTGCCTTTCAGCCCTCTCATTTCCTGCCCTCCGGGATCACGGCCGTGGCCTCGAGCTCGATCTTACCCGGCGAATCGAGCAGGTCCGAGACGAAGATCATGCTCATCGCCGGGAAGTGCCTGCCCATCAGCGCGCGCCAGGTGCGCCCGATCTGCGGCCGCGCCGCAAGGTACGCCGGCTTGTCGCAGCAGTAGGCGGTCATGCGGCAGATGTGCTCGGGCTTGCCGCCGGCTGCCGCCAGGACCGCGAGCACGTTCTTCAGTGCCTGCTCGAATTGCGGCGCGAGCTCCTCGGACTGGAACTTCTGCTGCGCGTCCCAGCCGACCTGGCCGGCGACGAAGACGATGCGGCCCTGCGCCTCGATGCCGTTGGCGTAGCCGATCGGCGGCGCCCATCCCTCCGGGTGGAGAACTCTCATGCGGCGAACTCCTTTGGGTTGCGGCTTGCTGCGGGCTCGAGGCTTCTTGCGCGCCAGCGCCTTGCGGGCGCGGGCGCTCATTCGGTCACCTGCGGCGGGTCGAGGTCCTCGTCCCAGCCGGGCTTCACCTGCGGCACGCGCTTCATCCAGTCGCGGATCAGGCGCACGTGCTCGCGCTCCTCGTCGGCCATCTCGGTGGCGGCCTTGCGCACGCGGGCCGGCGCCTTGCTCGCGGCGATATTCTCGAAGTACTGCTGCGCCTGCAGCTCGCACTTGAGCGCGATCTCCAGCGCATGCATCGGCTGCATCAGGTAGTGCAGCTGGTCGAAGTGCGCGGTCTCCGGGCCCTCGGCGGTCTCCCAGGCGTAGGCGGGCGGCAGCGCCGGCATGCTCGGCCAGCGCATCTCCTCGAGGATGCGCTTGGCGTGCAGCGCCTCGACGTCGGCGAGCTTGCGGAACATCTGCGCCACCTGGCGGTTGTTGTGCGTGTCGAGCTGCTCGGCGAACTGCGCGTAGCGCTCCGTGGCCTCGAGTTCCATGGCGTAGGCGCGCGCCATGAAGTCGTCGTAGGAATCCATTACGCCTCCTGCAATCTGAAGCCTGCTTCCAGCGCGGCCACCGCCTGCGCGCTCTCCTGCGCCGACTTGCCGACGCCCGGCTTGTAGGGCGGGCGCTTGCCCTTGAAGAGGACGCCGATGTTGAAGCCGTCGTCGGTCATGATGCGGCGCGCGGCGCGCGCGGGGTCGTCGGTGGCCGCGACCGGCGCTGCGTGCACCGCGTCCTTCCAGGCGCGCTGTTCGGGGCGGAAGGTCACGCACGGCGAGAGCACCTCGACGAACGAGAAGCCCGGGTGCTTCACGGCCTCGGCGATCATCGAGGCGCAGCCGTTCGGATCGCCCGAAAAGGCGCGCGCGACGAAGTTGGCGCCCGAGGCGAGCGCGATGACAAGGGGGTGGAACTCCCTGAGGCCCGTGCCCCCGGGCGCGAGCTTGGAGGACCAGTCGGGCTCCGTGGTGGGCGAGGGCTGGCCCTTGGTCATGCCGTAGACGTGGTTGTCCATCACGATGTAGGTGAGGTCCACGTTGCGCCGGCAGGCGTGCAGGAAATGGTTGCCGCCGATCGAGTAGCCGTCGCCGTCGCCGCTCGCCACCAGCACCGTGAGGTCTGGCCGTGCGGCCTTGAGGCCCGTCGCCGCCGGCAGCGAGCGCCCGTGCACGCCGTGGAAACCGTAGCAGGTGGTGTAGGCGGGGATACGCGAAGAGCAGCCGATGCCCGAGACCACCGCCACGTTCTCGGGCCTGAGGCCGAGCATGGCGAGCGCCTTGGTGATCGCCGAGAGCACCGAGTAATCGCCGCATCCGGGGCACCAGACCGGCTTGTAGTCCGACTTGAAGTCCTTGGCGACGAGGGCCATCGGGGCAGCAGGCGCGTTCATGCCGACCTCCATTGCGCAAGGGCGCCCTGGATCTCGGCAGGACGGAAAGGCAGCGGCCCGGGGCGGCGCAGGCTCTTCACCTCGAAGGGCAGGCCGTATTCGGCGCGCAGGTACTTGAGGAACTGGCCGCTGTGGTTCTGCTCGAGCACCATCACGCGCCTGACGCCCTCGAGGGCGCGCGCGAGGCGCTGCGGCTGCGCGGGCGCGAGCATGCGAAGCGACACCAGCCGTACCTTCTCGCCCGCGGCCTCGAGGCGCGCGAGCGCTTCGCGCGCAGGACCCGTGCAGGAGCCGAAGGTGACCAGCGCCGTCTCGCCTTCGCCTTCTACGGTCGCCCAGGCCTCGCCGGGATCGAGCTGCGCGAGCTTGCGCGCACGCTTGTCCATCTGTGCGAGGTGGTCGGAAGCCTGCGAGGAGGGCGTGCCCTTTTCGTTGTGCTCCAGACCGTCCGCCGTGTAGGTGGTGCCGGGCGTGCCGGGAATCGCCATCGGCGAGACGCCCGAAGGTGTGAGGGCATAGCGCTTGTACAGTTCGGCGGCGGGCTTGGCCGCACCGGCCGCAGGCTTCGCCGCCTCGTCGGCGAGGCTGGTGGCAGCGCCGGATTTCGCGTCGCCGCCTGCGGCGCCCGCGCCGTCGCCTTTCGCCTTCAGCCTCTCGATGAAGCCGTCGCCCTTCGCAGGCGCATCCACCACTGCGCGCGCCTGGCCGAGGTACTGGTCGGCGAGCACGATCGCGGGACATTGCAGCTGCTCGGAAAGGCCCACCGCCCATTCCGTGGCGGCGAGGCAGTCCTCGAGCGAGTTGGGGGCGATGACCAGGTGCGGCGCATCGCCGTGCAGCCCGTAGAGCGCAGTGCCGAGATCCGCCTGCTCGGTCTTCGTGGCGATGCCGGTCGAGGGGCCGGTACGCATCACATCCACGACCACCACGGGCACTTCCGCCGCCACGCCCAGGCCCAGCGACTCGATCATGAGCGACAGGCCTGGGCCCGATGTCGCGGTAAGCGAGGGCACGCCGCCGAAGGAGGCGCCGAGCGCCATGTTGATGGACGCCAGCTCGTCTTCCGCCTGCACGAGCGTGCCCCCCACCTTCGCCAGCGCTGGCGAGAGGTATTCGAGAAGCTCGGTCGCCGGCGTGATCGGGTAGGCGGCGACGAAGCGCACGCCGCCGCGCAATGCACCATATCCCGCCGCTTCGTTGCCGGTGATCAGCCAACGGTTCTTCTTCGGCGGCGGCGGCGCGAGCGGGAAGGACGGCAGGCCTTTCGCGAGCGCATAGCCTCGCTGCGCTGCCGCAATGCCGGGCTCGAGCCCCTTCTTCATCGCCTTGCGGGCGGCCGCCTCGAGCGAGGCGAGGGGCAACCCCACCAGCGCGGCGAGCACGCCGAGTGCGACCATGTTCGGCCAGGCGCCGGCGATCTCGCCCGCGGTGGCCTTGAGGGGTACGGGGGCGTAGCGAGCGCCGCTCCTCGTGAAGACCTCCGGCGGCTCGCCCTGCGCGGGATCGCCCACGATCAGGCTCTGGGCCCCGAGGGGCAGCTCGGCGGCAAAGCGCTGCACGTTCAGCCAGTCGATCGCCGCCAGTAGGTGGTAGCGGTCGTCCTGGCCGTCGCCCGCGAAGGTGGAAATGCGCAGCATGGCGGCGGCCTCGCCGCCGCGGATCTGGGGCCCGCTGGTGCGCGTCATCAGGCCGTAGTAGCCGGCGTGCGCCGCCGCCTCCAGCAACATATTGCCGGCGGTCATGACCCCGGCGCCGCCGCTGCCGGCGAGCGCCACCGAAACCGAGGGGAGGGCGTCCATGGGCGCCAATTTGACCCCTCGCCCGTGGCCGTTCTTTGAACTAGATCAAATCGGAGCCCGATTTCCGGGGTCATCATCGCCCCTAATTCGGTATCCTGATACCGATTTAACGCGAAAGGGCTCTGCCATGGGCATGCCGGATGCGAAGTTCCTCAAGGACCACGACCTGCCGGGGATCGCCTGCCCCGGCGTGCGCTACGAGAAGCGGCCGGCGCGCACCCCGGACGGCAAGGAGGTGCAAGGCCTGTACAACGCCTGGATCTGGCTCGACAACCCGGGCCAGTACAACTCCTACACCACCGAGATGGTGAAGGCGGTGATCCTCGCCTTCCGCGCCGCATCGGATGCGCGCGACGTCTCCAGCGTGGTGTTCACCGGCGTGGGCGACAAGGCCTTCTGCACGGGCGGCAACACCAAGGAATACGCCGAGTACTACGCGGGCCACCCGCAGGAGTACCGGCAGTACATGCGCCTGTTCAACGACATGGTCTCGGCGATCATGGCCTGCGACAAGCCGGTGATCTGCCGCGTGAACGGCATGCGGATCGGCGGCGGCCAGGAGATCGGCATGGCCTGCGACTTCTCCGTGGCGCAGGACCTCGCGCGCTTCGGCCAGGCGGGCCCCAAGCACGGCTCGGCGCCGATCGGCGGCGCGACCGACTTCCTGCCGGTGATCGCGGGCGCCGAGCGCGCCATGGCGGCGTGCGTGCTGTGCGAGCCGTTCTCGGCGCACGAGGCCTACCACATGGGCATCCTCACCGACATCGTGCCGGCGCTGAAGGTGGACGGCAGGTTCGTCGCCAACCCCCTCGTCGAGACGCAGCGCGTGTATGACGAGTTCGGGCGCCTCGCCTTCGGCCGCCCGAAGACCGGCGCGGCGCTCGCGGCGGGCAAGGAGCTGATGAAGAAGGGCACGGTGGACCTCTCGATGCTCGATGCGAAGATCGAGGAGCTGTGCGCCAAGATCCTGCTCACCTTCCCGGACTGCACGACCAAGACGCTGGAAGAGCTGAGAAAGCCCAAGCTCGAAGCCTGGAATCGCAACAAGGAGGACGCGCGCGCGTGGCTCGCGCTCAACATGATGACCGAGGCGCGCGCCGGCTTCACCGCCTTCAACGAGGGCAGCAAGGACGACCGCGAAGTGGATTTCGTCAAGCTGCGCCAGCGGCTCGCGGCGGGCGCGGGCTGGGTCGGCGACCTGCACGACTCGATCCAGCCGAAGGCCAAGCGTGCATGAAGTTCTCGAGATCAGCCGGTGGGTCCGGGAGCACCCGAATGTTCCCGTGCGCAGCCGGCGCTCAGGAGGTGCGGCGATGAGCGAAGTTGCCCTGAAGGACGCGCCCCTCAAGGCCTGGCTGGAAAAGGACGGGGCGCTGCTGCGCCTGCGCCTCGCGCGCCCGAAAGCCAACATCATCGACGCGGCGATGATCGCGGCGCTCGCGCAGGCCTTTGCCGCGCATCGCGAGAACACGGGCCTGCTCGCCGTGCTCGTGGACCACGAAGGGCCGCATTTCTCCTTCGGCGCGAGCGTCGAGGAGCACCTGCCGGGCTCCTGCGAGCAGATGCTCGCGAGCCTGCACGCGCTGCTCGGCACGATGCTCGAGTGGCCGCGGCCGATCCTCATGGCGATCCGCGGCCAGTGCTTGGGCGGCGGCCTGGAGTTCGCGCTCGCCGGCAACCTCCTGTTTGCCGCGCCCGACGCCCAGTTCGGCCAGCCGGAGATGAAGCTCGGCGTCTTCGCGCCGGCGGCCTCCGTGCTGCTGCCGCTGCGCATCGGCCAGGCGCGCGCGGAGGACCTCCTCTATTCGGGCCGCTCGATCGATGCGCCCAGCGCGCTCGCCTGGGGACTGCTCAACGAAGTCGCCGATGACCCGGTGGCTGCGGCGGCCGCCTATTTCGACAAGCACCTCGCGCCAAAGAGCGCCGCGGCGCTGGAGCACGCGGTGCGCGCGGCGCGCGAGCCCTTCGCGGAGCTGGCGCGCGCGCGGCTGGACGACGTGGAAGCCCTCTATCTCGAGAAACTGATGGCGACGCGCGATGCGCGGGAAGGGCTGGAAGCCTTCCTGCAGAAGCGCGCACCCAAATGGGAGCACCGATGAGCACCAAGGAGATCGTCGCGCGCTGCGAGCAGCTGTTCGAGGACCTCGAGTTCGGCGCGGTCAAGGCCTGGAAGGCCGCCAAGCCCGGCCGCAAGGCGATCGGCTACATGCCGATCTACGTGCCGCGCGAGATCGTGCACGCGGCAGGCATGCTGCCGGTGGGCATCTTCGGCGGCGGCGACCAGATGGAAGTGATCCAGGGCGACGCCTATTACCAGAGCTACATCTGCCGCATCCCGCGCTCCACGCTCGAGCTCGGCCTCACCGGCAAGCTCGACGTGCTGGACGGCATGCTGTTCCCCTCGATCTGCGACGTGATCCGCAACCTCTCGGGCATGTGGCAGATCCTGTTCAAGGACAAGTACGTCAAGTATTTCGACGTGCCGCAGGACTACAACGACGCGATCGGCGGCAGCTTCTACGTCCACGAGATGCAGGCGCTGCGCGACGACCTGGCGAAGCTCGGCGGCCAGCCGATCACCGATGATCAGCTGCGCGCCTCGATCGCCGT
>DASWBP010000308.1:0-10671 GCA_036390555.1 Burkholderiales bacterium | reverse complement strand
GGTTGAAGCCGCGGCTGCGCAGGCGCGCGGCCGACAGCGGCACCGGCAGGATCCAGTCCACGCGCGCGCCGCGCGGCAGGCGCGCCGCGAGCAGCTGCCCGAGGAGCGGCGCGAGCGCGAGTTCGCCGCGGAATTTCAGTCCCTGCACCAGCACGTCCGCGGGAAATTCGTAGCGGAGCGCGGCCAGCGTCTCGTCGTAGGCGGGCGGGTGCGCGAGGCAGCGGCCGCAGATCGCGCCGCCGGGGCTCGCCAGCGCACAGCGCGGGCAGGCGGGTTCCTCGAGCCGCGGCAATTCGGCGTCGCACGCCGCGCACAGCACGCCGTCGGCCGCGCCGCGGCACAGGTAGCAGCTGCCGCCAAAGGCGAGGTTCGCCAGGCGCCGGGTGACGCGGAGGATCATCGCAAACATTGTGCGCTAGACTCGTCGCATGTGGACCGTCGCCGAACTTTCCAGGGAGCTCGCCGAAGGCAAGACCACGAGCCGCAAGCTCGCCGAGGAGGCGCTCGCGCGCATCGCCGATCCCGCGGGCGAGGGCGGGCGCGCCTTCCTGAAGGTGTACGCCGAAGGCGCGCGCGCGGACGCGGAGCACGCCGACCGGCTGCGCCGCTCGGGCGTGGTCCGCTCCCCCGTGGACGGACTGCCTGTTTCGCTGAAGGACCTGTACGACGTGGCGGGCGACGTGACGCGCGCGGGCTCGAAGCTGCTCGCGGGCGCGCCGCCTGCCAGGCAGGACGCCGCCGCCGTGGCGCGCCTGCGCGCCGCGGGCGCCGTGTTCATCGGCCGCACGAACATGGTCGAGTTCGCTTTCGGCACCACGGGCCTCAATCCGCACTACGGCACGCCGAAGAATCCCTGGGATCGCAGGACGGGCCGCGTGCCCGGCGGTTCCTCCAGCGGCGCGGCCGTCGCGCAGGCCGACGGCATGTGCGTGATGGCGCTCGGCAGCGACACGCGCGGCTCGATCCGCCAGCCGGCGGCGCTGTGCGGCGTGGTCGGCTGGAAGCCGACGCAGCGGCGCGTGCCGCTCGACGGCGCTTTCCCGCTTTCCTACATCCTCGATACGGTGGGCCCGCTGGCGAACACGGTCGCCTGCTGCGCGGCGTACGACACGGTGCTCGCCGGAGAGGCGCCGGCGCCGCTTGCCGCGCTGCCGGTGAAAGGCCTGCGGCTGCTCCTGCCGCGCTCGAGCCTGCTCGACGACCTCGACCCGGAGGTCGGCCGCGCGTTCGACGCGGCGCTGAAGAAGCTTTCAACGGCGGGCGCAGTGATCACCGAAATGGCCGTGCCGGCCTTCGACCGGCAGGCGGAATACTTCAAGAACGGCGGCTTCGCCGGCGCCGAGGCCTACGCCATCCACCGCCGCTGGCAGGACCGCCTCGGCGAATACGACCCGCGCATCGCCAAGCGCGTGCTGTTAGGCAAGGAGATCGCCGCGGCCGATCTTGTCGACCTCATACGCCTGCGCGCGGAATACATGCGCGAGGTGGGGGCGCTGGCGGCGCCCTACGACGCGATGCTGATGCCGACCACGCCCACCATCGCGCCGCCGATCGCCGAGGTGGACAAGAGCGACGAGGACTACTTCCGCTGGAACTTCCGCATCCTGCGCAACGTCGGCGTCGTCAACTTCCTCGACGGCTGCGCGGTGTCGCTGCCCTGCCATGCGCCGGGCACGGCGCCCGTGGGCCTGTCGGTGTTCGGCGTCGCCATGTCGGACCGTCACGTGCTCGCGGCGGCCCAAGCCATCGAAGGGGTGTTGCGCTCTCGTGGCTGAGATCGACGCGCGCGCGGCGCGCCGTCGATTCGACCGCGCGGCGCCGACCTATGCGGCTGCCTCGCGCCTGGAGTCCGAGGTCGGCGCGCGCATGCTCGAGCGCCTGGATTACGTGCGCCTCGCGCCCGCGCGGATCCTCGATGCGGGCTGCGGCCCCGCGCCGCAGGCCGCCGCGCTCGCGCGCCGCTATCCTGGCGCGCGGCTCCTCGCGCTCGACTTCTCGCTGCCGATGCTGGAGCGCTCGCGCGCCATCGGCTGGCGGGCGCGCCTGCTCGGCGCTCGCGCGCCGGCGCCGCTGTGCGCGAGCCTCGAGCGGCTGCCGCTCGCCGCGGGCAGCGTGCAGCTGGTCTGGTCGAACATGGCGCTGCACTGGGTGCGCGAGCCGCGCGCCGCGCTTGCCGAATTCCAGCGTGTGCTCGCCCCGGAAGGGCTGCTGATGTTCAGCACGCTCGGCCCGGATACGCTCAAGGAACTGCGCGCGGCGGCGGGCGAGACGCGCGTGCACCGCTTCGCCGACATGCACGACCTGGGCGACTGGCTGCTGGCAGCCGGCTTCTCCGCGCCAGTCATGGACGTGGAAACGATCAATGTCGCCTATCGCGACATGACGCAGCTGTTGGCCGATCTGCGCGGCAGCGGCCAGGTCAATGCGCGCGCCGATCGGCCGCGCGGGCTCGCCGGCAAGGGGCTGCGCGCCGCGCTCCAGCACGCCGGCACGCGCGTCACCTGCGAAGTGGTGTACGGCCACGCCTGGAAAGGCACGCCGCGCAGGACTGCGGACGGACGCAGCATCGTGCAGTTCGCAAGGCGGTCCGGCTGAAGCAAAGCCGAGGATTCTTCTCGGAATTTCGTTGTCGCGGAGCCTTGACCTATGTTAAGGTTCCGCGCGATTTTCGCGGCCGCCGCGGCAGGGTCCTGCGTGCAAGCCAAGCGCCATTGCTCGATCTCCCCTCTGGGACTCGCGCTCGTGTTCGGCGGGCTCGCGGCGCTGGCGCTGGGCATCGGCGCCGCGTTCGCGGCGCTCGGCGCGTGGCTGGTCCTGCCGTTCGCAGGGCTGGAGGTTGCGGGGCTCTGCGCGGCGTACTGGTGCATGGCGCGGCGCGCGGCAGACGAATGACAAGTCGATTGGGGAAGGGGCAAGGATGCTGAAGAAGCTGATGGTGGGCGCGCTGGGACTGGCGCTGTGCTCCGCGGCGCTCGCCGTGGAGTGGAACCTGCAACCGGCCGCCTCGAAGATCGCGGCCGACATCCACTGGGTGCACGAGGCCGTGATGGTCCTGGTGCTCGTGCTGTTCGTGGGCGTGTTCGGGTTCATGTTCTGGTCCTGCTACGCGCACCGCAAGTCGGTCGGCCACAAGGCCGCGCAGTTCCACGAGAACACCACCGTCGAGATCCTGTGGACGGTGATCCCGTCGATCATCCTGGTGATCATCGCGGTGCCGGTGACCAAGGTGGTGATCGCGCAGAAGGACACTTCTAGCGCTGAGCTCACCGTCAAGGTGACGGGCATGCAGTGGAAGTGGGCCTACGACTACGTGAAGGGCGAGGGCGAGGGCATCAGCTTCGTTTCCGCGCTTTCCACGCCTCGCGAGCAGATCGAGGGCAAGGCCGCCAAGGGGCAGAACTACCTGCTCGAGGTGGACCGCGAGATGGTGGTGCCGGTCGGCAAGAAGGTGCGCGTGCTGACCACCGCCGCCGACGTCATCCACGCCTGGTGGATCCCGGCCTTCGGCGCCAAGCAGGACGCGATTCCCGGCTTCATCCGCGACATCTGGTTCCGCGCCGACAAGATCGGCGTGTACCGCGGGCAGTGCACCGAGCTCTGCGGCAAGGACCACGGCTTCATGCCGATCGTGGTGCGCGTGGTGTCCGCCGAGGACTACAGCAAGTGGGTCGGCGAGCAGAAGGCGCTCGCCTCCAAGGCGGCCGACGACGACACCAAGGACTACACGCTCGACCAGCTCAAGGCGCGCGGAGAGAAGGTCTACGTCGCCAACTGCGTCGCCTGCCACCAGGGGAGCGGCAAGGGCGTGCCGCCCGCGTTCCCGCCGCTGGACGGCTCCAAGGTCGTGCTCGGGCCCAAGGCCGGGCAGATCGACGTCGTGATGAACGGCAGGGCGAAGACGGCGATGGCGCCGTTCAAGCACCTGAACAACGTCGAGCTGGCGGCGGTGATCACCTTCACGAGGAACAACTGGGGTAACAAGACCGGCGAGCTGATCCAGCCCGCCGAGATCAAGGCCCGGAGGAAATAGCGATGAGCGCAGTCGTAGACACCCACGGTCACGGCCACGGCCACGAGCACGGCGACCACCACGGGGGCTACTCGGGCCTGATGCGGTGGGTGACCACCACCAACCACAAGGACATCGGCACGATGTACCTGTGGTTCAGCTTCGTCATGTTCCTGGTCGGCGGCGCGATGGCGCTCGTCATCCGCGCGGAGCTGTTCTCGCCCGGGCTGCAGATCGTCGACCCGGACTTCTTCAACCAGATGACCACCATGCACGGCCTGATCATGGTGTTCGGCGCGATCATGCCGGCCTTCGTCGGCTTCGCCAACTGGCTGATCCCGATGCAGATCGGCGCGCCCGACATGGCGTTTGCGCGCATGAACAACTGGTCGTTCTGGATCCTGCCCTTCGCCGGCGCCCTGCTCATCATCTCCTTCTTCACGCCGGGCGGCGCCCCGGGCGTGGGCTGGACGCTGTATGCGCCGCTCACGGTGCAGATGGGCATCGGCATGGACCTCACCATCTTCGCGGTGCACCTGCTGGGAATGAGCTCGATCATGGGCTCGATCAACATCGTCACGACCATCCTCAACCTGCGCGCGCCGGGGATGACGCTGATGAGGATGCCGCTGTTCTGCTGGACCTGGCTGATCACCGGCTACCTGCTGATCGCCGTGATGCCGGTGCTCGCCGGCGCGGTGACCATGACGCTCACCGACCGGCACTTCGGCACCACCTTCTTCAACGCGGCGGGCGGCGGCGACCCGGTGCTCTACCAGCACATTTTCTGGTTCTTCGGCCACCCCGAGGTGTACATCATCGCGCTGCCGGCCTTCGGCGTGATCTCGCAGGTGATCCCGGCGTTCTCGAGGAAGCCGCTGTTCGGCTACGCCTCGATGGTGTACGCCACCTCGGCGATCGCCATCCTGTCGTTCATCGTCTGGGCGCACCATATGTATACGGTGGGCATGCCGGTGACCGGCCAGCTGTTCTTCATGTACGCGACGACGCTGATCGCGGTGCCCACCGGAGTGAAGGTGTTCAACTGGGTGGCGACCATGTGGAAGGGCTCGCTCACCTTCGAGACGCCGATGCTGTTCGCCATCGGCTTCCTGTTCCTGTTCACCCTCGGCGGCTTCACGGGCCTGGTGCTGTCGCTCGTGCCCATCGACATCCAGCTGCACGACACCTACTACGTGGTGGCGCACTTCCACTACGTGATGGCGATCGGCGCGGTGTTCGCGGGCTTTGCCGGCGTGTACTTCTGGCTGCCGAAGTGGACCGGGAAGATGTACGACGAGAAGCTCGGCCAGTGGCACTTCTGGCTCTCGACCATCTTCATCAACATCACCTTCTTCGTGCAGCACTTCTCGGGCATGGCCGGCATGCCGCGGCGCATTCCGGACTACCCGCTGATGTTCGAGACCTGGAACAAGATCAGCTCGATCGGCGCCTTCGGCTTCGGCCTGTCGCAGCTGCTGTTCCTGTACATCGTGCTCAAGTGCATCAGGAGCGGCGAGAAGGCGCCCCAGAAGCCCTGGGAAGGCGCCGATTCGCTCGAGTGGACGCATCTGCCCACGCCCGTGCCCTACCACACCTTCGATCCGCAGCCCGACCTGCGCGGCAAATGAGCCTGTCGAAGAACGCGAGGACCGGGCTGATCCTCGCCTCGATCGCGCTGGCCTGGTTCGTGGGGCTGATCCTCAAGTACTGGGTGATGGGCCGATGAGCCAGGCCGTGCCGGCGCGCGCGCGTGCGAACCGCAGGATGCTCGTGCGCCTGAGCGTGGTCGCGCTGGCGATGTTCGGCTTCGGCTACGCGCTGGTGCCGCTGTACGACGCGATCTGCGTCGCGCTCGGCGTGGACTCGCTGGTGGCGCGTTCCGAGGCACCCGCCAACACGCAGGTGGACGGCTCGCGTACCGTCACCGTGGAGCTCGACGCCAACGCGCACAACCTGCCGTGGCAGTTCCGGCCGCTGGTGCGCCACATCACGGTGCATCCCGGCCAGGTGGCCACGGTGGAGTACGAAATCGCCAACGTGCGCAGCGAACCCGTGAGCGCGCAGGCGGTGCCGAGCTATGGCCCGGCGCGCGCCGGCGAGTACTTCCACAAGATGGAGTGCTTCTGCTTCAAGCAGCAGACGCTCGCCCCCGGCGAAACGCGGCGCATGCCCGTGGTGTTCGTGGTGGATCCGAAGTTGCCCAGGGACGTGAGCACCATCACGCTGTCCTACACCTTCTTCGAGGTGGCGGGCCGGGGAGGGAGGTCATGATGGCCGAGATGGGCCACGAGCCGCGGCCGGCCGGCGCGCTGGACGTGGTGAAGACCGTGCTCTACGGCCTGATCGGCATCCGCCGCAAGGCCGACCACGAGGGCGTGCAGATCCGCCCGCTGCAGGTCATCGTCGCGGGAGTCGTGCTCGTGGCGCTGTTCATCTTCACGCTGCTCACGGTCGTGCGCATCGTGCTCGGCTGATCAAACAGGGATTCAGGGAGACCAAGACCATGGCGCAAGGCGCAACCACTCCGCGGCAGCACTATTACGTGCCGCAACCGATGTACTGGCCGGTGCTCGGCTCGCTTTCGCTGTTCATGATGGCGATCGGCGCCGTGTTCCTGTTCAACGGCAGCCGCGGCGGCTGGATCTCGATCGTCGCCGGCGCCGTGCTGGTGGTGTACATGATGTTCCGCTGGTTCGGCGACGTCATCGCCGAGTCCGAGAGCGGCAAGTACCACGGCTGGGAGGACTTGTCCTTCCGCTGGGGCATGAGCTGGTTCATCTTCTCCGAGGTGATGTTCTTCGCGGCGTTCTTCGGGGCGCTGTTCTACATCCGCGTGCTGTCGGTGCCGGACCTCGCGAGCCTCGATCACAAGGCGACGCTGTGGCCGGACTTCAAGGCGACCTGGCCCTCGGCCGGTCCCGGCTTCGAGGAGAAGTTCTCGCCGATGGGCGCCTGGGGCCTGCCCGCGATCAACACGCTGCTGCTGCTCAGCTCGGGCGTGACGGTGACCATCGCGCACTGGGCGCTCAAGGAAGGCAAGCGCGGCATCCTGAACCTGTTCCTGTTCTTCACCATCGCGCTCGGCGTGATCTTCCTTGGCGTGCAGGCCTACGAGTATGGCCATGCCTACGCCGACCTCAACCTCAAGCTCACCACCGGCGCCTACGGCTCGACCTTCTTCATGCTGACGGGCTTCCACGGCTTCCACGTGACCGTGGGCGCGATCATGCTCTCGGTGATCTTCGCGCGCTGCCTGAAGGGCCATTTCAGGCCCGACCACCATTTCGCCTTCGAGGGCGTGGCCTGGTACTGGCACTTCGTGGACGTCGTCTGGCTGGGCCTGTTCATCTTCGTCTACTGGCTGTAGGGAGCCGCTGGCCTGCGCCGCAGTCGCCGCCCGGCGACAGATTGACGATGCCGCCTGCGGGCGGCATCGTTGTTTATAGGCGTCCGGGAATGAACCCGAAGTAGAAGCCGGCCATCAGCATCAGGAACAGCACGAGCGACAGGCCCACGCGCAGCGCGAGCGCCTTCACCGCGCGCCGCGAGTTGCTGCGGTCCTGGAAGACGAAGAACAGGGCCGAGCCGAGGCTGGCGACGATCAGGAGCAGCATGCCGATCACGACATAGCGCATGAAATCAGCATACTCCTTCCGTCCGCGCTGGTGGGCGGCGCTGCTCGCCGCGGCGGGCTGCGCTGCGGGCGTGCTGCTCGGCAACTGGCAGAGCGGGCGTGCCGAGGAAAGACGCGCTGCCGCCGCCAACGAGAAGCGCGTCGAGCTGCGCGGCGAATTCCTCGAACGCTATACCGTGCTGCTCGACAACAAGGTGAACCGCGGACGCAACGGCTACCACGTCGTGCAGCCGCTGCGCACCGCGGAGGGCCGCCACGTGCTCGTCAACCGGGGCTGGGTGGCGGCGCCGGCGCACCGCGAGAACCTGCCGAAGCTCCTCACGCCGCCCGGCATGCACGATGTCGAGGGACGCGTGCTGGAGCATTTTCCGCGCGCCTACGCCCCGGAGGCGGCCAAGCCAGAGGGGCGCGTCTGGCAGAACATCGAGCTCACGACCTTCACGGCCTGGTCGGGCCTCAAGCTCGAGCCCTACGTGATCGAGCAGCATTCGCCGCTCGCCGACGGCCTGGCGCGCAACTGGCCGGCGCCGGACTCGGGCGCCGAGAAGAACGAGATGTACGCGCTGCAGTGGTACTCGCTCGCGGCGCTGTCGGTCGTGCTGTTCCTCGTGCTGAGCGTGCGCCGTGAGCGCAAGGCCTGAGTCCGCGCGCCGCGGGCGCGCGAAGCTCGTGCTGCTCGCAGCGGTCTTTGCGCTGCCGCTCGTGCTCGCCGGGCTCGCCTACTGGCTCGACTGGGCGCCGGGCACGACCGCCAACTACGGCGAGCTGGTCGCGCCGCCGCGGCCGCTCGCCGGGCCGCCGTTCGACGCGCTGCGCGGCAAGTGGGTGCTGGTGAGCTTCGATGCCGCCGCCTGCGACGCGTACTGCGAGCGAAAGCTCTACTTCATGCGCCAGGTGCGCCGCGCGCAGGGCAAGGACCAGGATCGCGTCGAGCGCCTGTGGATGCTCACCGATGATGGCCAGCCGCGCGCAGAAGTCCTCGCTGCGATCGAGGGCACGCGCCTCGAGCGCGGCACGGCGACCGCCGCGCGCTTCCCCGCGGGCGCGTCGCACGCCGACCACATCTACGTGGTGGATCCCCTCGGCAACCTGATGATGCGCTATCCGCGCGACCCGGATCCCTCGCGCATGCTGAAGGACCTGCAGCGGCTGCTGCGCCTGTCGCAGGTCGGCTAGGGAAGCTCTGCGCAAGCCCCGCGTGCGCGACGGTGGCGATTTTCGTGCAGGGCAAGAGAGCGCCTGCCGCCCGCCACCAGCCCCATGTTAAACTTGCGCCCCTTCAAAGACTTGCCGTCGCATCGCCGATCCGCGTGAGCACCCAGGCCCTCCCCGCCGGCTTCCTGCAGCGCGCGCGTGCCTTTTACGCGCTCACCAAGCCGCGCGTGGTGTCGTTGATCGTGTTCACCGCGGTGATCGGCATGTTCCTCGCCACGCCGGACATGGTGGCGCCGCGCATCCTGCTGGCGGGCACCCTCGGCATCGCGCTCGTGGCCGGCGCGGCTGCGGCGATCAACTGCCTGGTCGAGCAGAACGTGGACGCGCTGATGCTGCGCACGCGCTGGCGGCCCTTGCCGAGCGGCCAGCTCACCACGGCGCAGACGCTCGGCTTCGCCGTCGTGGTCGGCGGGCTGGGGCTGTGGGTGCTGGTGCATTACGTGAACGCGCTCACCATGTGGCTCACGCTCGCCACGTTCGTCGGCTACGCCATCGTCTACACGGTGATCCTCAAGCCGCTCACGCCGCAGAACATCGTGATCGGCGGCGCCTCGGGCGCCATGCCGCCGGTGCTGGGCTGGGCGGCGGTGACCGGCGAGGTGACGACCGAATCGATGCTGCTGTTCCTCATCGTTTTCGCCTGGACGCCGCCGCACTTCTGGTCGCTCGCGCTCTACCGCATCGAGGATTACGCGCGCGTGGGCCTGCCGATGCTGCCGGTGACGCACGGCGCGCGCTATACGCGACTGCAGGTGCTGCTGTACACGCTGATCCTGTTCGGCGTGTCGCTGCTGCCCTTCGCCATCCGCATGAGCGGCTGGATCTACCTTGCCGCGGCCCTTGCGCTCGGCGGCGTGTTCATCGCCTACGCGGTGCGCATTTACCTCGACTACAGCGACAGCCTCGCGCGCCGCACCTTCCGCTATTCGATCCTGTACCTCGCGGCTCTGTTCGCGGCGCTGCTCGTTGACCACTATCTTCCGCTCTAGCCTCGCGGCGCTGTGCCTGGCGGTCGTCGCCGCCTGCGACGGCGGTGCGCCGAAGTTCCGCAGCACCGACATCAGCGGCGTGGACTATGGCAGGAGCTTCGAGCTCATCGACCACCAGGGCAAGCCGCGGCGGCTGGAGGATTTCCGAGGCAAGGCGGTGGTGGTGTTCTTCGGCTTCACGCAGTGCCCGGACGTCTGCCCGACGACGCTCGCCGACATGGCGATCGCGATGAAGCAGCTGGGGCCGGACGCGGACCGCGTGCAGGTGCTGATGGTGACGGTGGACCCCGAGCGCGACACGCGCGAAGTGCTCGCCAAGTACGTGCCCGCCTTCAACCCGCAGTTTCTCGGCCTCTACGGCGACCTCGAGGCGACGCGGCGCACGGCGAAGGAATTCAAGATCTTCTTCGAGAAGCGTCCCGGCAAGACGCCGGGCGAATACTCGATCGACCACAGCGCGCAGAGCTACGTGATCGACCCGCAGGGGCGATTGCGCCTCTTCGTGCGGCACGACCGCATCACCGAGGACCTCGCCCCGGACCTGCGGACCCTGCTAAAGGACGCTCGCTAAGGCTTCGCGGCCAGCCGGAGAGGCTTGGGGGGTGCGGGGGGGCGCAAGTGGCGTCGCAGCGCCCCCTGCTCCGAACTGCATCACCTTCTTCATCTTCTCGAGCGCCTTCGCCTCGATCTGGCGGATGCGCTCGGCCGACACCTTGAACTCGGCGGCAAGGTCGTGCAGCGTCGCCGCGTTCTTCTCCCGCAGCCAGCGCGCCTCGACGATGCGCCGGCTGCGCGGATCGAGCGACGCGAGCGCGGCCTTC
>DASWBP010000307.1:0-5220 GCA_036390555.1 Burkholderiales bacterium | reverse complement strand
TGGCGAGCGCGCGCGCGATGCAGATGCGCTGGCGCTGGCCGCCGGAGAACTGGTGCGGGTAACGGTCCAGCGACTCGGGATCCATGCGCACGAGCTCCATGAGCTTGCGCGCGCGCTGCACGGCGGCGGCGCGCGGCGTACCGTAGTTGAGCGGGCCCTCGATGATCGCGTCGAGCACCTTGCGCCGCGGATTGAGCGAGCGGTAGGGATCCTGGAACACGATCTGCACGCGCCGGCGCAGCGGCTGCAGCTGCCGGCGCGGCATGGTGGCGATGTCCTCGCCATGCACGACGACCGCGCCGCTCGTCGGGTCGATGAGGCGCACGATGCAGCGCGCGACCGTGGACTTGCCCGAGCCCGACTCGCCGACGATGCCGAGCGTCTGGCCCTTGCGTACTTCGAGGTTCACGTCCACTGCGGCGTGCACCTCACGGTGTCGCGAGAACCAGCCGCGGTCGCGATAGGTCTTGTCGAGGCCGCGCGTGGCGAGCACCACGGGGGCGGCGCCGTCCGCCGGGCGCGCATGGGGCTTCAACGTCGGCACCGAGCCGATCAGCATCTTCGTGTAGTCGTGGCGCGGGCGCTTGAGGACCTCCTCCTTGGCACCCAGCTCCACGAGCTCCCCAAGGCGCAGCACCGCCACGCGGTGCGCGATCTCGGCCACCACGCCGAAGTCGTGCGTGATGAACAGCACCCCCGTGCCGTGGCGCGCCTGCAGGTCCTGGATGAGCTTGAGGATCTGCGCCTGCGTGGTGACGTCGAGCGCCGTGGTCGGCTCGTCGGCGATCAGCAACGCGGGCTCGAGCACCAGCGCCATGGCGATCATGATGCGCTGGCGCTGGCCGCCGGAGAGCTGGTGCGGGTAGGAGGCGATCATGCGCTCGGGATCGGGCAGGCGCACTTCGCTCACGATGTCGAGGATCTTGCGCCGCCGTTCCGCGGGCGAGAGCCGCGTGTGCTCGCGCAGGACTTCATCCAGCTGCGCGCCGCAGCTCATCACCGGATTGAGCGCCGTCATCGGCTCCTGGAACACCATGGACATGCGTGTGGCGCGCAGTTCGCGCAGTCGCTGTTGCGAAACGCGCGTGATGTCCTCGCCCTGCAGCAGGATCGTGCCGCCGGTGACCGGCAATCCCCGGGGCAGCAGGCCCATCACGCCCTGCGCGATCACCGACTTGCCGGAGCCGGACTCGCCCACCAGGCAGACGATCTCGCCGCGGTCCACGCTGAACGAAACGCGCGACGCGGCCTGCGTGCGGTCGGCAAAGCGCGGCAGCGCGATGGTGAGGTCGCGCACCTCGAGCACGTGCCCCGCGCGCGCGGCGCCTTCGCCGGGACGACCCAAGGGGTCCGGGTGCGAGATCTTGCTCCCCGACGTCATACCCGTTTGGCCATCTTCGGATCGAGGGTGTCGCGCAGGCCGTCACCCAGGGTGTTGACGGCGAGCACCGTGACGGCGAGGAACACGCCGGGGAAGAACAGGTTGTGCGGGTAGGCCATGAACTGCACGCGGCCCTCGGACATGATGTTGCCCCAGGTCGGGATGTCCGGCGGCAGGCCCACGCCGAGGAACGACAGGATCGCCTCGACGAGAATCGCCGCGGCGCAGATGTAGGTGCCCTGCACGATGAGCGGTGCGACGCAGTTGGGCAGGATGTGGCCGAACATGATCTTCCAGGTCGGCGTGCCGAGCGCCACTGCCGCCTCGACATAGGGCTCCTCGCGGATGGAGAGCACCAGCGAGCGCACCAGGCGCGTGACACGCGGGATCTCCGTGATGGCGATCGCTGCCACCACCGTCACGAGGCTCGCGCGCCACATCGCCACCAGCGTGATGGCCAGCAGGATCGCGGGAATCGCCATCAGCCCGTCCATCACGCGCATCAGCGGCCCGTCGAGCCAGCGCAGATAGCCCGCCGAGAGGCCGAGGACGATGCCGAAGGCGAGTGCGAGCAGCGCCGTGGTGATGCCCACCAGCAGCGACACGCGCGTGCCGTAGATGACGCGGCTGTAGATGTCGCGGCCGAAGGAGTCCGAGCCCATCAGGAACTTGTGCTTGATCATCTCGCCATCGAGGGTGGTGATCTCGCCGCTCTGCCCGGGACGCAGGTCGCGGCTTGCGGCGTCGAACAGCGCCGGGTCCACCGTACCGAGCCACGGCGCGGCGATCGCCAGGAGCACGAGCAGCGCGAGCACCACGCCGCCGATGCGCACCGACCAATGCCGCTGCAGGCGCTGCCAGGTGCCCTCCCGGCGCGCGATGTTGGCCGACTCTACGGAAAGGTCCTGCGGGTTCATGGGCGGCTAGTAGCGGATCCTCGGGTCGAACACCACGTAGGAGAGGTCCACCAGCAGGTTGATCACCACGTAGGCGAAGGAAAACAGCAGGATCACCGCTTGCACCGTGGGAAAGTCGCGCGCCAGCACCGCGTCCACCGTGAGCCGCCCCAGGCCCGGGATGGCGTAGACGGATTCGGTCACCACCACGCCGCCGATCAGCAGCGCGATGCCGATGCCGATGACGGTGGCGATCGGCACCGCCGCGTTGGCGAGCGCGTGGCGCATGAGCACGCGCGACTCGGGCAGCCCCTTGGCGCGCGCCGTGCGGATGTAGTCCTCGCCGAGCGCTTCCAGCACCGAGGCGCGCGTCACGCGCGCGATCAGGGCGATGTAGATCACCGAGAGCGTGATCGCGGGCAGGATCAGGTGGTACAGGAACGGCCAGAAGCCGTCGGCGAGGCGCTTGTAGCCCTGCACCGGGAACCAGCCGAGCTTGAGCGACACGATCCAGATGAGGATGTAGGCGAGCACGAACACCGGCACCGAGAAACCGAGGACCGAGAAGCCCATCAGCGCGCGGTCGAACCAGCCGCCGAAGCGCCAGGCGGCGATGACGCCGAGCGGGATCGAGACCACGACGGCGATGAGGATGGTGAGCGTGGCGAGCGCGAGCGTGGGCTCGATGCGCTGGCCGATCAGCTGCGTCACCTCCATCTTGTAGAAGTAGGAGTGGCCGAACTCGCCCTGCAGCAGGTTCTTCGCCCAGATGCCGAACTGCACCGGGATCGAGCGATCAAGGCCGAGGCTCGCGCGGATCTTGGCGATCTGCTCGCTGCTCGCGGCGTCGCCTGCGAGGATCGCCGCGGGGTCGCCGGGCGTCAGGCGCAGCATGAGGAACACCATCACCGCCACCACCAGCAGCACCGGGATGGTGGAAAGCAGCCTGCGCGCGATGAACCGGTACATATATGAGAAAGGGGGGCTGCGACCTGCTGTCTGCGCCCCCCTTCAGATCCCCCCGGACAAAGGGCCCCTCGCGGAGCCCTCGTTCACATTGCCGTCAGGCTAGTTCTTCTTCACGTTCCAATAGATGTCGCCCGGCCCGATCACCCAGCCGCTGATGTTCTTCCTCGTGGCGAGCGGGTTGACGTATTCGCCGAGCGGTGCGTGCGTGCCGATCTCGAAAGCGCGCACCTGGATCTCCTCGGCGAGCGCCTTCTTCTTCGCATCGTCGGTGGCGCGCGCGAACTGGTCGCGCAGGGCCTCGATCTTCTCGTCGCTCGGCCAGCCGAACCAGGACTTCTCACCCTGCGAGCCGATGGCCGCGTTGGTGAGCGGGTTCCAGATGTCGGGCGCGACCCACGCGGTGAGGAAGATGTTCCAGCCTCCCTGCGCTGGCGGCTCCTTCTTCGCCCGGCGCGACACTACCGTGTTCCAGTCCATTGCCTGCAGGTCCACCTTGAAGCCAGCCTGGCGCAGCAGCTGCGCCGCCACGTCCGGCAGCTTCTGGATCGCGGCGAGGTCGGTGGGCTTGAGGATCACCACTGGTGTGCCGTCGTAGCCCGAGGCCTTGAGCAGCTCCTGCGCCTTCTTCATGTTGGACTTGGACTGGATGTCGCTGCCCTTGGCGCTGCCGTAGGGCGTGCCGCAGGTAAACATCGAGGCGCAAGGCTTGTAGAACTCCTTGATGCCGACCTGCGCGCGCAGGAACGGCTCCTGCTGCATGGCGGCGAGTGCCGCCTGCCGGATCTTCGGGTTGTTGAACGGCGGGTGCAGGTGGTTGAAGCGCCCCATGTACTGGAAGCCGAGCGGATCCTTGGTCACCAGAACGACGCCTTCCGCCTTCTTCAACTGCTCGTAGCTCTCGAAGGCCGGGCGCTCCAGCACGTCGATCTCGCCCTTGGCGAGCGCGTTCACCTGCGCCTGGCCATCGCGCAGCGCGAGGTTCCATTCCACGCGGTCCACGTAGACGAGCTTGCCGCCCGCGGTGCCCGAGGGCTTCTCCTTGCGCGGCTTGTACTTGGCGTTCTTCACGTACACCGCCTTGTCGCCGGGTTTGAACTCGTCGCGCTTGAAGATGTAGGGACCGGAGCCGATGTGCTCCTCGATCTGCTTGAAGGCGTCGGTTTCGGCGACGCGCTTGGGCATGATGAAGGGCACGTTGGAGGAGGGCTTGCCCAGGGCCTCGAGCACGAAGCCGCAGGCCTCGCGCAGGAAGATGCGGAAGGAGTTCGGCGTCGGCGCGTCCATGCGATCGACGAAGGTCATCAGCTTCTGCCCCATGGCGTCGCGCTTGCCCCAGCGCGCGAGAGACGCCACCACGTCTTCGCCGGTTACCGGCTTGCCGTCGTGGAACTCCAGGCCCTCCCGCAGCGTGAAGGTCCACAGGCGGTTGTCCGGGCTCACGGTCCACTTCTCCACCATCTGCGGCTGGACGCGGCTCTTCTCGTCGGTGCCGAACAACGTGTCGTAGATCATGTAGCCATGGTTTCGCGCCATGTACTGCGTCGTCCAGATCGGGTCGAGGATCGACAGGTTCGAGTGCGGCACCACGCGCAGCACCTTTTCCTGGGCGGCGGCGGGCACGGCAGTCGCGCCAGCGAAGGCGGCAAGCAGAATGGCGGCGACGAGCTTGCGGTTCATGCGGGTATCCTTAGGGTCGGACAGACGCAAAAGAGGGTAGCAGGCCATGGCACGCATCGCAATCGGCGGATTCCAGCACGAGACCAACACCTTTGCGCCTTCGCCGGCGGATTACGCGGCATTCGAGGCGGGCGGGGGCTGGCCGGGCGTGCAGTATGGCGAGCCCCTCTTTGCCGCGGTCGCCGGCGCGAACATTCCCGCCGCCGGCGCCATCGACGCGCTGCGCGCCGCGGGCCACCAGCTCGTCGGCACCGCCTGGGCGGCGGCGAGCCCGTCGGCCGCGGTGACCTCGGATGC
>DASWBP010000306.1:0-9972 GCA_036390555.1 Burkholderiales bacterium | reverse complement strand
CGCGAGGCGGCGGCGGCAAGTCCTGGCCCCGCGAGCAGCAGCCGGGCGCCCGCCGGCGCGGCTTCGGCGAAGCGCGCGCGCACCTGCTGCGCGGCGGCGGCCTGCGCATCCAGATCGAAGCCGGGCGCGCGCGTCTGCGCGACCAGCAACGCGCGCGTGCCGTCGGCGCTCTGCCACACGCCGTGGCGCGGCACCGGCGGCGCGCCCCCGCCCAGCCGCGTGGCGATGCGCCGGAATTCGCCCGTTGGATCCGCGGGCAGGCTGCGCCGCGTGAGCAGTCCGAGCGGCGAGGAGATGAGCTCCAGCTCTTCCTGCAGGGATGCGCGCAGCCCCTGCACGGTGAAGCGCTCGCCCTGCACGCCCGGGCTGAGGGCGTAGCGCAGCGCAAACAGCAGCTCGCCTTCGCGGGACTGCCGCGCCGCATCGCCGTTCGCCACGCTCTCGAAGGCCCCGCTCTCCTCGAGGCCGCGCGCCAGCGCGCGGCTCGCTGCGGCGAGCGCCGCCGGCTCCGCGCCCTCGATGCCGATGAGCAGCAGCCGCGCCGCGACGCCCGCGCGCAGCTGGTCCACGAGCACCTCCTGGGCCGGCGTGGCGGCGGGAGGCAGGAAGGCGCCGAGGTCGGTGCTGACCGAGAGCTGGCGAGCGAGCCAGCCGCCGCAGGCGAGCAGCAGCGCGAGCCACAGGGCAAGCGTCAGGCGCGCGCCGGGCGTCACGGCCTGGACTCGCGGATGGTGATCACGGTGCGGTCACCCAGCGCCTCGTCGTACTCGATCCGCGTGATGTGCGCCGCGGCGCCGTGCAGCCGCACCTCGGCGAGCATGTCCGCCACCCCGGCGTCGCGCGGCGTCAGGGTGAGCAGCCACGACTCGCGCGTGCCCGCGAGCTTCAGCCAGTAGTGGCGCTCGAGCGCGGCGGCGTCGCCCGCCAGGGTGGCGCGCAGGCTCTCCACCATCGCGTAGGCGGCGGGCAGCGCGGCAAGGGCATAGCTGCGGCGCACGCCGCGCGCAGGGTTGTCCACGCTCACGCGGCCACCCTCGATGCGGATGGTCTCCTCGTAGGGCGTCTGCACCTGCCGCTCGAGGCTGTCCGGGCGCACGTAGCGCAGCGTGCCGCGCAACTCGAGCGGCGCGCTCAGCACCTGCATGCGGCGCACCTCCGTGAAGCTCGCCTCGGCGCGCGGCACCGAGGCGAGCGCGCGCATGAGCGCGGGGAGGCCGAAGGCTTCGTCCGCGGCGCCGGGGGCGCAGCAGGCGGCGAAGGCAAGCACGAGGACGGCGCGCCGCATCTCAGGCGTCCTGCCAGAAGTCGTAGAAATTGAACCAGTTGTACGGCGCGGCGCGCGCCTGCGCTGCAAGCTGCGCGGCGTAGTCGTGCAGGGCCCGCTCGACCGCCGCGTCGCGCGCGGGGCGCTCGGCGGGCAGCCGCTCCGCGAGCAGCGCGAAATGCACGTCGTAGCGCCGTGGGCCGCGATGCAGGCAGAAGAAGGTCACCACCGGCGCGCCGAGCAGCGCGGCCGCAACCAGCGTGCCGGCGGGAAACCGCGCGCGCGCGCCGAGGAACTCGCAGGCGATGCGGCGTTCGCCGGCAAGCGCGCGGTCGCCCAGCATCGCCACGATCTCGCCGCGCGCCAGGCACTCGCGCACCCGCAGCATCGTTTCGGGCTGCCCCGGCTCGATGATGCGCTGCGCGAGCTCGGGCGCGAGGGCGCGCGCCCAGCGGCTCGCCGCGCGCGCGTTGGCCTCGTGCATGAGCAGGTTGACGGTAACCCCGCCCCACAGTTCGCCCAGCACCCGCGGCACTTCGAAGCTGCCCAGGTGCGAGCCGAGCAGCAGGCAGCCGCGCCCCTGCGCGAGCGCCGTCTCGAGCACCTGCGCGCCGCTCACGCGCACGTCGAAGCCGGCGCCGCCTTCGCCCAGCACGGCAACGCGGTCGAGCAGCGTGCCGGCAAAGGTGTGCAGGTGGCGGTAGATGTCGCCGAGTGTCGCTGGACGGCCAAGCGCGCGCCCGAGGAACTGCCGCGAGGCGGCGCGCGCCTGCGGCGCCAAGGCGAGGAAATAAAGGCAAATCGGGGCGAGCAGGGCGCGCGCCGGGCCGTAGCCGAGCGCGCGCGTCACCCAGGTCATCATGCGCAGCGCGGCGAGGCTGCCGCGCTCGCGCTGCTCGAGCCAGGCCCTGCTCACGGCGTTTCCTGCACGGTCAGCCTGCCGTCGGCGATGCGTGCGCGCGCGGACTCCACCACGAACTCGAGACGACCGGCCGCCACGCGCGTCAACTCGATGCGGTAGGGCTCGCCCGGCCGCAGCACGCGGCGAAAGCGCGCCTCGGGCACGCCGCGCAGGCGCAGGCCCGCGCCGAAGCGCTCGCGCGCCGCTTCTTCGACGAGCGACAGGAGCCACACGCCGGGAACGATCGGGTCCCCCGGAAAGTGGTGCGGCAGCGCCGGATGCGCATGCGGCACGCGCTGCCAGCGCGCCGTGCCGTCGGCCGCGGCGCTGGCGTGTCCGTAGCGCAGGATCAGCTCGTTGAGGCTTTCGCGCGACAGCTTGCCCGCGCGGTTGCGCGGCAGAGCGCCCAGCAGGATCAGAGGCCGGGGGAGGAACACGGGGTCCACGCGCTTGCGCAGCGCGGCGAGCACCTGCGCCACGCTGACGCCCGGCGCGACGGCAAACGCCGCAAGCCGTGTTTCCCCGGGGCCGTCGCGCAGCCAGAAAACGCCGTCGCGCACGCCGGGCACGCGCAGCAGCTCGCTCGTCAGGGCGGCCAGCGAACCGCGCTTGCCTGCGATCTTCACCAGGTCAGCCATGCGGCCGCGCAGATCGAATGTCGTGTCATCGCGCAGCTCGACGATGTCGCCCAGCATCACCGGCTGGTCGAGCTGGCCGCCGCGCGCCTCGGTGCCGCCGTCGGTGGCGTGCAGCGTGACGCCGGCCACGGCGCGGAACGCCGTCTCGCGGGCCGGTTGCCGCGTGGCGATCGCGCCAGTCTCCGTGCTGCCGTAGATCTCCCACAGCGCCGCGCCCCAGGACTGCTCGACGGCCTGGGCGAGTTCCGCGCCGAGCGACGCGGTGGCGCACAGCACGCCGGCGAGCGGCGGCATGGCCTGCCCGGAAGTCAGGCAGGACTGCAGGTGAAGCGGCGTGGCGACGAGCCAGCGCGCGCCGGGCAAGCGCGCGAGCGCCGCGGCGATGTCCGCCGGCAGCAGCGGGCAGCCGGCGTCCACCGCGCAGCCGGCCTGCAGCGGCAGCATGACCGTCATCTCGAAGCCCCACATGTGCTGCGGCGGCACCGCGCCCAGCAGGGCGCTGCCCGGCGCGACCGGCAGGCGCGCGGCCGCGGCCTGCGCGGCGCGCACGAGCGCCCCCCAGCTCTTGGCGTGCGGCTGCGGCGCGCCGGTGCTGCCCGAGGTGAACAGCACGGCCGCGCAATGCCCGGCGGGGATCGTGGGCACGGCCTGCAGCGCCTCCGCCTCCGGCCAGGCGCGAGCGTCCAGGCGCAGGCCGCCCACGTGCTCGGCGTCGTCGTGGTCGGCAACCACCTGCGCGGTCCCGTACATGCGACCCAGCTCCTCGAGGACCTGCGGCGCGCGGCTGTGCGGCAGCACTGTCGTCGCACGCGCGATGAGCGCGGCGGCGAAGGCGACGATGAAATTGAGCCGGTCGTCGCACAAGTTGATGCAATGGCCGCCCTGCGGCAGGCGCGGGGCCAGCGCCTGGGCGGCACGCAGCACGCGCCGTAGCGACACGGGGCGCCCGTCGCGCCAGCCGAGCGTGTCCTCGGGCGCGAGCCCCCTGACGAGCGCGAGCTCAGCCATCGATATCCTTAGCGGCGCCCAAACAGGCCGGCGCGGCGCACGTTGCGCGCCAGCTCCAGCAGCGAGGCGTGCCGGTATTGCCGGAAGCGCCAGCGGCGGTACGCGTACTCGCCGGCGAACAGCGCGGCGACCAGCAGATAGCAGCCCACATTCGTGAAAGTAGACCAGGCCTGGAGCGAAGCACCGAGCGCCAATGCGAGCGCCACGGCGCCCATGCCGGCGAACAGCACCGCCCAAATCAGCGTCAAGCGGCGAGTATAGAGCGCCAGCTCCTGCGGCAGCGGATCGTGCTCCAGGCGCGCGAAGCGAGTGATCACGGGCTCGCCCGCGGCACGCAGGCTGGCGGCGAATACGGTGGCGAGCGCCGCATTGATCAGCACGGGAGGCGCATAAAGCAGCAGCGCTGGCGCAGCCAGGGCGACGGCGGCGGCGGCGAGAGCGAGGCCAAGGGCGCCCAGCGTGGCGCCCGCGCTGCGCCGCGCCGCCGCCCAGAGCACCGCGGCCAGCGCCAGCGCGCCCGCGTTCAGGCGCGGGACCCAATGCGGTGCGCCCAGCAGCACCGCGGCATGCAGCGAGAGCGGCCAGGCGCAGGCGAGCAGCAGCGCGGCCGCGGGGAGCCAGCGCGGCGCCGCAGGCGGCGTCACGGAACTACTTCGTGCGGTGCTGGGAGATGTGCGAGGCGAGATTGCGCAGCGAGGCGAAGATGCGCTTGTTTTCCGGATCGTCGGAGCGCAGCGAGAAGCCGTAGCGCTGCGAGATCAGCAGCGCCACCTCGAGCAGGTCAATCGAATCGAGCCCCAGTCCCTCGTCGCCGAACAGCGGCGCGGCCGGGTCGATGCGCTCCGGCGGCAGCTCGAGGTTGGTGACCTCCGCGATGGCGCGCGCGAGCTCGAGCTCGAACGCGGTCTGCGCCGAGGTCGGGCCAGTTTCGGTGCGGGCGTTCACGGGTCGCGGATCGCGTGCGGGCCGGGGCCTGGCGGCGCCTACAGGCCCGTCAGGCGGGCGCGGATGCCGTTGTCCAGGTTCTGGATCCAGCCGTTGTAGTTCTTGTGGATGGAGGCGCCGTCGTATTGCAGGTTGCTGCTGTCCTTGTACTTGATGCTATAGGTCTTGGTGTCGTACTTGATGTCCACGACCGCGCGGTGCTCGCGCAGGATCAGCGTGCCTTCGATGTTGCCGGGACCCTTGGGCACCATCTGCCAGCCCAGGCTCGCGCCCGCCTGGCGGATCGCCTGCTCGACATCGGACATGGAGATCGGGCGCGCCGTCGTGACCGGCGCCTGGTTGACGTCGTAGACGGGCGCGATGCGGCAACCCACCAGCAGCAGGGCAATCGCGGGAATCAGGATCTTCAGTACGCTGCGCAGCATAAATCGGCTCCCCAGGTCGAACGGTCTATGTGAAATCCTGCACGCGTCCGGCGCTCCGCTCTGTCGGCATGCCTCCGGGCGCGATTCATACTACCACTTCCTGCAGGGGCTTTCGAGCGACCACCTTGGCGCGCGGACTAGTTCACCGCGTAGGCGCGGAAGGCATCGGCGCAATCCGCCTCGGCGCCGAAACCGGCATGGCAACGCAGCAGGCGGAAGCCGGGCTGCGTGGCGGCGCCGGGGATTTCATCCACATGGCGATCCCAGAGCGCGAGCGCCTGCTCGTGGCGCGCCGCGGCGATGGCGCCGCTCATGCCGGCGAGCAGCAGGTACTCGCGCCCGTCGGCGCTCAGCTCGGGCGTCGACTCGAGCAGCTGCGCCGCGAGCGCCGCCATGGTTTGCGCCTCGCGCGCGCCGACCGCCTGGAACAGGCGTATCCACTGCCGCTGGAACTCGTGCAGCGCGGCCACGCAGCCCGCGCCCGCGACGCGCGCCCACAGCGCGCCCGCCTCGCCCGGCGGCAGCGCCGGGTTGACCAGCTTCGCCACGCGCAGCAGGCTGTGCAGCCAGACATCGAGCTCTCGCGGGTCGCGGCACTCCAGCAGCCGCAGCTTGACCACCTCGAGGTCCTTTTGCAGGGGCGTCGGGATCTCCTGCGGCGGCGGCGGCCGGCGCAGCAGGAAGTCGCGCGCATAGGCCGCCTGGCGCGCGTCTTCGATGCGCTGGAAGGAGTAGGCGCCCTTGTGCAGCGGGTTGGCGGCGCGGCGCGCAAAGCCCGGCTCGAGCAGCTCGAGCACCGGCACGCCGAGGTTGAGCAGCGCCACCACGTCGGTGGCGCTCTTCTCTGTGAAGCGGTGGCGCGCGGCGTTGAGGTCGAGCACCGGGTAGTAGTCCGAGTTGGCGGGCATGCCGTAGCTCGCGAACAGCGGCTCGAGGGTGGCGCGGTTGCCGAGGTAGCGCGCATCCAGGTCGCCGATGGCGAGCAGGTGCACGGTCCAGAGCTCCTTGGCCACGCCGGGCTGCTCGAAGACGCGCGCCTGCGGCGGCCCCGGCGGCGCGTCGCCCGCGATGATCAGCACGTCGTGGTCGCTCGGCGCGTAGATCGCGTAGTGCGGGAACTCCTCGCCGAGCGCGCGCATCACCGAGGCGAGCAGCGAGGCGTCGATCTCGTAGAGCTGGAACCATTGCACCAGCATGCCGCCCGGGTTGAGGTGCGCGCGGATGCGCCGGTAGAACTCGCGCGTGAACAGGCTCGAGACGCCGCTCACCCAGGGGTTGGAGGGCTCCGAGATGAGGATGTCGTAGCGCCGGTTGTGCGAGGAGAAGAAGGTCTTGGCGTCGTCGATCAGGATGCGGCTGCGCGGGTCGAGGAAGGTCGCGCTGTTGCGCGGCATGAAGCCGCGCGAGGCCTCGGCCATCGCCGCCTCGATCTCGACGGTCTCGACGCGCTCGATCGCCAGGCTCTGCAGCAGCGTGTGCGTGGTGAGGCCGGTGCCGATGCCGATCACCGCCGCGCTCTTCGCCTCGGGCTTGAGCGCCAGCGGCACGGCCGCCGTGAGCACCATGGTGATCTCGTCGGAGCCGCGGTCGCGCACCTCGTCGCCCGTCATGTTGATCGAGCCGTCGGACTTGCCGTTGGTGCGGATGCTGTAGGCACTGCCGTACTGCGCGAGGTGCACGGTCGCCGTCTTGCCGTCCCTCTCGTAGAGGATCTTGGCGTCGCGCGAGCTCTCCAGGTCGCCGTGGCGGAAGACGCCGGCGGTCATCTTGTTGACGTCCAGCTTGAACGCGGCGCCGATCGGGATGAACAGCGCCAGGCTCGCGGCCACGGCGAACGCGAAGACCTTGCGCGGAGCGACGAACGCGTAGAGGAGCGCAAGTCCGATGGCCGCGTCCACCAGGCTTCCCGCGACGATGGTGCCCTTCAGCCCCAGGCCCGGCAGGCCGACGTGCACGGCGAACATCACGCCGGCGATCGCGCCAACCGTGTTGGCGGCATACACCTGGCCGATGGCGCGCTCGCCGGCGGCGCGGCGCAGCAGCGCCCCGGTGAGAAGCGGCAGCGTCATGCCGGCGCAGAAGGTGGCGGGCAGCATCACCAGCGCCGCGATCGCCTGCCCGGAGAGGTTGAACAGCAGGTAGCCCGACTCGTTGCGCGCCAGGCCCTTCATCAGGAACTCCATCAGCTCGAAGCTGCGGTCGTAGACGATCAGCGTCAGCAAGGCCAGCAGCCCCTTGGCGAGCTGCACCCAGCCGATCAGCCGCTCGGGACTCGCCACCGCGTCCACGCGCCGGCGCACCGCGTAGCCGCCCAGCGCCAGGCCGAGGATGAAGGTCGAGAGCATCAGCTCGAAGGAGTGCGTCGAGGAGCCGAGCACCAGCGACAGCATGCGGATCCAGCCGATCTCGTAGATGAAGGACGCCATGCCGGTGAGGAACGCCACCGCGAGGAGCGCGAGCGCCACGCGCGGCTCGCCGCCGGCGCGCGCGGCGAGCGCAGGCGCCGCCATCGGCCGCGCGAGCAGCCACACCGCCGCGGCGAGCGCGAGATTGATGCTGCCGGCCGTGCGCAGCGTGCCGGGCAGGCCGACCCAGTCGATCAGCAGGAAGCCGCCCACCAGCACACCGACCGCGGCGCCCAGGCTGTTGGTGAAGTACAGCATCGACACCGATTCGCCGGAGGCCTGCGGATGCGCGCGCACCAGGCCCGCGCTCATCAACGGAAACGTGGCGCCCAGCAGCACCGACTGCGGCAGGATCAGCAGGCAGGAGATGGCGAGCTTGGCGCCGAGCACCAGCCACTCCGATCCGAGTCCCGGCAGCAGGCTGGCGTACGACCAGCTGGTCACCGCGACGAAGATCTCGTGCAAAGCGACCGCGCACAGCCCGACGATCGCCTCGACCAGCGCGTAGCCCGCGAGCGGATTCTTCAGTCGCGCCGAAATCCGGCTGCAGTAGGCGCTGCCCGCCGCCATGCCGCCCATGAACACCACCAGCACCAGCGACTGCGCGTAGGCCGCGTGCCCGAGGAACAGCTTCAGGTAGTGCGTCCAGATCGATTCGTAGATGAGCCCGGCGAATCCGGACAGCGTGAACAGGAGGTAGAACGCGGCGCGCGAGGGATGCAGGCGTGGCATGGCGCGCGTTTATAGCACGACTCGGCCGCGATTCCGGCGGCGCGCGGCGCCACCACTGGTGCGCGGCGTGCGTGGGTAAGATGCGTTGCGATGACCCCCGCGCTGCGATTGTCTGCGTATTTCTTCGCCTACTTCATGTACGTGGGCGCGTTGGTGCCGTATTTCGCGCTGTACCTCGCTGCGCGCGGCTTGGGCGCAGGCGAGATCGCCATGGTGCTGGCGATGCCGCAACTCGCCCGCGTGGCGGCGCCGGCGTTCTGGGGCTGGCTTGCCGATCGCAGCGGCGCGGCGCGCGGCATCGTGGTGTTCTCCGCCGGCGTGCTGCTCGCGGGCTACGCGGCGCTGCCCTGGGCCGCGGGCGCGGCGGCCCTCGCCGCGCTCATGCTGGCGATGAGCCTGCTCTCGGCGGGCGCGCTGCCGATCGTCGAGGCGCTCACGCTCGGCGCGCTCGAGGGCCGCACAGAGCGCTACGGCCCGGTCCGCTTGTGGGGCTCGGTGGGCTTCATCGCCGGCGTGCTCGCCACCGGCGCCTGGCTCGACGCGCGCTCGCCACAGGCGCTCCTGGCTGCCGTGCTGCCGCTTGCGGCGCTCGCGCTTGCCGCCTCGCTCCTGCTGCCCGCGCGCCGCGTGGCGCTCGGTGCGGGGCACATCCCCGAGCGCCTGATGGCCGTGCTCGCGCGACCCGCGGTGCTTGCCTTCTTCGGCGCGTCGCTGTGCATGAACGTCGCCCACGGCGCGCTCTACGCCTTTTATTCGATCTACCTGGAGGCCGAGGGCTACTCGAAGACCGCGATCGGCGTGCTGTGGACGCTGGGCGTGCTGGCGGAGATCGCGCTGTTCCTTTGGTTGCCGCGCCTGCTGCGGCGCTTCAGCCTGCGCGCCGTGCTCGCCGCGAGCCTCGCCTGCGCCGTGCTGCGTTTCCTGGTCATCGGCTGGGGCGTGCACTCGGTCGCGCTGCTGGCGCTCGCGCAAGTGCTGCACGCCGCCACCTTCGGCGCCTACCACGCCGCGTCGGTGGCGATGGTGCATCGCCTGTTCACCGGTGCGCTGCAGGCGCGCGGCCAGACGCTGCACTCGAGCGTCTCCTATGGGCTGGGCGGCGTCGCCGGTACGCTGCTCGCAGGCTGGTCCTGGGGCGCGCTCGGGCCCGAACTCAGCTTCACGCTGAGCGCGGCAGCGGCGTTGGCCGGCGCGGCCCTCGTCATCTGGCGCGTGCGCGTGTAGGCTTTCGACATGCTCAGAATCCTGCTGGTCGCGGCGCTTGCGTGCGCGCTCGCCGCCTGCCAGACGGTGCAGACCACCAAGCCGGGCGCCGTGGGCGTGGAGCGCACGCAGCAGATGCTGATCTCGTCCGCGGAGATCAACGCCAGCGCGGACAAGGCCTACCAGCAGCAGGTCGGCAGCGCCGCCAAGAAAGGCCAGGTCAACCAGAACCCGGCGCAGGTGGAGCGCGTGCGGCGCATCGCGCAGCGCCTGATCCCGCAGACCGCCGCGTTCCGCAGCGACGCGCCCAGCTGGAAATGGGAGACCAACGTCATCACCGCGAAGGAGGTCAACGCCTGGTGCATGCCGGGCGGCAAGATCGCGGTGTACACCGGCCTGATCGACCGCCTGCAGCCGACCGACGACGAGCTCGCGGCGGTGATGGGTCACG